>DJRZ01000052.1:23274-36366 GCA_002440235.1 Alphaproteobacteria bacterium UBA6347
ATGCGATTCGTCGGGCGTCTGCACGAAATGCGACGGCGGCTATGTCTTGAAAAACGGGGCTTGCGCGGTCATGCCGGAGACGCAGGTCGCGTTCTGCCCGCCCGACAAGACGCTGACCGCCGATCTGTGCTGTTGCGTTTCAAAATGACGCGCTTTGAAACCGCCTGAAAAAACGCCGCCCGAAACCGGACGGCGTTTTCGCGTCAGTCGTAATATTCCTCGCCGTAATATTCCTCTTCGTATTCGCCGGCGTCCCGATCCGGCGGTTGCGCGGCGGGCGCGGCTTGCGGTTCGGAGCTTCGCTTTTGCGCCGGAATGTTGCCTTCGACGTTGAACAGACAGTAGCCGTCGATGCATTTGCGCGTCAGTCCCGCGACGGGCGGGCAGTGTTCGTCCGTTTCGCATTGAACGCAGGTGTAGGGCAGGGTCTTGTACGGTTTCGGCTGGCAGAACGGCGCGGCGGGCGGACAGACGGCGTCTTTGCACGGGTCTGGTTTTTGACAGGTGTAATTCACGGTGCAGAGCATGCCGTCGGGGCAGTGACCGTGCGCGGCGCATTCGACGCATTGATATTCGTGGGGGCGGTTTTCGCCGGCGGGCGCGCAATGCAGTCCGTCGGGACAGGTCGCGTTTTCGCACACGTCGACGCATTGCAGGGCGGCGCATTCCTGATTAACGGCGCAATCCTTGTTTTCCAAACACGATATGCCGCCGGCGACCGTTTCGTTCCGTCCCGCGCCGAAGCTCATTTTCCTTTGCGGTTTCTGCCCCAGTTTGTAGACGGCGGCGTCCGCCGTTCGACAGCCGGCGAAACAGACGGACAGCAAAAGGACGGTCAACAGTTTTTTCATTCGGCGCCTCCGTTTCGAAAAGGTCAGAACAACAGCGACACGGCGGCGCGGAACGCCTCGTAATTATCGCCTTTCGCCGCGCTGAACATGACGTCCCAGCCGGCGACGGCGGTTTTGCCGGACAGGTATTTGGTCAGTCGGAATCCGCCTTCGTTGTATTCGTCGATGTACAGCTTCGATCCCGTGTATTTCGTGTTGTATCCGAAAACCGTCAGCGCGTAGTCCGTCCCGATCATTTGCCGGATCGACGCGCCGTTTTTCAGCACGTTGTTTTGCAGGTCGTAATCGATTTCGAAATCGCCCGTTTTGGCTTTGTAATCCTGAACGCGGGCGTACATGTTCGTCACCGTCAGCCGCGTCGATCCCGTCAGATCGAACGACAGGTTGCTGGTCGCCGAACCCATGTACAGAATGCCGCCCGACAGCATGTCCGACGACGCCGTCGCGCCCATGCGCCCCGCCGCCGTGACCGTCCAGTTGTCCCGATACAGCGGAATTTGAACGCTCAGCCCCGCCTGAACGGCGTAGGTTGACGACCCGTCCGTGTTGACGTAGGTCAGGGGGACGTCGACGGCGACCGCCCAGTCGTTGTCGAATTTATAGGCGTATCCCAGCGGCAGGCTGACGACCGCGGACGATTTGTCTTTTTTGTTCGTTCCCGTCAGCCGGTGAACCGTCGCGTTCGGGGCGGCGACGAAAGCGCCGTCGTTCGTTCCCGAAACCAGAACGCGCGAAGCCGAATCCAGCACGGGATTGAAAAACGCCGCGTCCGCCATTTGCCCCATCAGGGACGACGGCGACCCCGCGACGGCGTCGTAGGGGGTGTTGGTGACGCTTTCCTTTAAAATTTTGGACAGCAAGCCGTCTTTGTTCTTTTCCAGATAGTTTTTGAACGCGTTGAACGCCTGCGTCTGGGACGTGCCGTCGCCGAACGTTTGGTCGACGTCGATGGACGGGACGACGAATTGCAGTTTGTTGCCCGTGTAGTTCAAACGCATTTCGATGCCGCGGAAGTTCAGCGCGCTGTCGGAATCCGCCGTCGCGTCGTATCCCGCCATGATCGAATCCAGTTCGCCGTTTTTGTATTTGTCGAAAAGGTCGGTGACGGATTTGTAGCTTTTGGTGACGGAATTGGAATTTTGCGTCAGCGTCAGTTCAAACATGTCGGCGCGCGCGGAAAACGGCAGCAGGGCGGACAGGACGGCGGCGGTTTTGAAAAAAGTGTTCATCAACGTGTTCCAAAAAAATAGACTGTGGTTTTATGTAATCAGAAAAACGTCCGTTCGGCAACCCCGAAAGACGACGAAAAAAGGGCTTTGTCGCCAAAGCCCTTTTCGCGTTTTCGAAAAATCAGATCAGTTTCAGTTCTTCGGCGGACGTGCGGTCCTTATGCGTGACCAGTTCGTAGCTGACCGCCTGATCTTCTTTCAGCGTTTGCAGACCGGCTTTTTCGACGGCGCTGATGTGGACGAAAACGTCCTTCGAACCGTCGTCGGGCTGAATGAAGCCGTAGCCTTTTGTTCTGTTGAACCACTTGACTTTACCGTTGGGCATGGGGGAAACTCCTGTTAAAAATGACCGTATGGACACGGAAGATGTTATATTCGTTTCCCGTTCGGGGGAATCCCGCTTTGCACGCGCCTTTCGGCAAGCCACATCGCAGAGGAGTATAAGATCTTGTCGAAAAGTGTACGCCTTTTGACGCCGAAAACAAGCGTTTTCGCCCGAACGCGTCAAATAAAGTGCTTTTCGGGCTTTATTTTTCCGTCTTATCTATGTAAAACAGAGCAGTTGTCATTTTTTTTGCCGGTAAAGAATCATGTGTAAATTCATTCAAAACACCGAAGACCTGAACAGCCTGTGCGAACGTCTGGCGCAACACCCGTTCGTCACGGTCGACACCGAATTTATCCGCGAAAAGACCTATTGGCCGCAGGTCTGCCTGATTCAAATCGCGTCGGCGGACGAGGCGTGCTGCGTCGATCCGCTGGCGAAGGGAATCGATTTGACGGCTTTGTTCGAACTGATGCAGAACGAAAACGTCGTCAAGGTGTTTCACGCCGCCCGTCAGGACATCGAAATCTTTTATCATCTGGACGGGCGCACGCCGCGTCCCGTGTTCGACACTCAGCTGGCGGCGATGGTGTGCGGATTCGGCGAATCCGTCAGCTATCAGAATCTGGTGCAGAAAATGCTGGGGATCGAATTGGACAAGTCCATGCGGTTCACCGATTGGTCGCGCCGTCCGCTGACCGAAAAGCAGATCGTGTACGCGCTGGCGGACGTGACGCATCTGCGCGACATTTACAAAAAAATGCTGGATCTGCTGACCGAAACGGGCAGAACGCACTGGGTCGACGACGACACCGCTTTTCTGATCAATCCCGCGACGTACGAAAACGATTCCTCCGCCGTGTGGAAACGGCTGAAAATCAATTCGAACAAGCCCCTGTATCTGGCGATGTGCCGGGCGCTGGCGGCTTACCGCGAAGACGAGGCGAAACGTCTGGATCGCCCGCGCAAGCATATTATGCGCGACGAGATTTTGTTGGAAATCGCCGCGAACATGCCGTCGGACGCCGAAGAAATGGCGAAAATGCGCGGATTGCCGCAGGGGTTCGCCAACGGTCGCATGGGACGCGAGATTTTGAAAATCGTCGCCGACGTGAAATCGAGCGACCCGTCGACGTATCCCGCCGTGCCGAAACCCTACGAACTGCCGCGTTCGGCGCGTTCCGTGTCGAAAATGCTGCGGTTGCTTTTGATGATCAAATCGGCGGAATGCGACGTCGCCGAAAAGCTGATCGCGTCGCCGGACGAACTGGACATGCTGGCGGGCGAAAAAAATCCCGATCTGGACGTTTTGAAAGGCTGGCGGTACGAGGTGTTCGGCAAGGACGCCCTGAAGCTGAAAGCGGGCAAAATCGCGATGCGGTACAGTCCGGAACGCCATCGGATCGACCTGACCGAATTGTGACGGTTGCAAAAAAAGCGGGGTTTCAAACCCCGCTTTTCAATTTGTCGGTCGGTTAAAAATCGTACTGGAACTGGACGCCCAGAATTTCGGCGTTCACGTCGTATTTCGCGTCGACGAAAGAACTTGTCGGAACGCCGCCGCCCAATCCGGTCGAACTCGCGCCGTTTCTGGCTTTGTACGTCGGCAGGTACAGATGCGCGTAGCCGACGTCCATTTTCACGTTTTCATTGATTTTATAGGTGAAACCCGCGGAAATCCAGTAACGGTCGTTGTCGGGAATGCGCACCGTGCGGTACGCCGAACCGGGGACGGGAGATTCGTCGTAGGAAACGCCCGCGCGCCACGTCCAGCTGTCGTTGTAATACCAATCGACGCCCAGCGCGACCGTCCACGTGTTTTCCCATTTGTAATAGGACGTGTGGTATCCCAGCGGCGACGACGACGTCAGCGTGAATTCGTTGAAGTTCTGCCATTGCGTGCGGCGGATCGACGCGGAATAACCGAAATCGCCGCGGCGGTGGTATCCGGACAGCAGCCAGTGTTCGGGCAGACGCGTGACCGTGCCGCCGACGTGGTTGCCCGCCAGATAGGTTATGTTTTCCAGAACGTGGTCGCCTTTCAGCGTGTGTTCGACTTCGGTCGATTTGGTCTGATAGGACAAACCGAAACGGGTGTTTTCGTCGACTTCGTACATCACGCCGAAACGTCCGTAATAGCCCCAGCCGTCAATGTCGAAATCGCTGAATCCGGCGCCGTACGACGTGTTCGTCATTTTGACGCGTCCCCAGCGGGCGATCAGCGCCGCGCCGAAACTGAAATGATCGTTCAGGCGGTAGGACAGGGCGGGGGCGACGTCGATGACCTCCAATTCCGAATCGACCGCCAGATCCGACCCGAACCAGTGTTTCGGGTATTCCGTCGCCAGACCGAACGGCGCGTACACGCCCAGACCGAAACGGAAATCGTCGTTGATTTTATACTGCGCGAACAGGTTGGGGACGGCGACGGGAATGCTGACCCTTTCTTTGCCGAAAACGCGGTTGGTTCGGGAGCCGTCGTGTTTATCCGCCGATCCCTTGACTTCGCCGTGCTGCCAGATGACGGCGGCGCCGGCCTGTCCGCCCGTGCCTTTCAGCGTCATGCCGGCGGGGTTGAACCCGATGGCGGAATAGTCGTCGCCGACGACGCCCGCGCCCGCGTAGGAACGCCCCAGCCCCGTCATCGAAAAATCGGTCAGCTGGAATCCCGCGGCGTCCGCGCGCGAATCGAACAGAACGCCCGCGGCGGCGAAGCACAGGGGCAGGGCGGCTTTTTTGGTAATCGAAAAAGTCATATGTTTTCTCATCTTTGTTTGTTTTTGTATAAATCCAGAACGGCGCCGGTGTGTTCCAAAATCATGGTGATGATTTTTTTAACCTCGCGGTCGCCGTATTCCTTCCAGTTCAAATGCTGCAAAATGGTTTGTTTGCGCGCCTTGAACACGAACATCTGCGCGAACAGCTGGAACGTGCAGAGCGTGGCGTCTTCGCGGTTCAGACCGTTGCCGGTCGCCTTGATGAACAGGTCGGCGTAGATTTCGTAAATCGGCGAAATCAGTTCGCGGTACAGCGTGTCGAACGCTTCGCCGGGGACGGAATATTCGTGCAGGAAAATGACGACGTCCTCGTTCGGCAGCCGTTTCGAACACAGCAGAATGCACAGTTCGGAAATCAGTTCGAACAGCAGGGCGCGCGCCTGATCCGCCGTCGCGTTTTCGTCGGACAGCAGTTTTTTCGCGTGCGTCGTTTTGTCGCTCAGCTCTTCTTTGACGCGGGTGGCGATGTCGGACAGAACCGCGCGGTACAGCCCCAGCTTGCTGTCAAAGTAATAAGTGATCGCCGAAATGTTGACGGACGCCCGATCCGCCAGATCGCGCGTCGACGTGCCGTAATACCCCGACGCGGCGAACAGGTGCCGCGCCGTTTCAAACAGCCGTTTTTTGGAATCCTTAGCCACTTGCCGCTTCCTTTGTTCAATAAAAGACAAAGGGAACGATACAGACTTTGATTCTGAAAGTCAATCGATTGATTTAATCTTTACGGCTTTTCCCGCGCGGTTCATCGTTTCTTCGAACAGGCGAGCGGCGGTCGCGACGCACACGGGACAGGGAACGACGGGACGTCCGCCTTCGCCTTTCAATTCGCGGCACAGGGTCGCGCCCGTTTCGTTTTTGAACGCCCGCGTCAGTTCGCGCACCTTTTTATAGGTGTCGGCGCGCACGGCTTTGTCGGGGGATCCCGTCGCGTTCATCAGCCCGACCAGCATGTACGCCGCCGTCAGCGCGCCGCAGGTTTCGCCCATGCCGCCCATGCCCGTGCCGAAACCTTCGGCGATTTTCAGGGCTGTCGGTTCGTCCAGTCCGAACAGGTCGGCGTACGCCGCCAGAACGGCTTGGGCGCAGTTGTATCCTTTTTCGCCGCGCAGGGCGACGGCGGTTTGAACGCGGTCTGTCATGGTGTCGAATCCCTTCGTAAAAAGTTTGCCCAGTATAGTTCTTTCGCACAGGCGTTGCAATCCTTTGCTTGATTTGCGCCGCAAAGCGTGTAGAGTTGTTGAAAATCCATTTTTTAAACAGGAGAGCAAACATGGAATTGAAAGGCAGCAAAACCGAAAAGAACCTGATGACCGCGTTCGCGGGCGAATCGCAGGCGCGCAACAAATACACCTATTTCGCCGGCGTCGCGAAAAAAGAGGGATACGAACAGATCGCGGCTTTGTTCGCGAAAACGGCGGACAACGAAAAGGAACACGCCAAAATGTGGTTCAAGGCTTTGGGCGAACTGGGCGACACCGCGCGCAATCTTGCCGCCGCCGCCGCGGGCGAAAACTATGAATGGACGGACATGTACGCCACCTTCGCCAAAGAAGCCGAGGAAGAGGGATTCACACAGCTCGCCGCCCAGTTCCGCGCCGTCGCGCTGATCGAAAAATCGCACGAGGAACGCTACCGCGCTTTGCTGAAAAACGTCGAAATGAAGGCGGTTTTCGAAAAATCCGAAGAAACCATGTGGGAATGCCGCAACTGCGGACATCTGGTCATGGGCAAAAAAGCCCCCGACGTCTGCCCCGTCTGTTCGCACCCGCAAAGCTATTTCGAAGTCCGCGCCGAAAACTATTGATTCCGCGCGCGTTGCGACGAAAGCCGGCGTGAAAACGCCGGCTTTCCGCTTTTCTTGACAACGATTCGGATAAACGCGTATCCTGATTTAAACAAACACGGGAAGGATTCAAACAATGCTGAAACTGGTTTTAACCCTTTGCCTGCTTTCCTTTCCCGCCGCCGCGCGCTATGTCCCTCTGAACGGCATGCAACGCTTTTCGGGGCTGAGTCGCGACGAAATCCTGCAAAAAAGAAAAGCCGCGATGTTTCAGTCGACCGTTTTCGGCGGTCGTTCCGGTTACGCGCCGTCCGCCGCCGTTTTTCAGATCGACGACGGCGCGCCGTGGATCGGCGCGTATCAGATCGCCTGCGTCGGCGTCGGCGACACGCGCGACATCGGGGCGGGACTGTCGCGTGAAAGCGTCGGAATCCTGAATCCCGAACTGCTGTTTTACATCAACGTCCCGTCTTACGCGTTTCAATCCCGCGGTGTTCCGTGTTCCGACGACGACTATCTGATTCCGTACCGCGTCGATTACGATCCCCTGCGCAAACGGATCACCGCGCGCGTCGGCTATTCGCCGCTGCACCGGAAGACGGGGCGGTACGACAGCGTCGTTTTGCAGGACGCGAACGCCCGCGATCTGGGATACAACTACGCTTTCGCCGCCGTCGCGGACAACGTGCGTTTTAAAAACGATTCAAATCTGTCGAACAGAATCGTTCAAACGTCGGGTTTTTACCACCGCGGCTTTTCCTGCGGCGCGCCGGAAGGGTGCAACAACTATTCGCCCTATGAAACGGGGTATCACCTGTATCTGACGGACCTGCCCGCCGAGCTGACCGTTAAATTGTGGAAAGAATATCCGCGGAGCGAAAACGACCCCGCGGATATGACCTATCGCATGATTTTCGATTGAAATCAGACGGATTTTCCCGCTTCGAACGCCTGTTTCATCGCGGGTTTGTCCTTGATGTCGCCGATTTTCCACGCGCCCGTGCCGTAAATGACGCCCTTTTCGCGCGCGTCGTCCAGACAATCCAGAAAACCGCGGAATCCTTCCAGCGTGCGTTCCATCGCGGCGTGATCCTCGTCCGCCGCGGCGACGATGAAGTAGAAATCCTTGCCCGTCATGTCGGTGTAGCGCGGGACGCAACGGTCGATCAGCGTTTTCATCTGCCCGTTCATGCTGTAAAAATAAACAGGCGTCGCCATGACGATCACGTCGGCGTTCAGCATTTTTTCAATGATTTCGGGCATGTCGTCGTTTTGGACGCATTTGTGCGTCGCGTTGCAAACGCCGCACCCGCGGCAATAATTGATTTTTTTGTCGTTGACGTAGATTTTTTCAACGTCGTTTCCCGCGCTTTTCGCGCCGTCGGCGAACGCGTCGCACAACAGGTCGGAATTGCCTTTTTTGCGGAAACTGCCCGCCAGAATCAAAACTTTTTTCGCCATGATAATCCTCCGTTAAAACAACTTCTGTCAGAGTAATCTTTAAAGCCGGCTTTAAGTCAAGCGGTTTTTTGCGGTTGCGAAACAGCCTCCGCGCGCGGCGGAGGCTGTTTGAACGGTGCGAAAAAAATCAGCCCATCGCTTTGGTGATCTGGTCCTGCATGGCGAACGTGCCCATAACCGCCCACGCGATCGCGCCGGAAACGAACAGCGTCGCCACCATGTTCAGCACCGCCGCCTTTTGCGTGATGCCGGTGACGCTGTCTTCCAGCCATTCGTTCGCCATCTGGTCCAGCGCTTCCTGAAAGTTGTCCATTTCGGAATAAATGCGCAGGTCGCCGATGATTTCCTTGTCGGGGAATCCCAGTCCCGTTTTGTTCAACGCTTCGCCCAGGTTGTCGCCGTTGTTGATATATACCAGCGCGCTGTCGATGCGGTACAGCAGGTACGGGCTGGCGTCGTGGCGCAGGGAACGCAACGCCTGCGAAACGGGCGTGCCCGCGCGCACCAAAGCCGCCATCGCCAGCATCCACGTCACGCCGACGAAAATCCGGTACAGCGACCAGGGGGGGACGTTTTCGAAAAACGCGCGCGTCTTGCCTTTCCACCGCCCCAGCGTCGCGTAAATCAACAGAAAGATCGCGGGCAGGATCGAAAAAGCGAACAGCCAGTTTTTCTGAATCCATTCGGACACGTTGACCAGATCTTTCGCGCTGCCCGTCCAGCGGGTGTTGGGCGCGGCGCTGATCATCGGCGGCACCATGTACGCGCCGATCGCGTAAATGATCAAAACGGTCATCATCGACAAGAACATCGGGTAGCTGATCGCGCTGACCAGCGGTTCTTTCATTTTTTTCGTGCCTTCGGCGACCTTGATCAGGTTTTCGAGGGCGTTTTCAAGGTTCGACACGTCACCGACCGACAGCATCAGGCGTTCGCTGGCGGGCGCCCAGCCTTCCAGCGCGACGGAGAACGGGTGACCGTTTTGCAGTTCGCGCGACCAGTACAAAATCGCCAGAGCCATCGGTTCGTCGGGATTTTTCCCGTCGTTGGTGATGATTCCGCGGATACGGTCCAGCGCGTCCATCAATGAAAAACGGTTACGCAGCAGGGAAATCAGCTTGCGGTAGATTTTCATGCGCGTGCCGTTGCTTAAACGGCAAATGACCATCGCGTAATAGCGGTTAATGTCCGATGCTTTAAAAGCCATTGGCGTCCTTTCAAATGGGTTAGTAAATGGGTCTTTCGTCCAACAGACCGCACCAGCGTTCGACTTCCTCGGCGTCGATCAGTCCGTTCAACATGCGTTCGATGGCGCAGTCTTTCATGGTGCGACCGCCCAAATCGCCCGTCCAGTAGTCAATGGCTTTTTTGGTTTCGCCGTTGACCAGCAAATTTAAAAACGTCGCGTCGGGCAGCAGGATTTCGCCGACGACGCAACGCCCTTTGCAGCCGTTGCCGCCGCATTCGGAACACCCCGGACCGCGCAAAAAAGCCTGTTCCATGCCGAAATCGCCGTAAGCCTTGCGCAGACGCTGGACGGTCGGGTGGTCGGGGTTTTGCGAAACGGGAACGCGGCAGTACGGGCAGACGCGGCGGAACAGACGTTGCGACACCATGCCTTTCATGATTTCGGGGTCGATCAGTTTGAACGTTTCCACGCCCATGTCGCGGAAACGCATGATGACCGCGGGGGACGAGTTCGCGTGCAAAGTCGACCACACGCCGTGTCCCGACAGCGCGCCTTTGAATGCCAGCTGAGCCGACGACAGCGTGCGGATTTCCCCGATCATCAGCATGTCGGGGTCGGAACGCAGGGACGCCGCCAGAGCTTTGGTGAATTCCTGCTCTTTCAGCGCTTCGGTGTTCGCGTTGGTCACGGGCATTTGGCGCGCGCCGGGGATCGGGTATTCGGGCGGGTCTTCCACGGTGATCAGGTTCAGTTCGTAATTGCGTTCCTGCAACAGCGAAATCATGTTGCGCTGCAACGTCGTCGATTTGCCCGACCCCGTCGGTCCCGCCACGATGATGATGCCGATCGGCACCGCGCGCAGACGGTAGAACATGTCGGCTTCGCGCTTCGTGTAGCCCAAAGCCATCAAATCGCCCGCGTTGTCGGGATCTTCGTCCGCGTACAGCAGACGCATGACCAGATAGCGCGTGCCGAACGCGATCGGGTTGAATTGCAGACGAACCCCCAAAACCAGACGCGGCAGACGCAGTTTCCCGCCCGATCCGCGCAAGGGGGCGTCGCCGATTTTTTGCGCCGCCTGATATTCGTTCTGGGCGTAGTTCGCGTCCGAAATGTCCGACGACGCGAACGCCGCGCGGACGAACGCCTCGCCCCATTCCTTGGTGTTTTCCATGACGACGCGCATCATGCCGTTTTGACGGAAAAAGATTTCCGTTTTGTGCGACCCGACGACGACGTGGACGTCGGACACCTTGACCGCCGCGGCTTTGGTCAAAACCTCGACGTAATCCTTTTGCATCTGCAACTGGTCAAGGTCGGCGGCGCTGCCCAGTTCGTCGGCGGGAATGTCCGGTTCGTCCGTCGCCGCGCGTTCGTAAATGGCTTTGATCAGGTTGGACGGGACGTATTCGGCTTTGTTGACTTGCAGTTTCTTTTTGCGCGCCAGCACTTCAAAGCTGAGGACGCGACCGTCGAACTTGTGTTCCGCGCTGACCAGAAAACGCCCGTTGTCGAACAGGGCGAGCAGACTGCGCGTGTCCTCTTTGACCGGAAAAGCGCCGTTCGTGGTCGTGATGCACTTGCCCGACGCGAACAGTTCGTTCAGAACTTCGGAGCTTTTCTTGGGGGCGGGTTTCGCCGCGTCCCCCGCCGCTGGTTTCGCGGGCGAAGCCGCTTTCGCCGGAGTTGCCGCTTTCGCCGGAGCCGCCCCCGCGTGCGGCGCCGCGCCCGATTTCGATTTGGCAGGTAAAGGCATGTCAGACCCTCTTTAACTTTGCGGAAAAACCGCTTTTAAAAACCGACAGGGAAAAGCGGACTTTCCCCTGTCGACCCGATTGAACGAAAAGCGTCAGCGCGCCAGACTCGCGCCCGAAAACGATCCGTTGGCGGCGGTTTTGTTCTGGCTGACGGGCGCCAGTTTCGGCAAAGCCGGCTGGCGGCGCCGCGGTTCTTCGCGGCGGGCGCGGAACGGTTTCTGTTCGTCGCGCACGGTGTCGTTTTCCTGTTCGATTTCCTCTCTGGCGGCTTCGGCGGCGGCGGACAGCAACCCCGTGGCGGAGAAGCCGATCATTTCCTTGCTTTTACCGACCTGAACCAGAACGTAATCCTTTTGAATGTCGATGACGCGGTGTCCCGTCGGCAGAATCGTGTCTTTTTTGGCAAAGAAGGTCGTCTTGTCCTTTTTGGCGATCAGTTTGGCGATCAGCGATCCGGACGTGCCGCGGATTTCCGAAACGGCGTACAGCTGGGACGCGGGTTCGGCGGCTTTTTTGCCTTCGCCGTCTTCGGTTTCGACCGTCGTCGGACCAAGGCTCAACGCCTCGCCGGCGCGTTTCTTGGTCAAAAGATCCTCGCCCGTTTCCGTCAGTTTCGTCGACACGCGCGAAGACGGCGTGCGTTTGATTTTTTCGGGGCGCGCCGCCGCCATCATGATCGGTTTCAGGTTGTTGACGCGCACCAAAGACGCGGCGTCGTACTTTTTCTTCAATTCGGCGCGCTGTTTCTTTTTGGCTTCCTCTTCTTCGCGTTCCTTTTTCAAACGCGCGGTTTCCTCGTCCTTCATTTTCTGAATGCGGCGGTCTTCTTCGCGTTTCAGGGCGGCTTCGATCTGTTTCTGGCGGATTTCGGCGCGCTGTTTGCGTTCCAAAGCCTCCTGCCGTTTCAAATCCTGCGCCAATTCCCATTCCAGACGGGCTTGGGTCATTTTTTCGCGCCGTTCGATTTCGTCAAACAGCATCTGACGGTTGGACGTTTTCAGGGCGTCGATTTCGGAACGCAGCTGTTCGCGTTTTAACTGCAACGCCAAAGAACTGTTCTCGCGCTCCATTTCAGCCATTTCGCGGAAAATGTCGCTGGACACCTTGCCCAAAACCTGTTCGCTGGGCGACGCGGACAGTCCGCCCATGGTGTTCTGCGCGCCGAAATCGGACGACGGGGCGGGAATGTTCATGTCCAGCGACGGCATCGGAGCGGGGACGTCCGCGGCGGGCGCGGGAACGTTCAAAGACGGCGCGTCGTCGGCGGGAGCCGGAACGTCCGAAGCGGGGGCGGGGACGTCCGCGGGCGCTGAAATGTCGGCTGGCGCGGGATCGGACGCCGGAGCCGGAACGTCCGAAGCGGGGGCGGGAACGTCGGCGGCGGGAATGTTTGCGGCGGGCGCGGGGGCGTCGGCGGGTTTCACCGCGTCGACGGGAGCCGGATTGGCGAAAAACGAATCGTCAAACAAGTCATCGGCGCGCGCCGTCTGAACGGACAGGCAAATCGTCGCCGCCGCCAGCCAAAGGTGTTTTTTACATAACAGGTTCATAGATTTGTCCTTCATAAGTCCAGGTGTTGTCTTCGGGGGTGTAGCTCAGCTGCAAGATTTCCAAACCGGGGAATTTTTTAAACATGTCCAGCCAGTGATCCATGGGCAGGTCCGACGTAAAGGAAAATGTCAGGCGCGGATAGACCGTTACCCTGGGCGGACCGGCGGGG
>DJRZ01000052.1:36395-95123 GCA_002440235.1 Alphaproteobacteria bacterium UBA6347
GGGGTTGCCGTCGGCGTCGCGCGGGATTTCGCGCTGAATGGGAATCCGTTCCATCGAAATTTCCATTTTGATGGCTTGGAAAATATCGGTCAGCTCTTCGTGCAGGTCGGCGTATTCGTACTTCGGCTCTTCGTGGTGGACGGCGATGTCCCCGATCGCCAGCGTGGCGACGGCGGATTTTCCGGTTTCGTCCAGCAGGTAGTCCAAACCGCGCGTGTTGTATTCCTCGATCGCGCGCTTGAACCAGCCCAAATGCCCCTGACGCATCGTCCAGCCCGTCGAAACGCCCGACGGCGTGCAGGTCATCGGTTCCAGATCCCAGCCGGGGATAATCATGGATTTCAGCTGTTGAACGGCGGCTTGGCAGCGGTTCATGAAATCTTCGGGAACCATCAGTTTTTCCCACGGCTTGACGACGATTTCGGGCGGGGGCGGCGGCGCTTCCTCTTCGAACAGGGGCTTCATCGGCGCCAAAGGTCTGATGACCGGTTTCGCGGTGGAAAAGAACAGCGGCGAAATCACGGCTTTGTACAGGACGAAAGCGAGAGCGACGGCGGCGCCGATGGCGATCAGTTTGATCTTTTGGCGCTGGGCGTTGTTGATGTGCATCAGCTTCGAACCGCCGGGGGATTTCAACAGATCCCACAGGTCGACTTCTTCCGTGCCTTCGATTTCCCAGGACGCGGGGGCGATTTTGCGTCCCCAGTCCGGTACCGCCATCATGGCGAAAAACGCGCGTTTGGCGTCTTCCTCGTTCAGATAAAGCAGGTCTTCTTCGGACAGGATCAAGTCGTTTCGAATGGCGATGAACCACCAGCCTTCGTCGACTTCGAACACGGCGACGGACGACGGCTTGTCGCGGAAAGTGTCCGCCAGCGCGGCGGCGGCGGACGGCATGCCCGCCTTGTGCCCTTCGGTCGAATTGCCGATGCCGTACTGGGGCGACGTGCCCGACCGCAGACAGAACAGGTCGGCGCCTTCCATAAAGTTGTCGACAGTTTCCTTGACTTCCGGATAGGGATCGTCGGTGTCCTGCAACGGCTGCCAGAACAGGCTGACGGCGTATGTCGTGTCGTTGACGGTGATCGTCGGTCCCCAAGGGGGATCGCCGTCTTCGTCGGCGGGCAGTTCGGATTCGGTTTCGGATTCCGGAGCCGGCGCGGCGGCGTTGTCCGCGTCCGCGTCGTCTTCCAGTTCGTCCAAATCGTCCACCGTCAATTCTTCGTCATCATCTACAGCCATGTTCGACTATCCGTTCGTTAAAGGTCTTTCATTCTGGTTTCGGGCGACAGCGGCGAAATCAGCACTTCGGGCGTCAGCAAGATGACCATGACGTTGCGCGCTTTTTTCGCGGCGTTGTTGACGGAAAACAGTTCCTTGTCGTTGCTGGTCGACGTCTGAACTTCCTCGAACCCCGTCAGCATCAGCGTCGCGCCGGAGGTCATGGCGACTTCCTGAACGAAACCGCGGGTTCTGATCTTGGGCAGCTGGACGGTCGTCTGCGTTTCGGTGCCGCCGCCGGACGCCTTGTCCATGTCTTCCAGTTCCGTCAGCGTCATCGTGAACATCATCAGCAGACGTCCGTGATCCAGAATGCGGGGCAGAACCTCCATCGTGAAGCCGTAGTTGATTTTCGCGGGCGTGATGGAAACGGACGTCGTGTCCGAATTCATCGTCGTTTCGATTTTTTCAACATAGGACTGGTTGGTCGACACCTGAATCGGCGCGATGCGGTTGTTCATCGTCGTGACCGCCGCGCTGGTGACCAGCGACGTCGTGCCCTGCGTGTTCAGCGCCTGCAAAATCAGGCTGGTGTCGCCGACGTGCTTGTCGCTGGAAATGATCGACATGTTCAGATTGCCCGACAGGCTGTCGATGGTCGGCGCCGCGGAGGTCGCCGTGAATTTCAGCTTGTCTTTGACAAAGTTTAAAACCGAATTGACGTTCAGGGACATCTGGCGGTTGTCGTTCAGCGTGACGTTCAGCACCTTGACGTTGATGGCGACCTGACGCGACAGCTTTTCGTTCAGGCTGTTGACGTACTGCGAAATGCGCTGCAGCGTGAACGGCGGAGCGGTCACGGTCAGCGTGCCGTTCGTCGGAATGACGTTCAGCGACGCGCCTTCGGGCAGCATCGCCGTGACGGCGGTTTCCAGCTGCGTCCAGAAGTCCAGTTCGACGGACGAATCCATCGACGCGGACGTCGTGCCGCCGCCTTCGCCCGAAGACGTGCCGGCGATGTTCGCGCTCAGGTTCGATTTGACGGGCAGGGCGTAAATGGTGAAGACGCGCGTTTCCATTTTATAGAACGTGATCACGCCGTTTTTATAGCGCCACCACAGCGAAAAACGCGAAACGATCTGGTCCAGCAGTCCGCTCAGCTTGCCGGAATAGGCGGGCATGAACAGATCGGAACTGGTGTTGCTTTCGACGCCGCCGACGCTTTCGTTGTTTCTGCTGTCGCCGTTCGCGGCGTCTTTTGCGGCGCTTTTGACTTCGCTGAGAATCATGTCGTCGACGCGGACGGTGATGCCCGTCAGCGACGTGATCTGTTCGGAAATCTGCAACAGGGAAACGGGGGACGTGCTGATCAAAGTGATGCCGTCTTCGGTTTCAAAACGCGCGGGCAGCGGATCGCCTGCGTTGACGCGGACGCTCTGGTTGCCCAGCCAGATGTCGTCTTTGACGGCGATGGTGTCCATTTTGTACTGTTCGCTGGGCGTGAAGGGGGCGTCCATCGTTCCTTGGATCTTGTCCAGCGTTCTGTCCGTTTCTTTCAGAACGGAACGGTACAGACCGCACGACGTCAGCCCGAACAGGCAGGCGCCGAAAATCAAAAGTTGTTTAGTCCGCATTTTCGTCCTCCTGAGTCGTCACTAACAGTACGCGGTTGCCTTTATAGAATGTCCCCCACGGCGCGGGTCTGGCGCGGGCGAAAGAACGGATCAAAGCCGATGCGACGTCCATAAAGCGTCCGCGGAACATCGCACCCGCCTCCAAAACGTATTCGCGGTCGGTGCTCCACACGACGCGCCAGCCGGCTTTGTCGCCCCAGTCGTTCAACAGGGAACGCACGGACGATCCTTCGGTCGCCAGCCAGTCTTCAACGGGGTCGGCGGGATCGTAATCGCCCGATCCGTCGTTTTGATTGTCCGTCGCGCCGGTCTGGGGCGCGGTTTGATTTTGGGCGTTGTTCAGCGTGTCCGCGTTCAGCATGGCGTCTTTGGAACTGTCGTAGCTGTACAGTCCGTTCGATCCCGACGGCGCGGCGGTCGCGGACAGATCTTCGCCGCGGTAGCCGTAAGTGTTCTGCAAAACGTCGGGGGGCGTGCGCTGACCGAACTGACCGCCGCCGACGGGGGCGGTGAAATCGGGCGCGGCGGAAACCGTTCCCGCCGAAACGCCCGTCCAAGCGGGGTCGCCGTCAATGAAGCGCGTGCATCCGTTCAGCAATACAACAGCCGTCAACATGCTGAAAATGCTGATTTTTTTGTGTGGATACGCCATAAAACAATCTCCAAAATTAAAAACAAAACGCTTGTTTAGGGTTACAATTAAAGCATTAAATTATTTAAGAAATCCTTTATGCAAAGCGAAAACTCCGTCCGAATCAACGCTTTTCCGAAAGGATCGACGGCGAAAAGGGTATCAGATTCCCGCGCGCGATTCAATCCGCCGCGCGCCGCGAAATCACCATTGTTTGTAATACAGGCGTTCCTTAACGCCGCCGTTTTCGCTGGTGTATTCCGTGTACCCCTCTTCGGGCAGGACGATCATGCGCAAAACGATGGTGTGCGGCGTGCGGTCTGTCATGACGGGAATGATCTGCACGTCTTCAACCCCGACGCCCGTCAGCGTGCTGCGGATTATCGCGAACCGCTTTTCCTGCAAAGTCGGGCTTTCGCTGCTCATGCGGACTTCGACGGCGTTTTGAATGTCGTTTTTGACGCGCAGACCGAACGCTTTGATCCATTTGACGGTTTGCGCGGACATTTCGGAACTGTCGGGACGGAACGTCAGCCGCAGTTCGGACGGAACGGAAAAGCGGTTTTCGTTTTCCCGTTTGGCGGTCGCGGGCTTCTGCGCCGTCGTTTGGGCGGCGGGCGTTTTCGGTTTTTTGACGTCGCCGGCGGTTTTTTTTTCCTCGGGCTGTTCGACGGGCGCGCCCGAACCGATGGACGGCAGGGCGTCGACTTCCGGCTTTCCGAAAAACGAAAAGATCTTGTTCACCAGACCGTCGTCCGCCGCGGCGGCGTTTCCGGACGCCGGAGGCGTCGCGGCGGGGGAGGTCGACAGGGCGGCGGACAGTCCCGCCGGATTTGTCGGGACAGCCGCGACCGGCGCGGTAGCGGGCGTCGCCGCCGCCGTCGGCGCGGACGCCGTCCCCGTCTGCGGGGTTGATCCGCCCAAGGGCAACAGCAGCGGATTCGCTTTCGTTTCGGGCTTTTCCGTTTCGCCGACCGTCCTCACGGGGGCGGAGTTGACGACGTTCCCGGCTTCGTTCGCAGGCGCGGTTTGCGTCGCGACCGGCGCGGGCTGTTCGTCGGCGATTCTGAACGCGCGGGCGCGGTCCGCCGGAACGGATTCGGCGCTTGCCGACCAGACGGACGGGGCGTCGGATTGCGACATGCTGGTCCACACGGCGGCTTCCTGCCTGTCGAGCCAGTTCAGGCTTTTGTTTCGCGCCGCCGTTTCAACGGGCTTCGCTTTGCCGTTTCTGTAAATCACGGACGCACCGGCGTTTTCCGTCGCCGGATTGTCCAAGGGCGTCAAAACGCCTCCGTCCGGTTCCTTTTCCGGAACGGGCGCGGCGGGCTTTTCGGTCGCCTTGGTTTCGGGCGTGTTGGATTTTCCGCGCACTTTGGCGACTTTCCACAAGCTTTGCGCGTTTCCCGCCAAATGCGTCGATTTTACGGGAACGGGAGCTTTTTTCTCTTCGTTTCGCGCGGCAACGGGGGCGGAAGCCTTCGTTTCGGCGGGCGCGGGCATCGGCGGCGGAAGAACCGCCGCTTCCGTTTTTTGCGCCGCCGGTTTTTCAACCGCTTCGACGGGGGCGGGAGCGACGGCGTCGGACGCGGATTTCGCGTCGGCGTCCGCCGTTTGCTTCGCGCCGTTCATATCCAGCATCGCCGCGTTTTGACGGGCGATTTCGGCTTTTTCTTTCGCGGGGTCTGCTTGTTCGGTCAGTTCGCGGCGCAGGGCGGCGACGTCGATCCAGCGCGTTCCCTCTTCTTTCGGCGCGGGAACTTTTTTGACCTTTTTCTTTTTGGCGGCGGGGACGGAAATCTTTTCCGCCGCTTTGACGGCGGACGCGGCGTCGGCTGTTTTTATTTCCTTTGACGCGGCGGGTGCGGGCGGTTCGGCGGCTGTTTCGCGCGCCCGAACGTCGCCGGATTCATTGGCGGCGGTCGCCGGAGCGGGGTCGTCCAGCAAAGTTTCGGACGCCGCGACGGATTCGCCGGACTTGTCCAGCAGATCCAGTCCGGACGCCATCAGACTGTCCAGCGAAACGCCGCCGTTTTCGGCGGAAAGAAAGGGCTTTTCAACGGGAACGGGTGCCGTTTCGACGGCGGGGGCGGCGTCCCGTTTCGCGCGGGTGCGCAAAACGGGCGGACGCGAAACCGCGGCGACGGGGACGACGTTGCGCAAATCGGGACGCGGCGTTTCCGCTTCGGCGGCGAAATAGGGGGCGGGCGCCGCCGATCTTCCGCCGGCCGCCATAATATAAAGATTTCGTTCCCCGACCGCGCCGGCGGGCTGGACGTCGACGTATGTTTTGACCAGAGCGCCGCGGTCGACCGCGGCGCGGTGGTTTTTCAGAACGTAAAAGGAAAATTTGCAAAATCCCAGAATCAGCGCGAAATTGAACGCCAGAAACAAAGCCGTCCCCGCGGAAACGGGAAAACGTTTTTCACGGGACTGGTTCGGTTCTGCGCGCATCATTTTTTCCGACATAAAACGGGTCATGGCTTTTCACTTTGATTCAAAAAGACAAATCAGTATATACACGCGGATTCTAACGGTAAAGTCCTTAACTATCGGTAAATGCGTTTTTGTTTTCGGGACGGAAAGGCGATTTTTCCGGAAAATCCCGTGTTTTCAAAATGTTTCAAATTCGTGACATTTTTTTTAAGGAAGTGTAATTTTTTGATTTTATCATTTAAAATCAATACGTTAATATTGAAATCGGGCGGCTTTTTTTTGTTGGACAACGGCGGCGGTTTTTCATATTCTGAAACTATGAAGAGCACCAACACTTTCAAACAAGGAGAATGAAAATGAAACTGTTATATTTGGCATTGGCGATGCTGTTCGCCACTTCTTCCGACGTTTTCGCTCAGGACGCTTTCAGCACCGTCGTCGGCAAAGGTAAAACATTGTTCAGCAGCGTCAGAACGGTCGTCTTCGTTATGGGCGGTTTCGGTCTGGTCGGTCTGGCTGTCGGCGCGATCTTCGGCGCCGTCAAATGGAAATGGTTCGCCTCTCTGGCGTTCGGTCTGTTGATCTTGGCTATCGCGAGCCAGGTCGTCAACTACTTCACGTCCGGCGGCACGGGTTCCGCGTACACTGACTACGACATCGGTTCCACGCTGTAATCCATGCGAAATCACGAAAAGAGGGAAGCGTTGCTTCCCTCTTTTTTTTGCCGTCCGACCGGCGCGGGCGAACATTTTTGACGAATGACTTTCCTTTTGTTTTTTTTGAACATATACTTTATAAAGGCTTTGTTCATTTTTTTCGGATAGCCTTTTGAAAACGGAAAGGATTGAAATATGCGCGAACCCATTTTACGAGCCGTCGCCATGCCGCCCAGAATTTTTTGGGCGCCCTTTCTGCCCGCGGGCATCAATCTGGCGATTCAGTTTCCGTTTATGTTCATGGGTATGGGAATTTTTGAAATGAACCCGCTGATTTTCGTGTTCCCGATCGTGATCGCGCATACTTTTTTAATCGTGTACGGCGCGCGCGAACCGCATTTGTCCGCGATGATTCAGGCGTTCGGGCGCGTCGCCGGCGGATCGAAAAACATTTATAAGTGCAAAGGAACGAAACTTGCTTCCTGAAAGTATCTTTTCCATCTTTATTCAAAGTCTGGGAACGGGCGAAGTTCTGGTCAGCATTCTGGGCATCGTCGCGGCGGCGGCGTTCGCGGGGTTGCTGGCGACAAAGCTGGGCGAGATGATTCTGCCCAAACCGCGCGAAACGCAGGTCGCGGATTTCCTGCCGTTCGAACGTCTGGGAAAGGACGGAACGACGATCGAATGCCATGACGGATCGCTGGTGCGCGTGTTCGCGATCAAGGGCGCCGACGTCGCGATGATCGCGCCGGAACTGCGCATGAACATGCTGGACGCGCGCAAAAGCTTTATCGACGCGATGGCGGATCTGAACGTCACGGTGCGCGTCGTCACGATTCGCGAAATGATCCCCCTGGGCGAGGAAGTGCGCCACGAAAACCCGATTTTGCGCGCGATCGCCACGCAGTGGCTGGACAACCTCAGCCGCGTTTTCAGAAACAAGCACTACGTTATCCTGTCGGTCAAGGAACATAAAAACCACGCCCGCGATCTGGCTCAGGCGGCGCAGGCGCTGACTGCGATTCTGGACATGTACGAACCGACCCAGCTGTACGAAACAAAGGAAAGCGATCTGGAGCTCAGTCCGTTCACGTTTTTCGCGCGGCTGTGCAGTCCCATCACGATGCCCCGCCCCCGCGTCGGTTCGCTGGAAGGCGCGGAACTGAAATCCATGCTGACGGCGGACTATATCCACTTTACGGGCGACGAGGGACTGATCCGCTTTTTCAAGGGGGAAAACGAACTGCTGGCGATCGTCATGGGAATCCGCAGTCCGGGCGACTATATGGACGAACAGCTGATTTCCGACCTGCTTTCCATTAACGTCGAGGTCACTTTGCTGCACACGGTCACGCCGATTCCCAAGATCAAGGCTCTTGCCGTCCTGATGCAGCAAAAGCGCATGGCGAAAGTGACGAGCTTTTCCGGATCGACGCTGGATCAGTACGACGAGGCGATCGAAATGATCGATTCGACGGACAGCGACACGCAGACGCTGTGCCATTATTCGATGACGCTGTTCATCTACGGCATGACCAAGGACGAAATCGAATTCGGTCAGATGGAGGTCGAACGCATCTGCCGTTTGTACGGCGTGACCCCCGTGCGCGAAGGCTGGATCGCGCAGGCGTCGTTCTTCGCCCAGTTCCCGACGTACGACATCTATCCCAGAACGTATTCGTTCCTGTCGCGCGCCGTCGCCACCGCGATCAACCTTGAAAAGGCGCCGGAGGGCAACGAAAAAAGCGACTGGGGGCCCGGACCGATCACCGTGTTCAAAACGATCAGCGGCACGGCGTACCGCTGGCAGTTCCACGTCACCGCCGCCGCGAACGCCGTCGCCCACTGCATTCTGCTGGGTTCGACCGGTCAAGGTAAAACGACGCTGCTGGCTTTTCTGGCGGGACAGGCGATGCGCCACAACGATTTGCGCGTGTACTTCTTCGACCGCCACAGGGGCGTCGAAGTCTTCTGCCGCGCGATTCAGGGGGCTTACGTCAACTTTGACGGCGACAAGGATTCGACGTCGATGAATCCGTTCTCGTGCCGCGACACGCCCGAGAACCGCGCGTTTTTGCGCCGCTGGCTGAAAGCGATCACGATGGTCGACGACGCCGTTTCCGAAAAGGAAATCGCCCGCGCCGTGACGACGGCTTTCGACTATCTGCGTCCCGAGGAAAGAACGTTGAAAAACCTGCATAAAAGCTGTTTTTCGCCGACGGGCGCGATGCGCCGCGAACTGTTCCGCTGGGTGAACGACCAGCAGTACGGGCTGATTTTCAACTCGCCCAACGACACGCTGGACATGACGGCGAAATTCATCGCGTTCGACTTCACCCACATTTTCGAAGACGAAACGCTGGCGCCCGCGGTCATCAGCTACATCATGCAGCGCATTCACAGCGTTTCGGGCGACACGGGCGATCCCAGCCTGATCATGATCGACGAAACCGCGCCCATGCTGAAACACCCGATGTTCCGCGACCAGTTCGTCATCGGGTTGCAGGAGGGACGTAAAAAACGCCAAGCCTACCTGTGCGCGTTCCAACAGCCGAACATCGTCGATTCGCTGGGCATGGGCGAAGTGATCCGCGGTCAGTGCCAGACGGTGATTTTCTTCCGCAACCCGCAGGGCATGGAAGAGGACTACGAAAACTGGCGGTTGACGCCGCACGAACGCGATTTCGTGTTCGGACGGTCGTTCAAGGAATTGAAATACGCGATTCTGGTGTCGCGTCCGGCGGTCGGCGAATCCGTCATTTTGGACGTGAATCTGGGCGGACTCGGACCGTTTCTGAAACTGTATTCTTCGGGACGAAAGCACGTGTTGCTGGCGGAACAGCTGATGAAAGAATACGGTCCGGAGGGATTCGTCGAAAAGTATCTGGAGGTCGCGTAAGACGGAATCGGGCTTCAAGCCCGATTTTGTCTTTTTTTTGTCATAATTGCCTTAATGAAAACCATTGTTTTGCCATAATTCTGTGGTTAAACTATAATCAGCAAGGAAAAGCCATAGCCTATGGCGTTTAAAACACAGGAGGTTTCCCATGAAGAATGCAAAGAAATCAGCGGTAATCGGATTGATGGCGGTTTCTTTCTTTTTCCGCGCTTCGGCGGTGAACGCCGCCATTCCCGTTCCCACCATCGGCGCCGAGCTGAAGGTTCAGCTGCAGCAAGCCAAGGAACACCTTGACGAACTGAAAAAGATGAAGGAACAGATCCAAAGCAAGATCGAAACGATTAAAAACATCGGTCCCAAAGAGGCTTTGGCGGCGGGGAAAGGCTATCTGGAAGCCGAGGCGAAAAAAATGATGAAAGACGCCATCGCCAAAATCGAACTGCCCAACGAGTTGAAAGAGGCGGGCATGACGCAGGAAATGCTGAAAGACCCGAGCAAACTGAAAGCGTGGGCGGAAAGCATGGCTAAAAAAGGCGTCAGCGAAAAGGGCATCGATTCCGACGCCCGCGCGGCGTGTTTCAAAGCGCGCGACGCTTTGAAAAAGAAAATGGCGAAGGAAAGCATGGCCGACGCGCTGGCGGCGAATCAGGAAATCGCCACGGGGCAGGACGTGAAAGACGTGCAGGAAGTGTCCAAAAACGCCGAAAACCAGCAACAGCAGGAACAGGCGAAAAACATCGCTTTGGGCAAACGTCTGAAACAGGAAGCCAAAAATTTGAAATTGCAGGCGAACAGTTTGCTGAATTCCAGCATCGGTTCCATGTGCGATTGACGCGTCGCCTATCCAAAGGACGGAGGAAAAAATGTTACGCAAGTGTACTCTGATATTATCCGTCATCGTCGCGTTCGGCGCGCCTACCGCCGCGCGCGCGCAAACGACGATGGACGCCGCCATGCAAATTCAAGCCCTGTTGGATCAGCTGTCCGAAACGCGTTCCAAACTGAAACAGTTTCAGGCTTCCATAAACATTGAAAAAATGAAGCAGAACCTGTCCGGCGGCAACTTGAAAGACAAGCTGAAAAAAGCCGAGGGCATGCTGAAAGATTTGGATAAAACCAAAAAGGCGGCTCAGGCGCTGCCCGGATCGCTGAAAGATTTGGTGGAAAAGGGCAAGGATACGACCGCTTGGCTGAAAAAGAACCTGACCAAGAAAAAAGACGATTCCTTTACGTCCGAAGATGAATTGCACAGAAAACAGGTCGTGTTCAAATATTCCAATCTGGCTTTGGCTTACGGCAGAGCCGTCGCTTTGCGCAAACAGCTGGACAGAGATATGGCGAAAGTCGAACAAATGCGCCAGAACGCGGAGGATTCCGCGTCCGAAACGGATTTGAAAGCGGAAATGAACACGCTGGAGCAGATGAAACTGTCGCAAACGCAGACGCATCAGCTGCTGGTCGCCGCGCGCGCGCAGATGGACGCCGCGTTCACGATCATCGCCGCCGAGGGTGAAACCGTCGACGAGGGCGACGAAGAGGAAACCTGCAAAGAGGGCGACAAGGATTGCAAGAAAGAGGAAGCCTGCAAGGAAGGCGATAAAGACTGCAAGAAAGAGGAAAAGGAAAAGAGCAAGCTCCAGCAGACTTTGGACAAGGTTCAGGACAAGGTCGACAACATCAAGGACAAGGTCGAAAACGTCGCCAATAATGTGAAAGACAAAGTCGAAGGCATCGTCAATGACGTGTCCGATAAGGTCAACGACGTTTCCAAGGAAGTTTCCAAACAGCTGGAAAAGGCAAACGAAGCGTACAACAAAGCCCGCAAGGACGTTGAAGACGCGATCAACGGCGCCGTCAACGACGCCAAGGATCAGTTCAACAAAGCCAAGGATTCGGTCACCGGCGCGGTGAACGACGCCGTGGGCAGCGTCACCGATTCGATTTCCGGCGCCGCGAACGACGCTTTGGGCGAAATCGGCAAGGGCTACTCCAAGGCTCAGGAAAAGCTGGACAACGCCAAAGAGGCGGCGAACAAGGCGATCACCGACGCCGCTTCCGCCGCGGGCGGCGAACTGGGCAAACTGGTCGACAAGGCTAATTCCGCCGCCGACAGTGCCGCGGACGCCGTCGCCGGTCAGGCTGAAAAATCGACCAAGAGCGCTTTGGAAAAGATCGAAAAAGCCGCCACCGACGCCATGTCCGCCGTGAACAAAGCCTATGACGACGGCAAAGCCGCGGTTGAAAAAGCCGCCGCCGACGCCGAAAAGGCGATCAAGGATCAGGTCAAGAAAGCCGAGGACAAGGCGACCGACGCCGCCGCGAAAATGGGGACGAAAGCCGTCGATCAAGGGGTGAAGACTCTGCAAAACGCCGCCGCCGCTTACGCCGAACAGCAACAGCGCAAGGCGCAGCAGCAGCAGAACGCGCAGGGCAAGTAAGGAAAGGAAGAGAAAATGAAAAAGCATGTTTTCATAACGGGTATGCTGGCGGCGTCTCTTCTGATGCCGGTCGGCGAGGCGAAAGCGGGCTGGCCCACTTTCGACGTGGCGAAACTGTCGTCGCTGATCACCAATCTGGTCGCCCGCTATCAGCCCATTCAGCCCGCGTTGACGCACATCAACCAGCTGAAAACGTCGGCGGAGCAGGTGCAGTCTTTCGCCAAAGCCGTCGTGACGCTTGACATCAACCAGATCGGGAAACAGGCGCAAACCGCTTTCAAAGCCGGCGCGTTCCTTGTCGGCGACACCATGCACTACATGGACGTCGCCAAAGGGTCGAACGGGGTGAAAGACGCGATGAAAAACCTGAAAAACGACTTTTTCGTGCTGGATCAGAAAGAAGTCACGTCGGAAGACAAGACCAAAATCGCCGGCGCCCGCGTCGCCGCCGTCAGAGACGCCAACAAGGAAGCCATGGTGACCGCCATGTACATGGCGACGACGGGGGTCGAACAGGTGCAGAAAAGCATGGAAAAGGCGACCGAGGCGGCGAAAAACGCGTCGTCCCTGCACGACAACGTCAACGCCGCGACGCTGGCGCTGATGAGCACCAACTTCGCCAAGATGAACCAGCTCGTGGTGAAACTGGCGAACATGAAAAAGGAACAGACGAAACAGTTCAGTTCGTTGTCCATCAGCGGATATTCCAAACCTCAGACCATTAAAAACTACAAGCTGGGCGAAGGAACCTATTCCGAAGAAGAAAAGGAAGAAATCAATGTTAACTTTGACTAAAATGACAAAATTGTTCTTGGCGGTCGGTTGCGCGGCGGTTTTTTCCTCCGCTCCGGCGCAGGCGGGGTGCATGCCCGTCAATCCGATCTGCCTGTTCCAGAAAATATTGAAAGTGACGCCGAGCATGCCCGTGTTCGACTTCACCGCCGTTCCCGCGATCATTCCGCACGTTCCCGCCGCTTTGCTGAAAGAGGGGCAGACCCAGCTGAAACAGCTGGGGGATCAGACGCTGGAAAAACTGCGTTCGGGACAGCTGCCGTCGCTGGCGGACATTAAAATCAAAATGCCCAAGATGGAATCCCTGATGATGGCGGCGAGCGAAGACTACGTTTCGCTGGAAGCGTTCCCGAAAACGGACAGCGAAGATCCGATGGAAATCACCAAAGCGATCGAAGTCGTCTTTCTGCGTCCCGACTGGAACAAGGAAAAAAAATCCTTTTCCAAAACGGACAAGCTGAAAATGAACTATTACAGCAAACGGTTTAAATTTGAAAACGTCATCGAAACGACGGGCTACACGGCGTATCTGAAC
Organism: Alphaproteobacteria bacterium UBA6347; assembly: GCA_002440235.1. Lineage (GTDB taxonomy): Bacteria > Pseudomonadota > Alphaproteobacteria > CAAGCB01 > CAG-977 > UBA11549. The sequence goes on from DJRZ01000052.1 coordinate 49,638, forward strand.
AACCAGATGGAAACGCTGATGGCGGCGGCGGAGGAAATCCAGCAAAAAGTAAAGGACGCCGACGATTTGAACAAGGCTCAGCGCGCGAATTTCGCCGCCCAGCTGCTGGAATATCAGCTGGGCGTCATCGAAAACCAGCTGGAAGCCGTCCAGCTGCAATCGGACGCCGCGGACAAGCTGTCGGGCGGATACATTCTTGAAGAACCCGTTTTCAGCAATATGTAACCGTTTGAAAAGGTGGGAGAACGACCATGAAAAACAACTTTCGAAAAACATTAGCGGCGCTGACCGCCCTGTCGTCGGGAATGATCCTCTTTTCAAATCAGGCGCGCGCCGTGATCAGAAGCAGCGGTTTGACGTTCAGTCAGGTCAAACCCGGCGCGACGACCGTCAACACCGATTTCCAGCAGTATCCGATGCTGAGCGCGGCGCAGGACGACGTGAACGCCGCGATCGGGTTGCACGCGACGGCGATGAATTTGATCGACGACAAGAAACAGTTGCAGAAATACAAGGACGAAATCGACGTTTATAACGAAATCGTGCGCCGTTTGAACCAGAACACCGCCTGCAACGTGTCTCAGTTGCGCGAACATTTTTCCGACGCGGACAACGTGTGGAAAAAAGTGTCCGCCTGGGCGCGGGACAGTTCCGCCGATCTGTTGGCGAAGGCGTCGGATTCTCTGGACACGGATCCCGAAACGTCCGCCCAGCTGAAAGCGTTGGAAGCGGGGGACTCTTCCGCCGTTTCCGTGACGGACGCGTCCTCTTCGCCGTATTCGTCGATCAACGGCGACACGACGACGGAACAGGCGCAGGCGATGGTGAAAGCCGGAACGGCGAAAGCCGAAAGCACCGCCGCCGATTCCGACATGGACATGGACGAGGCGATGGCGTACGGCAAAGTGCGCTGGGACGTCGGGTTCGAAGTGCTGAAAGACATCTACGCCAATCCGAAAGAATGGGGCGATCAGGTGAAATCCTTTACGCCGTGGGTCGACCAGAAGCACGTCTACGACGTCTATCTGTCGAATCATTACGCCGACATGGAAAAGCAGTACGTGGCGACGCCGCTGCGTCCTTTCCCGCCGCGTCCCGAAATGGCGAAGAAGGCGTCCTACCTGCCCGAAGACATGTATCGGGGCAAAGTGCCCGACGTCAAGCCGTCTTCGGCGGCGTACAACGATAAAACCGCGACCGCCGACGAAAAGTGGTGCGGTCAGACGGACGGCAAGAAAAACGTCTGCGCCCGCGTGAACAAAGGCGCACTGTACGCTTTGCACACGACCTATGTCGCGGCGTTGCAGACCTATCCGCTGAAAAAAGGCGTGACGGCGCCGGATCTGAGCGCGCCGTACCTGCCGCAGAAACCTCTGCCGCCTTGGCGCGAAGCCGTGTACATTCACGGCGTAGAAAAGCAAATTCCAGAAATCGCGTCCGATCTGCCCGATCCGTGGTTCAAGGTTACGCAGTCGATCGACAACTACGCCAAGGACGGCGAACTGGCTAATCTGGTCGAACGCCACGGCAACACCGTGCGCTACCGTCCGAAAGATTACAACGCCGAAACCGGCGAAATCAAGCTGGACAAGGACGGACAGCCCAGAATCCCCGTTCCGCTGATGGTGAACAGGATCAGTTCCTATCTGACTTTGGTTTCCGCCGAGGAAAGTCAAAAGCCGGTCAAGGAACGCGCCGAAGCCGCGATCGCGGAAATGAGCGCGAACATCGTTTCCACGCTGGAGGAGGCGGGGTTCAAAATCCCCAATCCCGACACGTTCGATCTGTCAAAGGACGCGGACTACAATCTGGCGGTCAGGAAAATGACCGAACTGCAAAACGCGAAAATCAGTTCGGCGAAAGCAAAGATCGCTTTGCTGAAAGGGCGGTTCGGCGGAAAGCTGCTGCCGTCTTTGCAAACGATGATCGAACAGGAAAACGCGACGATGGACGCCATGCAGAAAGACAGCGAATTTCTGGTCAAAGTGTCGCGCGACAACGCGGCTGAAATCAATTCGCTGCTGATGACCGCCGTCGCCGACGCCGTCGCGACCGCGAATTACGAAAACAACGTGGATTCCAAGATGGACGAACTGGAAAAAGTGCCCGCCGTCGGTTGCCCCGTGTTGTGATTTCGCATCGGAACATCGCCGAAAAGCCTTTCATTTTTAATGGAAGGCTTTTCTTTTTCCACGATTTTTTCGGGCGGATTCTGTTTGAAAAGATTTTTTTTTGTTGTTATAAAAGAATGTTTAAAGGGAAAAATCGCCGGAGGGCGGTTTTTGAACGGAAGGGATTATGGCAAAAAAACTTGACAAGGCGCGTTTGGCGGAAAAATACGCGGCTGCTTTGTTTGACGGGGCGCGCGACCGGAACGCCGTCGACGCCGTGGCGGACGAAATGCGCGAACTGGAACGGCTGACGTCGCAATCCGCGGAACTGGGCGCGCTGGTGTCGTCCGGCGCGGTGTCCGCAAAAACGCGCGCCGACGCGTTTGAACTGATCGCCGATAAAATGGAATTTTCGGCGGTGACGCGCGGCTTTTTGGGCGTTTTGATCGAAAACGGCAGAATTTTTCTGCTTCCGCTGATTTTTTCCGCGTTCACACGGATTTACGAAAAACACAAGGGGATTTTGTCCGTCCATGTCGTGTCGGCGCGGACGCTGAGCGATCCGTCGCGCGAACGGCTGACGAATGTTCTGCGCGGCGTGTTCGACAGGGAAATCCGCCTGAATCTGACCGTCAATCCCGATTTGATCGGCGGCATGACGGTGCGGGTCGGGTCGTTTATGGCGGACGCGTCCGTGAAAACGAAACTGCAAAAACTTAATCTTGTTATGAAAGGTGTCGGGGTATGACTATCCAAGCCACGGAAATTACATCTTTGTTAAAGGAACGCATCGAAAATTTCGGCGCGGAACCCGATATGTCCGAAGTCGGACGCGTGCTGTCCGTCGGCGACGGCATCGCGCACATTTACGGTTTGGACCGCGTTCAGGCGGGCGAGCTGGTCGAATTCGAAAGCGGACTGAAAGGCATGGCGCTGAATCTGGAATCGGACAGCGTCGGCGCGGTTGTCTTCGGTCAGGACGCCGGCATTCACGAAGGTGAAACCGTCAAACGCACGGGAACGATCGTCAGCGCGCCCGTCGGCATGGATCTGCTGGGACGCGTCGTCGACGCTCTGGGCAACCCGATCGACGGCAAGGGCGACGTCAAAGCCGCCGAACACCGCGCCGTCGACGTCAAAGCTCCCGGCATCATTACGCGCCGCAGCGTTCACGAACCGTTGCAGACGGGTTTGAAAGCGATCGATTCGCTGATCCCCATCGGTCGCGGACAGCGCGAACTGATCATCGGCGACCGTCAGACGGGCAAAACCGCGATTATTCTGGACACGATCATCAACCAAAAGGCGATGAACGACAAAGCCAAAAGCGACAAGGAAAAAATGTTCTGCATTTACGTCGCGATCGGTCAGAAACGGTCGACCGTCGCGCAGGTGATGCACACGCTGGAACAGTACGGCGCGCTGGACTACACGATCATCGTCGCGGCGACGGCGTCCGAATCCGCTCCGTTGCAGTTTATCGCCCCCTACACGGGGTGCGCGATGGGCGAATATTTCCGCGACAACGGCATGCACGCGACCGTGTTTTACGACGATTTGTCCAAACACGCCGTGGCGTACCGCCAGATGTCCCTGTTGCTGCGCCGTCCGCCCGGACGCGAGGCGTACCCCGGCGACGTGTTCTATCTGCATTCCCGTTTGCTGGAACGCGCGGCGAAAATGAACGATCGGTTGGGCGCGGGCTCTCTGACTGCTCTGCCCGTGATCGAAACGCAGGCGGGCGACGTGTCCGCGTACATTCCGACGAACGTCATTTCCATTACGGACGGTCAGATTTTCTTGGAAAGCGCGCTGTTCTATCAGGGCGTCCGTCCTGCCGTGAACGTCGGCATTTCGGTTTCCCGCGTGGGGTCTTCCGCGCAGATCAAGGCGATGAAACAGGTCGCCGGATCAATCAAGCTGGAATTGGCGCAGTACCGCGAAATGGCGGCTTTTTCGCAGTTCGCTTCGGATTTGGATCCCGCGACGCAGAAACTGCTCAGCCGCGGGGCGCGTTTGACGGAACTGTTGAAACAAAAGCAGTACCACCCGATGCCCGTCGAAGACGAAGTCGTTTCCATTTTTACGGGGATTCGCGGTTATCTGGACGATTTGCCCGTTGAAAAGATCGCGCGTTTCGAATCGGAAATGCTGGCGCAGTTGAAGGCAACCGTGCCGTCCGTTTTGGAATCCGTGCGCGCGGAAAAGGTTTTGACGCCCGAAGCGGAGGACGATCTGCGTTCCTTCTTGGACGACTTCATCAAAAAGTTTTCTTGATAAAGGCGCGACATGGCAAATTTAAGGGAATTGCGGAACCGCATCGCGTCGATCAAATCGACGCGTAAAATCACGTCCGCGATGAAAATGGTGGCGGCGGCGCGGTTGCGCCAGTCGCAGCAGGCGATTACGGATTCGGGTTATTTCACCGCGTCGCTGGGGCGCATTTCCCTGCGGCTGATCAAAACGATTTCCGTTCTGCGCGCCGCGGATATCGCGCGGGGCGTCGAACCGCGTTACGAAATGCCGCGCCTGATTACGGGCGACGGCGAGGACAAACGCCATCTGGTGATCATCTTTTCGTCGTCGCGCGGGCTGTGCGGCGGGTTCAACCTGAACATCGCGAAAAAGGCGACGCAGTTCATCGAACATCTGCAATCGCAGGGGCGCATCGTGCGCCTGATCTGCGTCGGATCGAAAGCGACGGAACTGTTGCGCGACCGTTACGGCAAACAGATCGTCGCGACGTTCAACAGCCGCGTCAACCCCGACGACCAGCTGGCGGACGCCGAAAACATGGCGATGCATCTGCTCAGCATGTTCGAAAAGGGAACTATCGACGCGTGTTCCGTGATCTACAACCACTTTCATTCCGCCATTTCCCAGGAAGTGCGCATTCGCCCCATCGTTCCGTTGCAGGCGGCGCGCATTTTGCAGCCGTTCACGGGCGAAAATCCGTGGGGTTTCCTGATGGACGACGGCGCGGGCAACACGTTCAGCCTGCAGCGCCCGACCCGCAGCAAAAGCGGTTCTTTGGGCAAGGGCAAGGGAATCGTCCGCGGCGTCGGCGCGCGCGCGAAAACGGCGGCTCAGCCGTATAAAACGGCGCAGGAACGCCGTGTGCTGGGCATGGACGCGATGACGGCGGAACAGCAACAGCCGGCGGTTGACGTCGATCCCGCCGAATACGATTACGAACCCGAAAACCCGCAGGATCTGCTGACCGCTCTGTTGCCCGAAATCCTGACCGAATTGATTTTCCGGTCTTCGCTGGAATCGGCGGCGTCGGAAAACGGGGCGCGCATGACGGCGATGGACAACGCGACGGGCAACGCGGGCGACATCATCGACGATTTGACGCTGCTGTACAACCGCACGCGTCAGGCGATGATCACAAACGAATTGACGGAAATCATTTCCGGCGCGGAAGCGCTTTAACACTATTACAGGAGCAGCAAGAATGGCAAAGAACAGTATCGGACGCATTGTTCAGGTGACGGGCGCGGTCGTCGACGTCAAATTTGACGACGAAAAGGATTTGCCCGCGATTCTGTCCGCGTTGGAAACGAAACTGGGGGACAAAAAACTGGTTTTGGAAGTCGCCCAGCAGCTGGAGGAAAACACCGTGCGCTGCATCGCCATGGATTCGACCGACGGCTTGATGCGCGGTCAGGACGTCGCCGACACGGGCGCGCCGATTTCCGTTCCCGTCGGACCCAAAACGCTGGGGCGCATCATGAACGTGCTGGGCGAACCCGTGGACGAACGCGGTCCGATCGAAGCCGTCCGCTTTGATCCGATCCACCGCGATCCGCCTCCGTTCGTCGATCAAGCGACGTCGACGCAAATGCTGACGACGGGGATCAAGGTCATCGACCTGCTCGAACCCTATGCGCGCGGCGGCAAGATCGGTCTGTTCGGCGGCGCGGGCGTCGGCAAGACGGTTTTGATTATGGAACTGATCAACAACGTCGCCAAAGGGCACGGCGGCTATTCCGTTTTCGCGGGCGTCGGCGAACGCACGCGCGAAGGCAACGACCTGTACAACGAAATGATCGAATCCGGCGTTATCGACGTCAAAGGCGACAATTCCAAAGCCGCGCTGGTGTACGGGCAGATGAACGAATCCCCCGGCGCGCGCGCCCGCGTCGCCCTGACGGGACTGACGGTCGCCGAATATTTCCGCGACGTCGAACATCAGGACGTTCTGCTGTTCGTCGACAACATCTTCCGCTTTACGCAGGCGGGATCGGAAGTGTCCGCCCTGCTGGGGCGCATTCCGTCCGCCGTGGGCTACCAGCCGACGCTGGGCACCGACATGGGCGCGATGCAGGAACGCATCACGTCGACGAAAGAGGGTTCCATCACGTCGGTTCAGGCGGTCTACGTTCCCGCCGACGACCTGACCGACCCCGCGCCCGCGACGACGTTCGCGCATTTGGACGCGACGACGGTGCTCAGCCGTTCGATCGCCGAACTGGGCATCTATCCCGCCGTCGACCCGCTGGAATCGACCAGCCGCATTTTGGATCCCGCGATCGTCGGCGAGGAACACTACGCCGTCGCCCGCGAAGTCCAGCGCATTTTGCAACAGTACAAGGCTTTGCAGGACATCATCGCGATTCTGGGCATGGACGAATTGGGCGAAGAGGATAAACTGACCGTTTCCCGCGCCCGCAAGATCCAGCGTTTCCTGTCCCAGCCGTTCCATGTCGGCGAAGTCTTCACGGGCATTCCGGGACGCTACGTCGAACTGGAGGACACGATCAAAGGGTTCAAAGGCATCGTCGAAGGCAAATACGACCATTTGCCCGAACAGGCGTTCTTTATGGTCGGCACGATCGAGGAAGCCGAGGAAAAAGCCAAAAAAATGAACGCTAACGTCCGCTTTAAAAAGGACGGGGAATAATGACGGAACAGGTTTCAATCTTTGTCAAAATGCTGATACCGCAAAAACCGCTGGCGGTCAAAGAGGCGCAAAGCGTCATCATACCCGCGCGGAACGGACCGTATCAGGTGTTGCCCCGCCGCGCGCCCGCGATGAAACTGCTTTGCGACGGCGCGGTCGTCCTGACGGGAACGGATCAGGGACGGAACGAAACCTATTTCATTTCCGCGGGCATCGCCAAAATCAGGGACAACGCCTGCACCATCTTGACGCACAACGTGGTCAAATCCGACGAGGTCGATATCGACGACGTGCGCAAAAAGCTGGCGGCGTTTCGGGATAAAGAGGAAAAGGGCGATCAGCTGGACGAGCTGGAACGCAAAAAAGCCGCTTTTCTTCAAATGATTGCGGGACATTTTGCGAAGTGAAGCCAACCTTGATTCCCGATTGCGAAACGCCGCCGCCGTCCCTTTGACGTGGCGGCAGGCGCGGGATAAACGCGTATTCAAAATGAAGATTCTGCGCTGTTTCCGCGAAATGTGGAAACTGGCGATTCCCGTCGTCGTGTCCAGACTGGGGGTGGTCGGCATGACGCTGGCGGATACCGTGTTCGTCGGTCGGTTCGGCACGCGGGAACTGGCGTACCAAAGCATCGCCGGAACGATTCATTCGCTGTTTTTGTATATCGCGATGGGGCTGTTGCAGGGAACGATCGTGATGACGGCGAACGCGTTCGGACAGGGCAAATACCGCGATTGCGGCATGGTTTTGCGCCGGTCTATCCCGTACGCTTTTCTGATCGGCGTGATTCTGGCGGCGATATGCCTGCCGTCCGAACATTTGATGCATCTGCTGGGACAGCCCGCGGACGTCGCGCAGGGCAGCGCGAAAGTCCTGTCCGTGTACGCTTTGGGCATTCCGTTCACTTTGCTGTTTTTCGTGATGTCTTCGTTTCTGGAAGGAACGAAACGCCCTTTGCCGGGCATGGTGATGATTTTGCTGGCGAACGTCATCAACATATTCGCCAACTACGCTTTCGTATGCGGGCATTACGGCTTTCCGGCGATGGGCGCGGTCGGGTCGGCGATGTCGACGACGCTGATCCGCGTCGTTCTGGCGGTCGGCATGTTCATCATCGTGTTCTGCGTCGACGAAAGCGACCTTTACGGCGTGTGGGTCAAACCCGCGAAAAACAAAAACGAAGACCGGCGCATTCGCGGCGTCGGCTACGGCGCCGCCGTCACCGTCGGGGTGGAGGAGGGATCCTATTCCGCCGTGAACATCATGGCGGGGTGGCTGGGCGCGCTGGCGCTGGGCGCGTACACGATCATGCTGAACGCGTCGAACAACGTGTTCGTGCTGGCGGGGGGCGTCGGGACGGCTTCGGCGGTTCTGATGGGCATCGCGAAAGGGAAAAAGTCCGTGCTGGAAATGAAAATCGTCGGCTATACGGCGCTGGCGTTCAACACGGCGATCATGGCGGCGTGTTCGGTCGTGTTCGTGGTCTGCCCGCGCTTTATCACCGCGATTTACACCAAAGATCCCGAATTGATCGAAATGACGGTTCCGCTGGTGGCTCTGTGCTCGCTGATGTGCTTTTTCGACGGGACGCAGCAGCTGATGGTCAACGTGTTGCGCGGGGCTGTCGACATTTTCGTGCCGACGATTTGTCAGGCGGCGGCGTTCATTTTCATTATGCTGCCGCTGATCTGGCTGTTTTCGTTCCGCTGGGAACACGGCGTCGCGGGCATGGCGTACGCGATGATCGTCGCCTGCGCCTGCGCCAGCCTGTTTTTGATCGGCAGGTTCGTTTTCATCTGCCGCCGCTATGATGCGGACGGATTTTAAAAAGCGTTTAATAGCTCAGCAGTTTCAATTCCAGCTTTTCCTTGATCTGTTTCCAATCGGGCATTTTGGTTGACAGCAGGTTATAAAATCCGTCCGAATGATTCGGAAAATACGCGTGGCACAACTCGTGAAAAATCACATAATCGATTGATTTTTTGTTGGCTTTAATCAAGTCAGGATTCAAGATGATTTCGTGCTTTTTCAAATAACTTCCCCAGCGTTTCTTTAATTTTCTGATTTTAAGAACCGGCAACGGCAAATCGGGAAAGGCTTTCAGACATTCGTTCAATCGTTCGGCAAAGACCGCTTTTGCCCGCGCTGTCAGCCATTTTTGAAAATCCGCATTGATTTCCGCTGTTTTTTGCGGCGCGGAAGAAAGGATGCAAATCCTGTTTTTCAGCACCCGCACGGCGTTTTTCCAAGCCGCCTTTTCGATGATGATTTGATACTGCCGCCCCAAATACAGCACCGAGCCGCCCGAAACGATTTCAGCCTGTTCGGGGCGGTTGAATTGCCGAAAATAAGCCTGTTGTTTTTCGATCCATTTCGTTTTTCGCGCGACGAAAGCGTCGATTTCCGCATCGCTCGCCTGCACGGGGGCTTTGATTGTCACCGCGCCGTCTGGAGTAACCTCGGCTGCAAATGATTTACGCGGTTCTTTGACGATGTTCATCAAAACGAATCCTTGTTTTCAACCGCCAGATTCCAAGCCGTCAAAGCGATTTGCTCTATCGCGTCGGCGGATAGCTTCTCATTGACCTCGTCGAACAAAAAGTCCTCGATGTCGTTGATGACGGCGCGGCGGACTTCCTGCTTGACGGAAAAATCGACGACCTTGCGGCGTTTAATCAAATCGACGATATGGCGGACGATGTCCGTGTAATCGTCCGACGACGCAAAGAAACCGCGCAAGTTGCGGTAAAACGGGTGCGCGGTTTTGTCGGCGCGCAAATCGTCGGGAATGTCGGAATCGACGTAATCGGCGACGGCGGACTGATACGATTTCGCCTGTTCCAGCAAAGCCGCCAAGTCTTCTTTCTTCGCGGTTTTCAAATCGACCAGCAGCCGTTCGATCAAATCGCTGAATTTGCCGTAGAAAGCCTTGTCCTGATCGTATTTTTCATAAATGATTTTTTTTGTCTGCGCCAAAATCGCGTCGGCTTTGGATTTGTCGGACAGACCGTTTCTTTCGTCTTCGATGTATTGATCGAATTCGCGCATGTCGGACAAATTGATTTCTTTGGACAGGATTTCGGCTTCACGGGCGGTGACGTACTTATCCAACAGTTTGGCAATTTGATCTTTGTATTTTGAAAAATCGACGGATTCGGCGCAGGCGAGCATCGTTGTTTTTTTGATTTCGATAAAGCGTTTCAAATCGCCCTGCCACCCGCGCAAAGTATCCAAGTCCACCTTGTCGTAAAAATCGTGCAAAGCGCGGCAAAGCGAGAATTGACGGATGCAGGCGTTAACGTCTTCTTTGAATTTTTCGCGCGCCTTTTCGTCGGATTTCAATTTATCGACATAGGCGTTCACGTCGTTTTTGTCCGCAATGCCTGCAAACGGTTCGCGCAGACTTTCAAAACATTCTTGCAACCGCTTGATTTGACTGTCCGTGTCCATTAAAGCGTTTTCGATGTCGGCGGGATCGAAATTGGAAAACAGCTCCAACGCGCTTTTCAGATTTTTGGCGTTTTTGGAATAATCGACGATCAGTCCCGCCGTTTTGCGCGGCTTTCCCGCGTCGCCGTCAAACACGCGGTTGACGCGCGCGATGGCTTGCAGCAGGTTGTGGTCTTTCAACTGTTTTGCCAGATATAAAACCGTGTCGCGCGGCGCGTCGAAACCTGTCAAAAGCTTGTCCACGACGATCAGCAGTTCGCACCCGTCGGGATTTTTCTTGTAATCGCGGACAATCTGCTTTTCGCGCGATTCCAAAGATCCGTACAGCCGCTTTTGCTCCGCCAGATAATTGGCGACAATCTGCTTGTGATCGGGCTTCAAATCGTCCGCGCCGTCCTCCGCCTGCGTTTCGGAAATGACGACTTCGGAACGGATGTCGCCCAAAAAATCAAGTGCTTGCTTGAACATGACGGCGGCGTATTTGCTGGGGGCGACCAACTGCCCTTTCAACCCCGTGTCTTTGAAGTTTTCGACAAAGTGGTCGTGAACGTCCAGCGCGATCATTTCGATGCGTTGCGATGTTTCTTCCAATACGGACGCGGACACGCATTTCCGGTTGAAATCCGCCCGTTCCTTTTCCGACATTTTGGCAAAGACGCGGTCATAGAACTTGTCCGCCAGCGGGTCGATTTTCTGATCGACGAAACGCCCCTGATAAATCAAAGGCAGAACCGCGCCGTCCTTTTCGGCTTCGGAAATCGTGTAATCGTCGATCAATCCGCCGAATTTCGCGATGGATTCCGCTTTGGTCAAAACGCCGTTTTTCGTTTTGGTTTCTTTCATCAGCGGCGTTCCGGTGAACGCGATTTGACACGCGCGGGGCAGAATTTTGTTCATCATCGCGTTGGCTTCCCCGCCTTGGGTGCGGTGGGCTTCGTCGATTAAAACGAACAGGTTCGCATCGTCGTCTGAAAAATCCGTGTTCACATCGAATTTGTGAACCAAAGTCGTTATCACGTCCGTTGTTCCGGATTTGATTTTTTCGATTAAATCTTTGCAGGATGTCGCTTGCACCACGCCTTTTTTAATGTTGCAGGCGGCGAACGTGTCGCGGATTTGAATGTCCAAATCGCGGCGGTCGGTGACGACGATGACGCGCGGATTGTTAACCTGCTCAATTAGATTTTTGACCAGCATGACCATCGTCAGCGATTTGCCCGACCCTTGCGTGTGCCAAATCAGCCCGCCGCGGCGTTTGCCGTTTTCGTCCGTTTCGTGAACGCGGGCAAGCGTCTTTTTAATCGCGAAATATTGTTGATAGCGCGTGATTTTTTTAACGCCGTTGTCATAAACGATAAAGTTCCTGACCAAATCAAGCAGCCGTTCGGGGCGCAGCAGGCTGTAAATGCCTTTGTCCTGTTCGGTGATTGCGCGGGGCGTTTGCGTAAAACGGGCGCGGAGCAGATCTTCGCCGATTTGGGCGACGGTTTCGGATTGAATCGGCGTATTGACGCTTCGGGAAACGGCGGCGTCGAAATCGCCGCCCGCATCGCGCTCTTTCCACACGGAATAGAACTCGAACGGCGTCAGCATCGTGCCGTATTTGACGGATTGCGCGTTCGCCGCGACCAAAATTTGCGGGAACAGGAAAAAACGCGGCGTCTGCCCGCCTTGCTGGTTGCGGATCATTTGATGAACGGCGGCATCGACGGCGACGGACGATTTTTTGTTTTCAATGACAGCGAAAGGAATGCCGTTGACGAATAAAACAATGTCCGGGCGGCGGTTCGCGTCTTCGGAAATTTCAAATTCCGCGGCGACATGAAAAACGTTGTTCGCCGGATTTTCCCAGTCGATGAAACGCATTTGCGGCGATGTTTTCCGGCCGTCGATAAATTCGACGACGGCGCGACCGCACAACAGGTTGGCGTAGATGCTTTCCGACGCTTTGATAACGCCGTCATCCAGTTTCACGCGTTCCAAATCCGCAATCGCTTCGACCAAACTTTGATCGGAAACGCGCGCGTCGTTGATGCGGCGCAAAGCGTCAAAAGCGATGTCGCGCAAAATATATTGGCCGTTACTCTCCCGATGCTTGGCGACTTCGCGGCGCGGAATGTAATCGTACCCCAAATTCACCAACTGCAAAACCGCGGGAATTTGCGATACGGACGCTTCGTCAAAATCGGGAAGAGTGAAAGACATGGTTAAATTTCCTTGCAAAGATAAAAAGTTCTGCTATTCATATCCTCAATAGTCCTCGGAAAGTGCTATGACGCCTTGGTAGCGTTACCACGCCGAGGTTATTTTTTTCGCATAAAACCAGAATATAATCATATCTTGAAATTTACAAGAAACACATATTTCGGTCATGCGGCATTCCCTTCCTGAAAAATTCCCAAAAGGCATTTGTTTTCTTAACTTGACATACGTATAATGAAAATATGAGTTCATGACCTAGGGTTGTGAACCTGTCAAGGTTTCGGGCACTGAGCCAGCGTAGCAAATCAGTGCCCTTTCTTTTAAACGCGTTTGTTTGTCCCATTCAGGCGAATTGATGCAACCGCCATTTCCTTTGATTGAAAAAGCGGTTTTAAACTTTGCGATTTAACATAACCATTCCCCAGCTTCGCTTTCGCTGTTCGAAATACCGTGACGGTCGCTTTCGGGATTAACAACCAATGAATCAATCAGAACTTCTTTATGTTTAATCATCTTACGCCACCTTTACACGGATTTTTCCGGTTAACAGTTGTTGCATCAATCCTTTTTTCTGGGATTGGAGCAAATCGAGTTTTCGGGTCAGCAGGTCGATTTCTTCGTCCGCTTTGGAAAGAATGTCGGCAATCGCCTTTTGTTCTGCTATGTTTTGTGGGTATCGTATGACGATATTGGATAAAATATCCTTTGAAACGCCAAAAATTTTCATGCCATTAGCTAAAATGGACACTTGTTTTCTAAAATCATTTGATTGAAACAAAAATTCGCTAAAATCTACGTTCAATTCATCGCTTTTGGGACGCGCAACAACGGTATGTAATCCTGCCAAAAAAGGAACATTGTTCTTGTTTTTTATCACGCAGAAACGGCTTGCGTCTTTTCTATCTTCCGAAGCGTCAACAAAAACGACATCCCCATTTTTCAACAAATATTTTTCTGCGTTTTCCCTATAATCCAACTTCGGCAGTTCATCTTTTTCCGGATTAAAGCTTGTTTTTCCGGTTTTATGAATATCGCCATAATGCAAATACGGAATGCCAATCTCCCCCAACTGGGCGCGAGAAGCTGACAAAGAACGATGAAACGAAAACAAACAGCCTAATTTCTGTTTTTGCCATTCGCCAGTAAAGCCGGGCAGGCGGATTCGGGCGGTCAGCAGTTTTTGCATCAGCCCCTTTTTTTGCAAACGCTTTGCGGCGATCAAAGCCGTCAGTTTTTCAATCGCCGAATCCCACGCCCCCAAAATCTCCGCAATCTTTTCCTGCTCCGCCAGCGGGGGAAGTAAAATTTTAATATTAGCTAAATCTGACGCATTATAAGAAGGGAGAGCTCCTACTTGGGCATATTTTGACAGTCGTAATATATCAAAATAGTATTTATAAAACAGAGAAAAACCAAAAGGAGAAAAGCACATCATATTATTATCACAAAGAAAGTTTTCTGCAATTCGTTTCCGTTCTAAAAAAATTGCAGCACCTACTTTTGCAAATAAGATAGATTTTTGCAAAATAGGTCTGATGTGCATTTGTTTAATTTGACTTTCTGTTACATAATTGTTTGATTTAATCATGTAAATGCTATTTTCAGATAGGTTCATATCAGATACCTTATAAAAAGGAAGTCCCTCTATTCCTCCCTGCTCCTTTTCGGGAAAGCCCGTTCCTGACATAAAAATCCCTATTTCATCCAATCGTTTAACACTCCATCCTGCGGGGATTTTGGGATTATTTTTTATCATTGGATTGGCTTTCTTGTTGAGTACAATGGGCATCGTTTAGTCTTTTTAAAAGAATGTTCCATCCTTCAAGAACAGATTTATTCAATGCTATCAAATCTCGTTGAGTTTGTTCGTTGTCCGCAAAAGCTCTTGGCATATAAATTTTATTTTTAATATCCATTTGATCCATTTTTATTCCAATACTTTTTCCAACAGCATCAATCAAACGAACGAGAGCATCATCAAAATCATCTGCGTTTCTTTTTTGCTGTTCAACATTTTCTGTAATTGGGCGATTAACACAATTCAAAAATTTATCCCGTGCTTCCAATATTTCTTTGTCTTTTTTGAATTCAACTAAAAGCATATTATACGCGGCAACAAATTCAAATGATAAGACGTTGCGCACATTTGAAATTAAAGCTTTATACAAAGCATATCGACGTTCATATTTTTTCTGGCGTTTATTAAAAAATCTTGTTAGAAACCATAAAATACCTGTAGCTATCGCACCAGTTACAGCTGAAATCAATGTTTGATAAACAATCCAGAAAGAAGTCTGTTCCATTAAAAATTCTCCTCTTATTTTATTCCCCAATCGGATATGTTTCGTCGTAAATCTCATCTAAATTTCTGCCGTTAAATGTCCAATAGGGGCATGGCGCGACGGCGTAAGGCGATTTAAGAAGTTTTTGCGTCAATGCTGTTAAAGAATAATCTTTGCCGTCATAGGAAACGCGTTTCGGTGTGCTGACTGTCGCTTGGGCGGACAAATCACCTTTTTCAAACAGCAACACAGACCCGACAGGAATATGCATTTCTTCAAAATTCAACGGCGGACGACGGATTATTTTCAACCGTTCGCCTGCGCTTTTGTCCGTTGCGGTTGTATCTTTGTCAATATCGTTGCGAATTTCGGGTGTCACGTCCTCGCCCGCAAACAATTCCAAAACCGCTCTGACTCTGTCGGGTTCCGTGCGGAAAAATTCGCGATCGGGGTTGACCCGATCCGTCCGAAACGCCGTATGCAAAGCCTTTTCGACCTGTTTATAATTGTCTATTCTGCGCGCGTATTCGCATTCAAACGGAACGGGAATTGCCGTGCTGGCGTACAATTCGCGCAACCGCTGACGCAATTCCTCGCGCCCCGTTATTCCGATTTTATAAAGCCCGGGCATGGCAGGGTTCGACAATATATAAACAATTCCATTTTCAGACATATCTTTTCCTTTAAATAATTTTCCCTAAATCATACATCAACTTTTGATATAAAGTCTATAATTCCTTTGGTCTAAGTTTTTTACATCGGCGCGCTGTTCGCCCATTTTCTGAACTGAACAGCCCTTTGCGAATCGGTTTTATAACCGACGTACAAAATTGCGTCCAAGTCAAAAAGCTCCACAGGCTTGTCTGAATTTGGAATGTGCATTTTTTGCACATTGCTTTTGTTCAATTCGTTGTTCTTAAACGCTTTGGAAATATGCCGGGACACGCCGGATCGGTCTATCCCGAACAAATGCGCCATTTCGGCTTTTGTCATCCAAACGGTTTCTTGTTCGTAATCGGGGCGGATTTCAAAAGTTTCGTCGGCAATGTTGTATTTTATAACGGCACTTTCCATTACAATCCCAGTTCCTTTAAATACGCGTCCATCTGTTTTTGAACGTCGGACAGTTCGGATTCCAGTTTTGCAATATCGGATTTGACGGCGGACAAATCGACCTCGGCTTCCTCTTCAAACGTATCGACGTAACGCGGAATGTTCAGGTTATAGTCGTTTTCCTCGATTTCTTCGGGCGTTGCCAAGTGCGAATATTTTTCGATTTCCGCGCGGTCTTTATAAGTGTTGAAAATCTTGTCGCTCTGTTCCGCCGACAAAGTGTTTTGGTTCTTGCCCGCGACGAATTCTTTGGACGCGTCGATAAACAAAACGTCTTTGCGATTTTCGTTCGCGCCGCCCGCTTCCCTCGATTTGTCAAAAATCAGAATGGCGACGGGAATGCCCGTTGTCTGGAACAATCCGGCGGGCAGACCGATCACCGCGTCCAGCAGGTTTTCCAGCACCAACGCTTGGCGAATACGCCCCTCCGCCGCGCCGCGGAACAAAACGCCGTGCGGAACGATGACGGCGACGCGCCCCGATTTTTCCTTTGCCGTCGCAATCATGTGCGAAATAAAGGCGTAATCCCCTTTGCTCGCCGGCGGCATACCGCGTTCAAAACGTCCGTACACGTCGTTTTCAAGGTGCTTTTCGCCCCACTTGTCCAGCGAAAAAGGCGGATTGGCGACGATCACGTCGAATTGCATCAGCTTGTCGCCGTCTTTCAGCAAAGGATTGTTCAGCGTGTCGCCCCATTCCAAGCGGGCGGAATCCTTGTGATGCAAAAACATATTCATGCGGGCGAGGTTGTAGGTCGCCCCCGTTTTTTCCTGTCCGTACAGCGAATAGTCATGCGATCCTTGCTTTTCGACTTCTTCCCCCGCCAGCAAAAGCAAGCCGCCCGATCCGCACGTCGGGTCGCAAATGCGGTCGCCCGCTTTGGGCATCGCCAGCCGCGCCAACAGCGAAGCGACGGCTTTCGGCGTATAAAACTCGCCCGCTTTTTTGCCCGCATCCGAACCGAACCGCTCAATCAGGTACATATAGGCATTGCCCAGCAAATCGCCGTCCACTTGCGACAAATCGACTTTGTTAAAGTCGTTCAGCATGTCGCGAATCATTTTGTTGCGCTGGGCGGTTTGCCCCAAAATCGACTGGTTGTTGAAATCGACGGTGAAAATGTCGCGCAGTTCGTCGTTCGCCTCTTCTATTTTCCGCAGGGCGATGTTCAGCGTTTCCCCGACGTTGTCGGCGTTTTGGCGTTCGTAAATATCGTAAAAGCTTGTGCCGTCGGGTAGGATGAAACGAGCGTTTTTCAGCTTCAAAGCGATGCGATCTTTGTCGTCGCCGTAGCGGGCTTTCAGCTTTTCGATTTCGGCTTTTTTGATGTCGCTGATGTATTTGTAAAACAAAAACGCCAGAATGTAGTCTTTGAACACGCCGCCGTCGACAATGCCGCGCGCGGAATCGGCGGCGCTCCACAACAGTTTGTTCAGTTCGTCTTGGGTTAAAGCGGGCATGGTCATTCTCCTGTGATTTTGGTTAAGGCGTATTCTATCATAAATTCTTTGAGATTCAGCAGCTGTTCCGACAATTCCCGCTCTTTTTTCAGCAGGAAGAACGCTCGCGACAAAGTCGTCTGCGTTTTTAACGGCAGGAGCGGAACGGAAAGCAGTTCGATCTGCGATCGGACGATCGCTTTGACCGTTGCGGTCCCCTGTCGTGAATTCATTTGCGCCTGCCCTTGTTTGGAATTTAAATACATGACGATGTATTCGGGCAAAAAACGCCGGTCGGCAACGGAAACGACGAAAATCGAACTTGACGCGACCGTTTGATGTTTCGACATAAACAGCGACGCTTTGAATTCCCCGCGGCTGGACAGCAAAACATCATTGTTTTTCAACAAGTGGGCGGGCTTTAATCTTTCCGCGTTAAACCGCGCGAGCGGCGTTCCGTCCGTTATGACGGGGGCGGACAAGTTTTTTGGCTGGACGACGGCGCAATTTCCGTCTTGAACCGCCGGAACGCTGCCGCGAAAGGGATAACCCGCGCGGATTTCGGCAATGTCGCGAAGAAGAGTCATGTTTGCTCCTTGTACCTGTTGCGATCAATATAACGGATTTAAAAATTTTTCGCAATAGATATATACCGCAAAAAGTTGTTGAAAATTTTAAGAAAAACGGATATATATGAAAAAGAGGGCGGAGAACCGCCCTCTTGACAGCCGAAAACAGTGAACTACGTCGGCAACGATCGCGCGTCGGCGTGGTACGTCGGTATTGCGACCGATCCCAAAACCCGTTTGTTTCGCGATCACAATGTTGACGAAAAACACGGGCGTTGGATCTTTTACTATGCCGGATCGGAAGCCGATGCGCGCGATACGGAACGGTGTTTGCTGGAGCGTTACGGTTTTCGGGGCGGAACCGGCGGCGGGGACAATCCGCGTTTTGTGTACGCTTATAAAATAACGGCGGCGACAAGACAGTGAAAAAAAGCGGGGATTCGTACGAACCCCGCTTTTTTTGGCGTTTGATTATACGGGGGTTCTAAGAACGGTTGATAATCGCGTCGATGTCCAGCACGTCCAGCTGACCGTCGCCGTTCAGATCTTCGGCGTCCAGCGTTCCCGCGCAGTTGTGGCAACACCACATCAGCTTTAAGTATTTCTTTTCCAGCAGAGGCGGAATCAGGTCGGGATCGTTGACCGTTCCGTTCATTTTATTGAAAAACGTGTAAAGCCCCATGTCGTGTTTTGCGCTGTTGCAATGTTTGCAGGCGTAGACGATGTTGTGAATGCCTTGGATTTTGTCGCACGTCGCGCAACGGTCGTTGATCCGCAGGCTTTTGGGAATGATGTGTTCTTTGGTCAGGTTTTCGGTCGCGCCGCAATACACGCACGCCTTGTCCGATTCAACAAATTGCAAATCCTCGCGCAAAATGCCCGACCAGCGTTTCTGACCGTCGCGCAGTTCGCGGAAAGTCTTTTTGATAAAACCGTAATGATTCCGCTTCGCCGTCGCGTTGTCGCCCGTTTTCATCGCGCTTTTGGCGATGATCTTGGCGTATTGGTAAAATATCAGGTCTTGGATCGTTTTGACTTCCTTATCGGGCACGGCGAGTTTTCCTTTTAGTTGAATCATTTGATGTCAATTTATCGAATGAATAAATTCGGGGCAAGGGATATTTCGGAATAGGGGCGTGTTTTATGTGAAAATACGTTGTCTTCACGATAGCAAACCGTTTAATAAATCGACGCCGGAAGAAAATACTCAAAAAACAGGGGTAAAAACTGGGGGAAAAACTAGGGATAAAATCCTGTCGCCCGACGATTTCAGCGGCGGAAATGGCTGAATAACTGGGACTGACGGTCAAAGGCGTGGAATGGCGGCTGGCAAAATTGAAATCCGACGGCGCAATCACCCGCATCGGTGCGGCGAACAGCGGCAAGTAGGTGGTGAAATATGCTAAAACAGAAAAACATAATTTGTTGTGATATATTTCTTTTTGTTTGACAAAACAAAAAGTCGTGCCTAGCATGAAAAAAAATAACGATGGAGTTTGAAGATGGCACAGAAAATTACCGTAGAAAAAATATATTTTAAAGAATTAAAAGCTTTATCGGATGTTATGATCTCTATATCGCCAACGCTTACCGCTATTATGGGGGTTAATGGTGTTGGAAAAACGACAGTCATCCATGCGCTTGCTTGTATGTTTCAGCCAAATGATGAAGGTGAAAATTACAAATTTCCTTACTTTTTTACGCCAAGCTCTGACTCATTGTGGGCCAATAGCGAGTTAACACTTTACTATAA
Source organism: Alphaproteobacteria bacterium UBA6347 (assembly GCA_002440235.1). Lineage (GTDB taxonomy): Bacteria > Pseudomonadota > Alphaproteobacteria > CAAGCB01 > CAG-977 > UBA11549. The sequence continues at coordinate 69,463 of DJRZ01000052.1, forward strand.
ATCAGAAACGGGTAATGTAGAAAGGAAATATTCAAAAAAAACAGAAAGATGGTCACCTCGATATCGTCAACGCCCTAAAAAGGATGTTTATTATATAGGAATCGAAACTTGTCTTCCCGATATTGAACAAACCACAAAAACAAGTAGGATAGATTTTAAAAAAACAGTTAGGGATGATAAGATATCCAAAAAAATTATCGATACTGCAGCGTATATATTATCTAAGGATTACATAGATTTAACAGATAATAGATATAACAATAAAAACTTTATAGGTGTTAACACAAAATCTGGTGTTAACTATTCTTCGTTAAGCATGGGAACAGGCGAACAGAGAATTATAAAAATTTTAAGGACAGTATTTTCTGCTAAAAAATATTCTCTAATTCTTATTGATGAAATAGATTTGTTACTTCATATCGATGCATTAAAAAAATTGATTTTTGTTCTTAAAGAACGAGCTGAAAAAGATTCTCTTCAAATTGTATTTACGACACATTCTCTTGAAATACCAAAGATGAAAAATTTTGTTTCAATACAGTATATTCAAAAAATAAAACATTTAACAAAAGATATTACTTGTGTTTATGATGCCTTAACTGACGATTTAGTTATGGACTTATCAGGAAAATCTGAAAAGCCAATAAAAATTTATGTTGAAGATTCTTTTTCAGAAGCTATCGTACACTATGTTTGCTTGAAAAAGGATGTTATTGAAAAAACAGAAATAGTAAAAATAGGTTCCGTTGAAAATGCTTTTACGCTCGCTTCCGGTTTTGTATTACAGAAGAAAGATTGCTCAAACATCGCAATACTTATTGATGGTGATAAATACAGAACTGAGGACGATAAAAAAAAGAGGTTTGAAAAATTAATAACTGGAACAGAATATGAAATTGAAGAAAAGCAAAAAAAAGCAATGGAGATGGTAATACAGTATGATATACAAGAAAACGTATCGCCAGAAAAATTTATTTTTAATTTGATTATGGAGTCAGCTAGAGATAATGAGGATAATGTCATTGTAAAAGCGGCAATCCAAATTAACTCCGTAAAAGATGATCATGACTATATAAATATTATAAAAAAACGTTTGTCGTTTTCTGATGAGGGAATTATATATAATATAATACCTTTGATAAATAATTGTGAAAAATGGAATAAATACATCCATTCATTAGAAAAATGGCTGGAGCAGAGAAAGGATGTTTAATTATTTTTCTCTAATCTCAAACTGATTCAAAAAAGCGATAAGGGATTTTTGCTGGTCTTCGGACAGCAGGCGGATTTTTTGAATTAAAATTTCTTCGGTGGAAATGTGTTCCTGTTGTTTTTCTTTCAACAGGGAATCAAGGTCGATGTCCAAATCGATCAGGATTTTATAAAGCGTGTAAGCGCGGGGATTGATATGCCCGTTTTCGATTTGATTTACGGTCGTGTAATCGACAGATAATTTATCACTGGCGATTTCTTTGCGGTTCCGCATTTTCCGCACAAGCAGCCCCAGTTTGTTTTTAAATTCCTGTTCCGTCAACATTAAGAATCCCCAATTCCTGATATGGGGAATCTACAATGATTTTTACCTTGACAATATGGAGTATAAGCAACATAAAATTATAGATGAATAGCAACATATTTTTGTAAAGAAATGTCTATGTCGGAAAACAAACAGGTCATCAGTGCGCAGAGGGTCGCGGAATACGGCGAGGTTTTGACCGCCGAACGCGAAGTCGAGGCGATGCTGGATCTGGTATCGGCGGAGGCGGCGCGGATCGACAGCCGTTTTTTGGAACCCGCGTGCGGAAACGGCAATTTTTTAACTGCGATTTTGCGGCGCAAGCTGGAAACAGTCGCGCGGCAGTACAAATCAAAAGTTGCAGATTACGAAATCCAATCCCTCTTTGCGCTGGCTTGCGTGTACGGCATCGACATATTGCCGGACAACGCGCAGGCGTCGCGCGACCGCTTGGCGCGGCAGATGATGGACGCTTTTCGGGCTTTGTACGGCAAAGAGCCGAGCGAATCCTATCAAAAATCGGCGCGATACATTTTAAGCAAAAACATCGTTTGCGGCGATTCGCTGAACGGCGTTGAAAAAATCACGTTCGTTCAATGGTCGCTGATCGGCGATAAATTCAAGCGTGAGGAATACAAGTTCGGGCATTTGACGGCGTCGTGCGCCGATTTGCCGCTGTTCGGATTCGCCGACGGCAATCCGGGCAAGCCCGTTTATCAGGCGAAGCCGATTCGCGAACTGCCGCTTGTTTCCGTTTTGAACGTCGGAGATTGCGATGACTGAAAACCACGCGCCCGATATTTTGTCCTGCATCGCAAACCTGTCGAGCGACGAGGTTTTTACCCCGCCGAAAGTCGCGAACGCCATGCTGGATTTGCTGCCGCAAGAATTGTTCGCGAATCCGAAAACGACATTCCTTGACCCGTGTTGCAAAAGCGGCGTGTTTTTGCGCGAAATCGCCAAGCGGCTGCTGGTCGGGCTGGCGGATAAAATTCCCGATTTGCAACGGCGCATCGACCATATTTTTCACAATCAGCTGTTCGGATTGGCTTTGACCGATCTGACCGGACTGACGAGCCGCCGCTCCGTTTATTGTTCCAAGGACGCGAGCGGCAAATACAGCGTGTCTTTTTTCAAAAACCCGCAGGGACACATTCGCTACATACGATGCGAGCACGATTTTCAAAACGGCAAATGCCGTCAATGCGGCGCGTCGCAAAGCGAATACGACCGCGGCGAAGAGCTGGAAACACACGCCTATTCTTTCATACATTCGGACAAGGTTTTCAACGATATGCAGTTTGATGTCATTATCGGCAACCCGCCGTATCACTTGGATACTGACGGAGCGGGAAAACAGGCGCGCCCTATTTATCATTTTTTTATTGAACAGGCAAAAAAGTTAAACCCTCGTTATCTGACGATGATCATTCCGTCCCGCTGGTTTTCCGGTGGTATGGGATTAGATGAATTTAGAAAGGAAATGCTATCCGATTCTCATATAAAGAGAATCGTCGATTACTCACTATCTACTGAATGTTTCCCCGGCGTGGATATAGCAGGCGGAGTTTGTTATTTCCTTTGGGAAAGGGAATATAGCGGAGAGTGCGAATATACCTATTTTGACAATGGTGCAAAGACTACGTTTGTTAGAAAATTAAATGAATTTGAGATATTTGTGCGAAATAATAGAGCCGTAAAAATAATTAGAAAAATCCAGAAAAAATGTGAAACGTCTATTGGAGATATAATGTCTTCACTTGGTCCATTTGGGTTGGGGACTGCCGAAAGAGGACAAGAACAAGAGCTTCAAGATTCTTATATTCTATTATCCAGTGCGGGAAGAAGTTTTATCTCTAAAAATTTAGTTAAAACAGGATATAAATACATTAATAAATGGAAAGTAATTATAGGAAAGGCAACATCGGCTGGAGCCGCAACAGCGAATAAAGACGGTCAAAGAAAAGTTATAGCAACACTTGATATTCTTGAGCCAAATGCCGTTTGCACATTTTCATATTTTATTGGAGGTGCATTTTCATCAAAGCATGAAGCTATAAACTGCAAAACTTATTTGGCTACAAAATTTTCACGATTTCTTTTACTTCAAACGCTTTCTTCAATTAATATTACAAAAGACCGTTTTCAATTTGTCCCCGTGCAGGATTTTTCAAAGCCTTGGACGGATGCGGAACTGTATGAAAAATACGGGCTGAACGACGAGGAAATCGCCTTTATCGAATCCATGATTCGACCGATGGAGTAAAGGCGATGACCGATCTGCTTTCCTTTCCCGCGCGCCCGAAAATCTATGCTTACACTCTGCCCGAATACGCGGGCAAAAACTGGCTGAAAATCGGATACACGACCCGCGACGTGCGCGAACGCGTCAACGAACAGCACGGCGTTTTAAAACCGATCGATCAATCCGCTGAAATCGTGTTTGAAACCGACGCCGTGCGCGACGACGGCACTTTGTTTCTTGACCACGATTTTCACCGCTATATCGAACAAAACAGCATCAAACATCTGCGCGGCGAATGGTACGAAATCACTCTGCCCGAACTGAAAGCGGCGATGACCGCCTTTAAAAGCCGCCGCGCCGCCTTTGACCGCGCCCGCGCGGAAAATTTCCCCATGCGTCCCGAACAAAAACGCGCCGTCGATACGACCGCCGCCTATTTCACCCGCTACGCCTATGCCGAAACGGGCAAAACGCCGCATTTTTTATGGAACGCGAAAATGCGGTTCGGCAAAACATTCGCCGCCTATCAGCTGGCGAAAAAAATGGGGTGGTCGAAAATCCTTGTCCTGACGTTCAAGCCCGCCGTCAAAAGCGCGTGGGAATCCGATTTGAAAAACCACGTCGATTTCGCGGGCTGGCAATTCGTTTCTTTGGGCGGATTGCCGTATGACGCGATCGATCATTCAAAGCCGTTCGTCTGGTTCGCTTCGTTTCAGGATATGCTGGGCAAAAACGATTTGGGCGGCATCAAGCTGCACAACGAAGCCGTCCACGCGATCAACTGGGACTGCATCATCTTGGACGAATATCATTTCGGCGCGTGGCGCGATAACGCCAAAGACTTGTACGACGCCGAAGATAAAGAGGACGCGCAACCCGACTATTACGACGAAGAATTGATGCCGCTGACGACGAACGCTTATCTGTACCTGTCGGGGACGCCCTTCCGCGCCCTGAACAACGGCGAGTTTTTGGAAGACCAGATTTTCAACTGGACATATTCCGACGAACAGCGCGCCAAAGAACAATGGACGGGCAAGGACAATCCGTACCTTGAACTGCCGAAAATGGTGCTGATGACGTATCAAATGCCGCGCGAAATCCGCAATGTCGCTTTGGCGGGCGAGTTTGACGAATTCGATTTGAACGAGTTTTTCAAGGCGGAAAAACGAGACGGCGATTTCGTCTTTAAACACGCCGACGCCGTCAAATGCTGGCTTGACCTGATCCGCGGGCAATACCTGCCGACGAACATCGACAGTCTGAAAACCGGCAAACGTCCGCCGATGCCGTTTTCGGACGCTCGATTGAGCGCTTGTCTGAACCACACGCTGTGGTTTTTGCCGAACGTCGCGGCGTGCAAAGCGATGAAAGCTTTGCTGGATAATCATTCGTTCTACAAGGGCTTCAAATTCAAAGTCGTTTGCTGCGCCGGCGGCGAAGCGGGCATGGGCGCGGACGCTTTAAGGCCCGTCGAAGAAGCGATTACGGAAAATCCGCTGAACACGCGCACGATTACTTTGTCCTGCGGCAAATTGATGACGGGCGTATCGGTCAAGGCGTGGGCGGGGATATTCATGCTGCGCAACACGTCCAGTCCGGAAACGTATTTTCAGGCGGCTTTCCGCGTGCAAACGCCGTGGAAGCTGGTCAATCCGACGGGGCTTTATCCGAACGAAACGCAAATCGTCAAGCCTGTCTGCTACGTCTTTGACTTCGCGCCCGACCGCGCTTTGAAACAGATTTCCGAATACAGCGGACGGCTGGATTTGAATTCCGACGAAAAACCAGAAAAGAAAGTCGAAGAGTTTATCAAATTCCTGCCCGTGCTGTGCTATGACGGCGAAACGATGAACCTGCTGGACGCGGGGCAGCTGCTGGATATGGTCGTGTCGGGGACAGCTTCGACCATGCTGGCGCGGCGCTGGGAAAGCGCGCTGCTGGTCAATGTGGACAACGAAACTTTAAAGGCTTTGATGAACAATCCGCGCGCGATGGAAGCTTTGTCGCGCATCGAGGGATTCCGCAGTTTGAACAAGGAACTGGCGACGATCGTCAACCGTTCCGAAGCGTTGAAAAAAACGAAAAAAGAAGCAACGGGGAGCGAAAGCGCGTCTGAAAAACGCGAATTGACGAAAGAGGAAAAGGAAATCAAGTCGAAACGCAAGGAAATCCAGCAAAAACTGCTGAAATTCGCGACCAGAATTCCCGTGTTCATGTATTTGACGGACGCGCGGGAACAAACGCTGAAAGATGTGATTACGCAACTGGAACCCGCTTTGTTCCGCAAAGTCACGGGCTTGACGATACCGGATTTTGAATTGCTGGTCAGCATCGGCATTTTCAACGCGCAAGTGATGAACTCGGCGATTTTGGCGTTCAAACGGTACGAAGAAGCGTCGCTGGCCTATACGGGATTGGACAAGCACGAAAACGAACGCGTCGGCGGCTGGGACACCACCTTTACCGTCGATGAAATGCGGCGAGTGTGAAATATAGGCAATCATCTTCGTGTTTGTTAGGTTCATAAAAGGATAAAATCAGACGATTATAGCCGCAATCCGATTTGCTAACTTTTCCTTAAATGCGGGGAGATTATCTTGATTCCAAAAGATAATGTTCCGATGTTCCAAATCAAAATGAATGCCTTCCCGTTCAATTGTTCCGTCGTTTCTTTTAACTTGTCGTTGCCAATCTTCGTGGCATGTATAAATAACAGGAAGCCCTAAACCATAAGCAAATCCCGCCTCCCAATATACGCCACCGCGATATCCGGTTAAATCCGCAACAATAAATCTACTGCGGCGAATTTGTGCAATCATTTCATCATTAATGTCATTGATATGTTCGACTTGATACAAAACACGAGAAGAAAAACGTCCGTCAGCTTCAATAGCCGGAGATATGGCTTTATCATAAACATCATACATATTAGGCTTATGGTTTTCTCTGTCTTCTTCGTTGCTAAACCACATGGCAACAAACGCTTGGTGTGAATCCAGTTGTTTCTTATTTAAAGCTTCGAATACGTCCCACCCTTTTTTAGAAAGAGACGGCTTTAATTCAAAAAGCATCGATGCGGCAAAAGTATCAAAATTAAACAACTCTTTCGTCGTTAGTCCTTCGTCTTCCAAAACTTGAGATAGATATTCTAAATTTGTTTCATTTTCACACCCAAAATAAGCATAAGAATAACCATTAAAACAAATTCCTTTATCTTCATCATGAGGATATTTTAAATAACGTCCTGTCCACCAAATATATTGTTCAATCTGCTCCGATAAAGATAAAGGATAGCGTATTTTTTGCCCGAGATATTCGTTTGTTAAAATGGGAATTTCGTTTGTTCCCATACATTTTTTTTGAACCAGATAAACTAAGCGCGATGTTTCTCTATCGAAGTCATCTTTATTTGTTGTTTGATCTTCAAGATTTATTTTTCTAGCATCAAAAAGAAATTGTTGTTTTATACCATTATCCAGTTTAAAAGTTCCACATATATCACAATTTATTGTTCTGTGTTCGTTATCCATAAACCGTTTACAGACACTGCCACAGATTGGACATTTCCAATCTTCCAAATAAATGTCAGAAGGAATTTGATACATAATGCACTCCATTAATAACTTAAAATTGTAATAGATTATAAATGATGCACGATATAAAAAACAAGGCGGAATTATTCCGCCCTGTTTGTCGATACGTTTTCATCAATCCATTCGTCCAAGTCGGATTTGCGGTATCGTATGACTTTGCCCAGTTTGACGAACGGCAATCCGTAACGATTTGTCATACGCCAAACGGCAAGCGTGTTGATTTTTACGCCGATATAAACGGCGGCGTCCCGCGGCGTCATCAATCCCGACGGCGCGACATTGCATACTTCTTTGACCGGAGTTGCTTTTTGCATATTTTTTTCTCCCGAACAGAAAGGAGAAAAGCGGTAAAAAAAAACACATTTTTTTCCTCTGTTAATTAAATAAAGTTTGAAAATGCGCTCAGAAAATTCTGCCGTTGCTCAAAAGCGTGTTTATTAAACCAAAACCGCTTGCCAAAATCAATATGAAGAATGTTCACAGGAAACTGTTTATGATTGATAACGATTGCGGCTTGAAAAACGCATCCGATTTAAGGATAATGATTTTGTTCGTTGGCAGGAACGAAACGGAAATGGCGGTGCCCCAAGGGTGCCCCGAAACATTTTTGAAAGCAAACGGGAAAGGTCGCCGAACGACATAAAAAACGTAAAAAGCCCCGAAATCGGGGCTTGGTTGGTGCGGATAGCGGGACTTGAACCCGCACGAGGACAAAGCCTCAACAGATTTTAAGTCTGTTGTGTCTACCATTCCACCATATCCGCGAAAGGCGTTCCTTTTTTCTTAGCACAAGGGCGGGCGAAATGAAAAGACTGTTTTTAATTTCCGCGTTGATTTTTTTGAACGCCTGCGCGTCGTCGGACGTGGCGGACGGGACGGGGTGTCCGGTCTTGTCCGGGCGGCGTTTTTCCGTCCTGTTCGACTACGGCAGTTCGGATCTGAGCGAAACCGCCGTTCGCCGGTTGGAGGAAGCCGCCGCCGAAGCCCGCGAAAACGGCGATTACGTTTGTCTGCTGGGGCGGCTGGAATACCGCGGCGTTCCAGCCGAACAGGGGCTGGAGGCTTTGGACCGCGCGAAAAACGTCGGCGAAATCTTTTTGCAGGAGGGCGTTTCGCCCGAAAAAATCTATGTCGGCATCAAAGCGCAAGAGGCTTTGACCGGTTTTTCCGCGCCTCAAACGGCGGCGGACGAACGGCACGTTTTGGAAATCGTCGTCGGGCGGTAGGGAAAGATTCCGGAAAAGAAAAAGCCCCGTCGTTTAACGCGCGGGGCTTTCGAATGGTAGCGGAGGGGGGACTCGAACCCTCGACACGCGGATTATGATTCCGCTGCTCTAACCAACTGAGCTACTCCGCCATCGGACAGGCAATCTTTTAGCGTGTTTTTTCGCGCCTGTCAACACGATTTTTCGGCGAACGTCAATTTTTATCGCCGTTTTTGGCGTTCAGCTGTTTTTCCAGCGCTTTGACCTGCGCTTTCAGGTCTTCCAGCGCTTTCATCATCGGGTCCGTTTTTTCGGCGGCGTAGGCTTCAAAGCATTTTTCCGCCTTTTTATTGCGGCAGCGCACGATTTGGGCGGGGACGCCGACGGCGGTGGCGGCTTCGGGAACGTCTTTCAAAACGACGGCGTTCGATCCGATGCGGGCGTCGTCGCCGATGACGATGGGACCCAGCAGTTTCGCGCCCGCCCCGACGATGACGCGGTCGCCCAGCGTCGGGTGGCGTTTGCCCCGCGACGTCGACGTCCCGCCCAGCGTCACGCCGTGGTAAAGGGTCACGTCGTCGCCGATTTCGGCGGTTTCGCCGATGACGACGCCGGTCGCGTGGTCGATGAACAGGTTTTTGCCGATTCGCGCGGCGGGGTGAATGTCGACGCCCGTCAAAAAACGCCCGAACGCGGACAAAACGCGCGCCGTCGTGCGGAAATTCCGTTCCCACAGGCAATGCGCCAGACGGTACGTCAGAATCGCGTGAAGTCCCGGATAGCACAGAAACACTTCGATTTTCGAACGCGCGGCGGGATCGCGCCGCAGCACGGTGTCGGCGTATTCGGACGTTTTTTCAAAGATTTCTTTCGGCGAAAGCTTGAACATTTTACCTTCATTCGGTTAAGATATAACTTTCAAAGCTTATAACCCACCCTTTGCAAGGTTTCAATATGCCCGATGTTATTTTTAACGGTCCCGACGGACGACTGGAAGGACGCTATCAGCCGGGGAAGGACGATGAAGCTCCGCTGGCTTTGATTCTGCACCCCGAACCGCTGGCGGCGGACGGGACGATGAACAACCGCGTGACGTACACGCTGTATCAGGTGTTCGGCGCGCTGGGGTTCGCCGTGTTGCGGTTCAATTTCCGCAGGGTAGGGCGGTCGCAGGGAAAATACGACGACGGCGTCGGGGAACTGAGCGACGCGGCGGCGGCTTTGGACTGGCTGCAAACGATGAACCGGAACGCCAAAACGTGCTGGGTGGCGGGCTATTCGTTCGGGGCGTGGATCGGCATGCAGCTGTTGATGCGCCGTCCGGAAATCACGGGGTTCGTTTCGGTCGCGCCCCCTGCCAATTCAAAGGATTTTTCGTTTTTGGCGCCGTGTCCGGCGTCGGGGCTGATTCTTCACGGGGGCGAGGATTCTCAGATTCCCGAAGCGTCCGTCGCCGCGTTGGCGGACAGGCTGTCGAAGCAACGCGGCGTGCATGTCCGCTACGCGATGTTCCCGCGCGCGGGGCACGCGTTTGACAATTATTTGAAGGACGTCGGTTTTGCCGTGCGTGACTACGTTGTCGACGCGATGGCGAAAAAACACAAAAAATCCGCCAAAAACAAACCGAAAAAACTGCCGCCGCAAACTGCGTGACGCAAAGAAAAGCCCGCTGGCGACGGCGGGGTTTCCGTTGTTTTTTTCACGCTTTTTTCAAAGCCCGCTTCAACGCGTCCAAATCGCCGGAGCACAAGGCGTCGCGCAACGCGTCCGTTTCGGATTCCGGACGGTCGTAGATTTTCATCGCCAGCAGTTCGCGGATCGTGTCGTCGTCAAACCGCTTTTTGATGACTTTCGCGGGATTGCCGCCGACGATCGCGTAAGGTTCGACGTCCTTTGTCACGACCGCGCCCGCGGCGACGACGCACCCTTCGCCCAGACGGACGCCCGCGCAGATGATCGCGCGCATGCCGATCCAAACGCCGTCTTCGATCACGGTGTCGCCTTTGCGGGCGTAGCTGTCGACGATCTTGTCCATAAAGGGATAGTCCGAAAACCAATCCATGCGGTGGGTGTTGTTGCCGCCCATGATGATGACCGTTTCCGCGCCGATGCAGACGTAATCGCCGATGTACAGCTTGTCCAGATCCCATTGCGGTTTCCAATGCGCCAAGCTGTACGCGTCGCCGTACAGATAGCGCACGACGCTGTCTTCAAACCCGCCCGTCCACGCGTCGCTGTAATAGCTTTTTGTGCCTTTGACGACAATGTTGGGGTTTTTGACGCTTTGGTGCAGATATTCGACGTTCGACCAATGCTTTGTCATCACCAGAATTTCAACACTTTCAAGATGTTAAAGGCGTTTTTCTTGGAAACGAAAACCTTTTGGCAATACGGGCATTGCGTGTAGAACGCGGAAAACTTTTTCGCCAGTTTCGTGACGACGAACGGCGGAAGCAGGGAAACGATCAGCACCAGCGCGAAAATCGCCCAGTATCCGCAGCGGAAATATTTGTCAACGGTTTTGACGACATCGGAAAACACGCCTTTTTTGTTTTTCGCCAGTTCCTTGTAAATCGTCGCGGTCGCGGCGCGGTCGGATTCCGACGTCAAGCCGTATCTGCCGTTCGACAGTTTTTTATAGGAGGAATCGCTCAGCGCCAGCTGTTTGCGGATTTGCGTTCCCGCCAAAGAGGAGATTTCCTTTTTCAATCCGTCCCGCACGTTTTTGTTCACGGTCGTTTTCAAATCGTTCGCCGCCGTTTTCAGCTGTTTGTTGATCTTGTCCACCTGTTTTTGCAGCATATCGGTCGAATTTTCGACTTTGGCGGCGTCTTTGACGCCCAGCTTCGCCAGTTTGGACGCGATGTCCTTTGTCTTTTTGGTCGTTTTTTCAACCTGCGCCAGCTGTTTGTCCAGCTTGATTTCGGGGATTTTGACGTTCGCCGTGTATTTTTCGACGTCGACGCCGTTCAGCACCTTGGCGGAAAAAGCGTCGTACTGGTTCGTCAGAACGCCGTTCGCTTCGCCGACCGCCCTGACGACGGCGTATTCTTTCAAACTTTCGGCGTGTTCGGAAACGAAATAAAGCGCGGGAACCGTCACCGCCAGAATCCAGATCAGGGAAAACAGTTTCGCCGCTTTCACCAATTTCGGCGTGGAATGAAGCAGTTTGTAATCTCTGCCGTTTTTGTCTTCTTTATCCGTCGTCGCCATTGCGTCAATCCTTTCGTTCAAAATCAAAAGACGCCTGCATTATAATCCGAAACCGCCGCGAAACAAGCCGGAAAAAGGTTAGCCGAAATGGCGGCGGACGCATTTGACGATCGTTTTGTGAATGCCGTCCGTAATGCTGTAATAAACGAACCGCCCGTCTTTTCGCGCCGTGACGAAACCGCTATCGCGCATGCGTTTCAGATATTGGGACACCTTGATTTGCTCGATGCCCGTCTTTTCGACGATGTCGGAAACGCAGGATTCCCCGAACAGCGTCAGGCATTCCAGAATCCGCATTTTGTCGATGTGGGCGAACAGTTTGATGCTGTTGGCGGTCATCGTCGTGAAATCGCGCGGCAGAATTTTTTTGCACCCGTCGACCAGATACGAAAAATCGTCCGTCATGTACCCGTACAGCTTGCGCGCGCAGACGAACAGACCGGCGGGATAGTCGCCGTTCGGCATGTAATAGACGAACACGCCCTTGCGCCGCGTTTTCACCAGATCCGCGTCGCGCATTTTTTTCAGGCTTTGCGACACGGTCAGCCGGTCTTCGCCGACGCCGTCCGCGATCGCCGACACCGACGACGCGCCGTTGACGTCCAGAAATTCCAAAACGCGCAGACGCACGGGGTGGGCGATGTCGTACACGCCCCGCACGGCTTTTTTCATCGTTTCGACGTCCAGCTGTTTTTGCATTGTCAAACCTCCGCCTTTCTTCTAACCTAACAAAAAAAGGAAGAGCCTGCCAACATGATTGTTGACAAGTTTGATATGTAGCAATTACAATACATATTGTTTTCGATATATGTATTCGGAGGAACCGGAATGAAAAAACTGTTTTTGATGATTTTCGCCGTCTTAGGCGTCGCCGCGAAACCGGCTTTGGCGAATCCCGCGTGCGCGGTCTGCACGGTGGCGATCGGCGCGTCGTTGGAAATCGCGCGGGCGATCGGCGTCGCGGACAACATCGTCGGGCTGTGGGCGGGCGCGCTGCTGGCGTTGCTGGGATATTGGCTGATTTTGTGGTTCGATAAAAAGAAATGGCGTTTTTACGGGCGCGACGCGCTGTTGATGCTGGTTTCCCTGTCGTCGATCGGCTTTATGTACATGCGCGATTTGGTCTATACGCCGCAGCCGATTCTGTTCGTGCTGTATCTGGACGCGTTTTTGTTCTGGACGCTGGCGGGCGCGCTGCTGTTCATCTATACGGAAAAGCTGTATTTCGCGATGAAAGCGCGCAACGGCGGACACGCGCATTTCCCGTTTGAAAAGGTGGTCATGCCCGTCGCCGTTCTGGCTTTGGTCAGCGTCGCGCTGAACTATTACCCCGATTTGTTTTTGTTCTAAGGAGGCTTTGAAATGAAAAAAGCGAAAGACGTTCAGGAATTCGTCGAACGAATCGACGCGACGAAAAAGGTCAACCCCAAAGACCTGTCGTCGGATCAGGATCTGACCATCGCGATCATGAACCTGATTTCGATCGAGGAGCATCTGGTGTTCAGCGGCGCGAAGACGGGCAAAAACTCGTTTTACGACCTGATTGAGGAAGTCCGCGAACTGCGCAAAACCCTGATGCAAAAGGTCATTCCGCAGTACGAAGGCGAAGTCTGGTGCATTTCCAAACATCTGCTGGCGTCGGCGATGCGGCTGATGGAGGTCGGCACGAAACAGCAGAGTCTCGGTCACCGCGAGGACGCTTACAAGCTGTTTGGTCACGCCTATGAACTCTATTGCCTGTTCTGGGGGCTGAACATGAATATGCTGGACACGGCGGACGTGAAATGGATCGAGGACAAGCGCGAAGACATGGCGAAGATTTCCGAAAAGCTGGAACAGGCGGACGTCAACCCCGCGGCGGAAAAATCCGAACCCGCCGAAGCTGTCGCCGAAAACGACGCCAAACCCGCCTCCGCGCTGTCGAAAATGAAAGCGTTCGTGCGCAAAGCGGTCGACTGCTGCATCGAATAACCGTCGAAACGCGAAAAAAGGCTTTCTTCAATTCGGGGAAAGCCTTTTTTGTTGCCGTAATTGGAAATTCGAAATAAGAATCCTTATAAAAAACAAAAAGCGTTCGGGAAAAACGATGATGAAGAAAAGATTTCGCGTTACGGGAATGAGCTGCGCGGCGTGCGCCGCCCGCGTCGACAAAGCCGTTTCGGCGCTGGCTGGCGTTGAAAACGTCGCGGTCAATCTGCTGAAAAACGACATGACGGTCGTTTTCGATGAAAAAAAAGTGACGGATCGGGACGTCGTTTCCGCCGTCAAACGCGCGGGATACGGCGTCGCCGAAGGAAAAGACGAAACGGAAAAACGGACGGTCGTTCCGCGCCTGATCTGCTCCGCCGCGGCGACGCTGGGGCTGATGGCGGCGGGAGCGACCGGCGCGCCGGTTTCGGTTCTTGAAATCCTGACCGTTTTGGTTGTGCTTGTGAACGCGGATTATTTCGTCAGAGGATTCAAGGCGTTGTTTCTTCGCACGCCGAACATGGATTCGCTGGTCGCGACGGGGGCGGGCGCGGCGCTGGCGTACAGCTTTGTCGAAGCGGGGCGCGGGCGGTCGGATCTGTATTTCGAATCCGCGGCGATGATTTTGACGCTGGTGACGTTCGGGCGGTGGCTGGAATCGGGGGCGAAGGCGAAAACGGCGCGCGCGGTGGCGGGGCTGGCGGCTTTGGCGCCGCAAACGGCGACCGTTTCGCGGGACGGGAAGGAAACGCGAATCCCCGTCGAATCTTTGGTCGTCGGGGATTTGATCGTCGTCAGATCCGGCGAAAAAATCGCGGCGGACGGCGTGATCGTCGACGGGCGCGGCGTTTTGGACGAATCGGCTTTGACGGGGGAAAGCCGCCCCGTTTCGAAAACGGCGGGCGACGCCGTTCTGACGGCGGGCTTTTTGCGGCAGGGACGAATCGTCATGCGCGCCGAACGGGTCGGGGCGGACACGACGCTGGCGCAAATCGCGCGTCTGGTCGACGAAGCGACGGAATCCAAAGCGCCGATCGCGCGGCTGGCCGACAAAATCGCGGGCGTGTTCGTTCCCGCCGTGATGACGGTCGCCGTTCTGTCCGCGCTGGCGTGGCTGGCGTGCGGGGCGCAGGCGTCTTTCGCGCTGACGGTCGGGGTGTGCGTTCTGGTGATTTCCTGCCCGTGCGCGCTGGGATTGGCGACGCCGACGGCGATCATGGTCGGGACGGGCGTCGGGGCGCGCCGCGGCGTTTTGTTCAAATCGGCGTCCGCGCTGGAAACGGCGGGGCGCGTCACAACCGTCGCGCTGGACAAAACGGGGACGCTGACGGTCGGCAATCCCGTCGTGACGTCGGTTCTGTCCGTCGGCGCGAACGCCGCGGATTGGTTTGCCGCCGCCGCCGCGCTGGAAAAAATGTCCGAACACGCTTTGGGGGCGGCGGTGGTCGCCCGCGCGGCGGAACAAAAGCTTTCCCTGCCGTCCGCGTCGGATTTCGGTCAAATCGAGGGACGGGGGATTTCGGGCGTCGTCGACGGCGCTTTTTGGCAGATCGGCGGCGCGCGCCTGCTGGCGGAACGGGGAATCGACAATCCGCTGAAAGATCGGGGCGACGCTTTGTCCGAACGGGGCGAAACGGTGCTGTATTGCGTCAAAGACGGTCGGACGGTCGGCTTGCTTTCGATCGCGGACGCGCTGAAGCCCGACGCGGTCGCCGCCGTCGCCGCGTTGAAATCCGCCGGCGTCAAGGTCGTTTTGCTGACGGGCGACAACCGCGAAACCGCCGAAGCCGTCGCGAAACGGGCGGGAATCGACGACGTGTTTTACGAAATGATGCCGCGCGACAAGGAATCGAAGATCCGCGCTTTGCGCGAATCGGGCGAAACCGTGGCGATGGTCGGCGACGGCGTCAACGACGCGCCGGCTTTGGCGCGCGCCGATTTGGGCTTGGCGGTCGGGACGGGAACGGATATAGCGATCGATTCCGCCGACGTCGTTTTGATGAACGGGGATTTGCTGTCCGTCGCGTTCGCGCTCGGTTTGGGCAAAGCCGTTTTGAAAAACATCAGGGAAAACCTGTTTTGGGCTTTTTTCTACAACGGCGTGTGCATACCCGTCGCGGCGGGCGCGCTGTATCCCGCTTTTCACATTCTGCTCAGCCCGCCGATCGCCGCGGGCGCGATGAGTTTCAGCTCGGTCTGCGTCGTCGCGAACGCCCTGCGTCTGCGCCGGTTCGGATTTAAAAAGGAAAGGAAAAACAAAATGAAGAAAACAATGACGATCGAAGGCATGCGTTGCGAACATTGCGCGGCTTTCGCGACCAAAGCGTTAAAAGCGGTGGACGGCGTTTCGGACGCGTCCGTCGATTTGAAAACGAAAACCGCCGTCGTCGAAACGGACGCGGACGTGGCGGACGCCGATCTGGTCGCCGCCGTCGCCGACGCGGGATTCAAAGCCGTCGGCGTCAAAAACGCTTAATCTCTCCGCCGTTTTTTTTCGCGGCGCTTTTTCCTCCGCGCCCGAAAAAAAAACTTGACTTGAAGTGCACTTTAAGTTTCACAGTGACGGAAAAGAAAGGATAAAGCGATGAAAAAACTTTTTTTGACATTGTTTTCGGCGCTGATGCTGTTTTCTTCGGCGGCGAAAGCGTTGGAAACGGAGCAAACGGCGATGGGAAAGCATAAAATTCTGACGGTCTTTTATTCTTACGGCGGCAACACGGCGCGGGTGGCGCGCGAAATTCAGGCGGTCGCCGGCGGGGATTTGTACGAAATCAAATCGGACGCGGTCTATCCCGACGAATACCGTCCGATGACGCAGCAGGCGAAACGCGAAATCGAACAAAAGTTCCGTCCTAAAATGACGGGCGGGGACATCGACGTTTCGCCCTACGACGTCGTTTTCATCGGTTCGCCGAACTGGTGGGGGACGATCCCGACGCAGATCGACAGCTTTTTGGAAAGTCACGATCTGTCGGGAAAAACGGTCGTTCCGTTCGTGACGCACGGGGGCGGCGGCGTGCAAAACACGCGGCGCGATCTGACTGCGGCGTGCAAAGGCTGTTCGGTCGTTCAAAACGGCTGGGTCGGTTACGGCGCGGACACGGAAGGCGTCCGCGAATGGGTGAACGGCTTGAATCTGTGACAAAGGGAAAACGGAAAAATCCTCCGCCAGACGGGCGGGGGATTTTTTTTGCGTCCGTCGATTCGCCGCCGCGAAAAGCCTCTTGCCGGTCCGGAAAAATATGTTACTTTGTAATGATAAATCGAATTTTTTTAGGGGGCGAACAGATGAAATGTCCGAAATGCGGGGGCGAAAAGGCGGTGAAATACGGGACGGCGCGCGGCAGGCAACGCTATAAATGCGCCGCGTGCGGCTGTCAGTTCACGCGCGAAACGCCGCGCGCCCGCAGTCTGGACGAAAAATGGCTGGCGATGACTCTGCTGGTGTCGGGGCTGTCGATGACGGCGGTCGCCAAAGCTTTGGGCGTCAGCGCGCAAAGCATCGCGCGGTGGAAAAATTCGGGGCAGTTCATGTCCGGCGACGTGATCAAAGCCATTCGCGTGCGCAAGGTGTCCAAAACCGGAAAAGTGAAAATAATCAACAACAACGCTTCCGCCGAAACGGAAGAGGACGACGATTTCCGCTACAACGACCTGTATGTTTTGGAAACCCGTCTGGATTCGGGACTGCGCGTCGACATCGCCATTCGCAAGCTGGCGAAGACCATTACAAAGTGATATTGAAAATTTTTTTCTTGCGTGATGGCAATCACTCTTTTATCAAATAAACCAAAACTTTTTAGGAGGGCGTTTGATGAAAGTCGTTCGTTTAAGCAAAAGAAAAATCCTGTTTCAACTGTGCGTTCTGCTGGCGTGCGTCGCGGCGGGCTGGGGGTTGAAAACCCGTTTGACGCCCGCGGAGGATCACGGGTTCGGCGGCGGCGTGCCTTATGTCGTCACGACCGACGCGGTTTTGGAAAACACCGCGCCCGTCAAAAAATACATCGCGACGGTCGAAGCGATCAACAGCGTCGACGTCAAGGCGCAGGTCACGGGCTATCTGGACAAAATTTTGTTCGACGAAGGCAGCTTTGTGAAAAAGGATCAGATCCTGTTCGTCATTGAACAAAGCCGCTATAAAGAAGCCGTCAACAGCGCGGACGCCGAGGTCGCGCGGACGAAAGCGAATTTGAAGCAAATCGAAAGCGACCACAAACGCAACAAAGTGCTGTTCAAGCAGAAAGTCCTGACCGCGTCGAACATCGAAGCGTCCGAAAGCGCGCTGGCGCAGGCGAAAGCCGCCGTCAAAGCCGCCGAGGCGAACGCCGCGACCGCGCGGATCAATCTGGGCTACACGGAAATCAAATCGCCGATCGACGGTTTCATCGGCAAGGCGCTGATCACCAAAGGCAACTTTGTCGATATGTCGGGGCGGGCGATGGCG
The DNA here is from genome assembly GCA_002440235.1 of Alphaproteobacteria bacterium UBA6347. Classification (GTDB taxonomy): domain Bacteria; phylum Pseudomonadota; class Alphaproteobacteria; order CAAGCB01; family CAG-977; genus UBA11549. The sequence continues at coordinate 87,650 of DJRZ01000052.1, forward strand.
CGCATCGTGCAGGTTTCGCCGATCCGCGTTTCGTTTTCCGTGACCGACAAGGACCGCCTGACCGCGATGAAGCGTTTGAAGACGAAGGGCGATTTCATCACGGACGTCAAGGTCGTCCTGCCCGACGACACGACCGTTCCGGTCAAGGTGTTGAAAACGTTTTTCGACAGCGAAGTCAATCTGATGACGGCGACGGTCGCGGCTTATATCGACGTGCAAAACGCGGATAAAACACTGCTGCCCGGCAATCACGTCGACGTTCTGGTCAAGGCGGGCGAAAACCGTCCTTTGGTGCTGATTCCGCAGTCCGCCGTGATGCAGGACAATTTGGGGCTGTTCGTCTATGTCGTGAACGCCGACGAAAAAGCGCAAAAGACCTATGTTAAAACGGGCGATTTGATCGGCGACCGCCTGATCGTCACCGGCGGACTGGACGCCGGCGCGCGGATCGTCGTGCAGGGACTGCAAAAGGTTGAAAACGGTTCGACCGTCAAACAAAGCTTTGTGAAATCGGAGGGCTGAGATGTTTTCGGAAATCTTTCTGAAACGCCCGCGTTTCGCGATCGTCATCGCGATCGTGATGTGCTTGGCGGGGTTGGTGTCGCTGAAAATGCTGCCGATCGCACTGTACCCCGAAATCACGCCGCCCGTGGTGACGGTTTCGGCGACGTACCCCGGCGCGTCCGCGGACGTGATCGCGAAAATGGTCGCGATCCCCATCGAACGCGAAGTCAACGGCGTCGAGGATATGCTGTACATGTCGTCGTCGTCCGAAGACACGACCTATTCCCTGACCGTGACGTTCAAAACGGGCGTCGATCCCGACATGGCGCAGGTCAAGGTGCAGAACCGCGTGCAGATCGCGACCGCGTCCCTGCCGACCGAAGTCACCCGTCAGGGCGTGACCGTCACCCGCGAATCAACCAACATGCTGGCGATGATTTCGTTCGTGTCGCCGAAACACACGTTGACCAGTCTGGAATTGGCGGATTACGTCATCGACAACGTCAAGGAAGCTTTGGCGCGTATCGACGGCGTGGGCGGCGTGGACGTGTACGCAGCCAGCTCGTCCATGCGCGTCTGGCTCAATTCCGACAAAATGGCGGCGTTGAACATTACGGCGGCGGACGTCCGCAACGCGATTTCGTCGCAGAACTATCAGCCGACTTTGGGCAAGCTGGGTGCCGCGCCGAACGATGCCGCGCAAATGGTCTATCCGTTGAAAACCCAAGGGCGCATCAACGAAGTCAAAGACTTTCGCGAAATCATCGTCCGCACGGCGGAACACGGCGGATTGGTGCGGTTGAAAGACATCGCGAACGTTTCATACGGCGAGGAATCCTACGGCATTTCCGCGTTTGCGGACGGCGCGCCCGCTGTGTCGTTGCAGGTCAAGCTGTCGTCCGGCGCGAACGCCGTCGATGCGATGAAACGCCTGCGCGCCGAATTGAAACGGTTGGAGGACACGCTGCCCGAAGGCGTCGAATACAAATTCAACTATGATTCGACCGATTATATCAACGCGTCGATTTCCGAAGTTTTGCACACTTTGTTTGAAACGTTTGTTCTGGTCGTTTTGGTGTGCTGGGTGTTTTTGCAGAACTGGCGCACGACGCTGGTTCCGTTGATCGCCGTTCCCGTGTCGATTTTGGCGACGATGGTCGTCATGCTGGCACTGGGTTTCAGCATCAACATGTTCACTTTGTTCGGGCTGGTTCTGGCGATCGGCGCGGTCGTCGATGACGCGATCGTCGTTGTCGAACGCGTGATGTTTTTGATGGAAACGGAAAAGTTGCCGCCGTTGGAAGCCACCAAGCGCACCATGCGTGAAATCACGGGCGCGCTGGTTTCCACAACGTTGGTCATGGTCGTGATTTTCGTCCCCATCGCCTGCATGGGCGGCATTACGGGCAGGATTTATCAGCAGTTCGCGATCACGATCAGCACGTCTTTGGTGTTTTCGGCGGTGAACGCGCTGACGTTGTCGCCCGTGCTGTGCGCGTATTTCCTTAAACCGTTCAAACCGGCGAAGAAAGGACCGCTTGCGTGGTTTAACCGCATCGTCAATTCGACGGCGAACGGGTACGCGCGCACGGCGGCGTTGTTTGCGCGGCGAATCAGCGTCATCGCGCTGATTTTCGGTCTGATTCTGGCGTTGAACGGCACATTGTTCAAAGTCATCGGCACGTCGTTTGTTCCGAACGAAGATCAGGGCGTTTATATCGCGAACATCACCCTGCCGGAGGGCGCGTCCTACGCCCGCACCAAAGCGGTTGTCGAAAAAGTGACGGAAAAAATTCTGGCGCAAAAGGGCGTGCGCGGATCAATCGGCGTCGTCGGCGTCAGTATTTTGGCGGGGCGTTCCGAAAACACGGCGATGGTGATCGTCGATTTGGAACCGTGGGGAAAACGCAAGGATCCGTCCCTGTATTCCACCAACCTGATGAACGAAATGCGCGCGAAGCTGACGGGCGAAATTCCCGAAGCCGAACTGCAATTCTTTGAATTTCCGGCGATCCAAGGCTTGGGCAATCAGGGCGGTATGGATTTCCGCCTGCAGATGACATCGGGCATGGATTACGCCAAACTGGACGCCGAAGCGCAAAAATTGTTGGGCAAAGTTAACACGAATCCGAAATTTCTGTACGGTTTTACGACCTTTACGTCGAAAACGCCCGCGGTGTTCATCGAAATCAACCGCGAAAAGGCGGAAACGATGAACGTGCCGCTGTCGAACCTGTATTCGACTTTGGAAGCCTATCTGGGATCAATGTACGTCAACGACATCAACATCGGCACGCAGGTCAACAAAGTCGTCGTGCAGTCGGACGCGCGTTTCCGCGACGATATCGAAAGTATGCGCGACATCTACGTCCCGTCCACGACGGGCGAAAAAGTGCCGCTGGGGGCTTTGGTGAACCTGACGCAAATCATGTCCCCGCGCGTGATTTCACGCTATAACCAATATCCCAGCGCGGACATCACGGCGGAACAAAACCCCGCGGTGTCGTCGGGCGAAGCGATGGCGGAAATGGAAAGCCTGATGAAAGGCGTCAAAGGATTTTCCTATGAATGGTCGGGCATGAGCTATCAGGAAAAAAACAACCAAGGTCAGATCGGATTGCTGTTGTCGCTGGCGGTGATTTTCGCCTATCTGTTCCTTGTGTCCCTGTACGAAAGCTGGATTTTGCCGATCCCCGTTCTGATGTCCGTATCGGTCGCGACGGCGGGAGCTTTGGCGGGGTTGCTGGCAACGGGGCTGCCGCTGTCGATTTATGCCCAGCTGGGCATTGTGATGCTGGTCGGATTGGCAAGTAAAAGCGCGATTTTGATCGTCGAATTCGCCCGCGACGCCCGTGCGCAAAATATGTCCGTCCCCCGTGCGGCGATGAACGCTTTGCGCGAACGGTTCCGCGCGGTTTTGATGACGGCTTTTTCGTTCATTCTGGGCGTTTTGCCGATGATTAACGCGACGGGCGCGGGCGCGAACAGCCGTCAGGCGATCGGCACACCCGTGTTTTACGGAATGCTGGTCGGCACGTTGGCGGGATTGTTCATCATTCCGCTGTTGTACGTTCTGGTTCAAACTTTGGCCGACAAGGCGATGAAGAAAGGAAACAAATGAAAAAAATGTTGGTAACGGCGGGATTGGCGGTGTTTTTGACCGCCCCCGCGAACGCGTTTGACCCGATGTCGGTTTATACGCAAAAATCGCCAGAAAACTGCTTGTCAAAAGTGAATGTTAAAGGAAAGCTCGGCTTGAACGATTTGATTCAAATCGGCGTGTGCAACAATCCCGATTTGAACCGCGCGTTCATGGCGGTCAGATCGGCGGAAGCCGAACTGGGGGCGAGCAAAGCCGCCTATCTGCCGAACGTCGGACTGACGGCGGCGGCAACCGCGTCGCACAGCAAAGGACAGTACGACGAACCGAACGCCAACATCTACAAAGATATGAAAGCCAAACCGTATTCGGTCAACGTCGCTTTGAACTGGCTGCTGCTGGATTTCGGCGGGCGTTCCGCGACGACCGACATGATGAAAGCCTATATGGAACAGGCGGCGTTCGGGTACAACGCGGCTTTGCACGATCTGGTGCTGGGCGTCCACAGCGCGTACATGGATCTGCTGAGCGCGAAAGAGGTCTTGAAATCCGCGGAAACCAGCGTTGCGTCCTATAAAAAATCATATGACGAAACGCAAAAGAAATATCAGGTCGGCAAAGCGGCGACGTCCGATCTGCTGCTGGCGAAAACGACGTATCTGCGTTCGCAACTGGCGGTGACGGCGGCGAAAAACACGATTGAGAAGAATCAGGCGAATTTGGCGACTTTGCTGAATCTGCCGCCGGAAACGAAATTCAATCTGGTTGTGCCGAAAAAGGACGATACCTCCACCGCTTTGGCGGAAAAGATGCCCGTTAAAAAGATGATCAAACTGGCGTTGGATCTGCGTCCCGAAATCAAGGGCGCGGCGAAAGCCAAAACAGCCGCCGCGGCGGGCGTGACGAACGCGAAATCCGCGATGGCGCCGACGCTGGCGTTGACGGCGAACGCGTCCTACGCCGACCGATGGAAGGACGACAAGCCGTTCAAGGACGGGTATCCCTACACCTATGGCGGCGACGTCGGCGTCGTTTTGAACGTTCCGCTGTTCGAGGGATTTTCCAAATCCTACGCTTTGGCCAAGGCGCGCTACGATTACCGACAGGCCGTCTGGCAGGAAAAAAGCACCGAGGACGCGGTGAAAAACGAAGTTTGGTCGGCATATCAGGATTACAAAACCGCGCTGGCTTCGTACACGATTAACCAAGACGTTTTGAAATCGGCGGAGGAAAACGAACGCGTTTCCCGCGCGTCGTATCGGGCGGGCAAGGAAACTTTGCTGAACCTGCTGACCGTTCAGGCGCAGCTGGCGACCGCGCGGCAGGAACTGATCACGTCGTTCTATACCGTTCTGGTCGGAAAATCGAATCTGTACCGCGCGATCGGCAAGTTTTAACAAAAAGCGGAGGAATTATCCTCCGCTTTTTCATTTTCAGAAGGGCATAACGCCGTTTCGGGTAACAACCAGCCCTTTGTCCGTTCCCGTGAAACGGACGACATCGGGTTTGTTCGCCGTCCCGAAATCCAAATAAACCAGCGTTTCCGTTTCAGATGGATTGGATATGACGTGCGACCCCGCGATATTGGCGGGAAACGCGATGGCATCGCCGGCTTTTAAACGGATATCGCCGTTTTGCGTTTTGACGATGGCTTCGCCCTTGATAATGAAAAACACTTCTTCGTTTTCTTCGTGATAGTGGTAGCCGTAAGCGGTCTTTTTCGGCGCGACTTCGACAAAGTTGGCGGAGCATTTGGAGATGTCGTCGATAATCGGCTTGACGGTGAATTCGTTATCGCCGGAGCCTTGGATTGTTCCCGCGGCGGTTTGATAATTTTTTACGATAATCTGTTGCATGATTTTGCTCCTTGATGTTTGAAAACGAAATCAGAATAGGGTATATTGCATTCGTTTGTAAATCAGGCACTATTTTAATATATAGTATGCAAAAAATAACTATTGAGGAGTCCCCTATGCTTCCAAGTCGAAAAATTTTGGATTGCCCTGTCGCGACGACGGTCAATTTGATCGGAAATAAATGGAAATTGATGATTATCCGTGATTTGGTCGGCGGGACAAAGCGGTTCGGCGAATTGCGCAAAAGCCTGACGGGAATCAGTCAGCGGGTTCTGACGCAGAATTTGCGCGAACTGGAAACGGACGGATTGATTGACCGCCAAGTTTTTGCCGAAGTGCCGCCGCGCGTCGAATACAGCTTGAACGAAACGGGACGGTCGCTGAAAACCGTTATCGACGCTTTGGCGGATTGGGGAACGAAATACAAAAGCGGGCAGGTTTAGTCGGAAAGTTCAGGTAACTTGCCGATTTCCGATGACGTCATGTCTTGCCCTTGCAGCCGATGCGGCGGGACGTAATCGGCTGGCGGTAATCGCTTTTGTTGATTGTGCGCGATTCTACAATGACGGCGGGCGGCAAATTCTGATTTTTCGCGTTCAGGGGGAATGGGCGTCGAAATATAAAAACAGCAAAACGACGGCGACCGCGCCGACCGGTTTCGCTTGCGGAAATTTGCGGTTCAGCGCGCCGCCCGTCCAAATCAGGGCGGAGGACGCCGCGACCGTCAGCGCGAACAGCGTCCAGCTTTGCGCGGCTGTCGTCGTTTGCCATGTTTTGAAATAACCGCCGTACATCAAATATTTGATCTGAACGATCAGCGGACAGTGAAGCGCCAGAAAGGACAGCGAGTTTCCGCCGAAAAACCGCAACAAACGGCAGTCGAGGTGCGCCGCCGCCCCGCGCCAGCCCGCGATCGACGCCAGAGCGGCGACGAAAAACGCCGGACGGACCGAAAACAAATCCGAAAAACCGCCGCCGCACGTCAGCCCCGCGCCCGTCGCCAGCAAAACGATCGTCATCGGAACGGACAGGGCTTTTTGCAAAAACGACCGGTGCCGCGCCGCCAAAATTCCCGCGATCGCGAAAAACAGCGCGGGCGGCAGGGCGGGCGCGCTGAACGGAAATTCGCCCGACAGCCGCGCCTGCGCGGCGGGGGACAAAACCGCCAGCGACACCCCCAGCCGGCACAGCGCCTTGTCGGACAGGCGGGCGCACCCGTACAAAAACGGCGCGACGGCGAACAGCGCGGGCAGAAACCACAGCGGCAGGTTCATGACCGGCGAAAACATCAGCGGTCGGGACATGAACGCGAACGCCTTTGCGATATAAGGAACGATCAGGGCGTATTCGCCCGTGACCGCGCGGAACGCCGCCAGAAAAATATCCGCCGACGCGACGATCCAAAACCAGTAGGGCAGAATCAGCCGTTTGAATTTTTTGAACAGATACGACCGGAAACCGTCCCCGCGCGCCGTCAAATATCCGGCGACGGCGAAAAACAGCGGCATCGTGAACGAAAACAGATAATTGAAAAAGAACCGCCCGTTCGCGTCGCAATGCGACAGAACGACGAATAAAATCGCCAAGCCTTTCAGCGAGTCTATGTCTGGCTGGCGTTCGCGTTCCATTTATCCGCCGTTCAACAGGACGAAAGCGTCGAGGGCGGTCAGAATTTCGTTTTCCTCGCCTTTTCGGGTCAGGCTTTCGCCGTCGACGTATCCGCCGATCGCGTTCGCCGTGTCGCCGCCGCTGACGACGACGTTGTTCAAAATCGACGCCGTTTTAACGCCGCGCAGACGTCCGATCGTGTACAGCGCCGCCGTTTCCATGTCCGCGCCCAAAACGCCTTTTTTCGCCCAGAAACGTTTTTGATCCTCGTTGTCGTCGATATAAAAGCTTTCGTGGCTGTGGACGATGCCGACGCGGTGTCTGAACCCGTTTCGCTTCGCGGCGGTCAGGCACGCGTTCAACAGCTCCGTGTCCGCCACGGCGGGAAAGCGCAGATCGACGTAGG
>DJRZ01000009.1:0-146 GCA_002440235.1 Alphaproteobacteria bacterium UBA6347
CTCTTCTTTCTGGGTTGATTTCAATAGAAGTAAATTCGAAACTGCGAGCCACGATAGTGGCGTGGCAGTCCATTGGTAGAATCAGCGGGCTGGGGTGACAGTTAGGGCTGAACATTCGCGGCAAGTTCACTTGGATTGCCGCGTCG
>DJRZ01000009.1:196-7909 GCA_002440235.1 Alphaproteobacteria bacterium UBA6347
GCTCCTCGCAATTTCAATAGAATTAAATTCGAAACTGCGAGCCACGACAGTGGCGTGGCAGTCCATTGGTAGAATCAGCGGGCTGGAGATTAACGGTTAGGGCTGAACATTCGCGGCAAGTTCACTTGGATTGCTTCAGCCCTGACGGGCTTCGCAATTTCTATTATTTTCAAGGCGGTAGCAAATGGATTGCCGCTTTCCCCGGTTTCCGTTTATTTTTCCAGCTTGAAATCCGTCGTCCCGTCTGACTTTTTGATGATTTTCAAAACGCCGGCGCGTCCCATCGTATCGCGACCGTTGACCTGACAGACGTTCAAATCCTCGCCCGTCACGTCGACTTTCCACCCCAGCTTTTCAGCCACCCACAACGCCACGTCATGCGCGCAGGGACGGTCTTTTCCCCTCAACCGGTTCGTAAAATCATCGTCCGTTCCGTTGAACATTGCGAACATGAACGGAATTTCCAAATCCTCCGGCGACAGGTGACCGTGTCCCCAGACGCCGTTTTCCCCCAAAGCCTCGCCGTGATCGGACAGATAAAACAGATAGGTTTTGTGTTTTGAGGATTCGGCGAACTTCAAAATTTTCATCAACAGCATGTCTTCATAACGCACGGCGTTGTCGTATTCGTTGACGCGTTCGTCGAATCGCGCGTCTTTGAAAATTTCGTATTTTCCGTTTTCGTACATATAGTTGTCGTTATAGGGCGAATGAATGTTGCGTTTATGCACAATGACGAAATTCCGTCCGTCGTTCAAATCGATTCCGCTGAACGCCATATCCAGAAATCCGTTTTCGCCCTTCAGTTCCGTTCCGTTTTTCGAAGAATACACAAACGCCTTGTCATAATGACTGATGGACGTCTTTTTGAACAGCGACGGGTTTTGCGATTCGATATAGGTTACTTTGAACCCGTTGTCCTGCGCCATTTTCAGCAGATAGCTGTCGCGTTTGATCAATTTGCGATAGTTTTTCGGATTGACCTGAATATTGTAAAGCATCGGCAAAGCGATCAGCGTGTTGACGCCCGCCGCCCACGCTTTTTTATAGACGAACCGCGGATTTCGCGCCGCATAGGCTTCCAGCTCCGGCGTCGTCGGGCGGTCGTAGCCGAACAAAGACAAATGGTTGGCGTTCACCGATTCGCCCACGACGAAAATGACGTTGACGGGGGCGTTTTTATCCTTTTCGATATTCGTCAGCTTGTAATCGGGATAAATTTTTTCCTGCGTGTGACCGATTATTTTTTTCGGCAGGACGTTGCCCAGATACGCGGAAAAGGAATTGATCGTGTTGTACGACGCGAAGCACGTCTGTTTGAACAGCATCTGAAAAATGCCGTTCGGCGTCGACGCGCGGTAAAAAAACGCCGCGATGTACAGCATCGGCAGAATCCAGCCGTATTTGAACGTCACGCGGTTCAGAACGCCGCGGGAAATCAGCCGCCACAGCAGCCAGTACGGCACGCCTACCAAAGCGAAAATATACAGATACTTGTACCAGACGTCTTTGATTTCGGTGATAATATCGCCGGTTTCCAAAAAGATGAAATCGATCGCGTACGGCGTCAGATAGACGCCGAAATACGCCATGGAATTGAATTGAACCAGCTGAAAGACGCCGAAAACGATCAAAAACCACTTGATAAAAGTTTTGTTTTCGACCAGCGACAGCGCAATCGCCAGCAGAAACACGGCGCCCAGTTTGTCAAAATTGCCGCACACGGAAAGTTTCGGATTGATAAAGCTGAAAACGATTTCCGGCACCGTCAACAGAAACAGGATAACCGCGGAAGCGCAGAGCACCCGCAAAAAATCAAACACGTGCTTTTTCATTTCTTTTCAACCGACAGTAAAAACAGTTTCGACCGCTTTGACGTTTTTATCGAAAACAAAATCTTTTCGCCGTCATTGAACGGCATTTCGGCGCCGTCCCTGTTTTTCTTGTATTTCCGGACCACCAGCCTGCGCCCGAAACCGACGGGGATCGACAATTTGTCGCGGACGTTCCAGTCCGGTTTCCAACTGCCCGTGTAATGATGAACGGCGTAAGCGTCCGTGTTGTCCGTGCAAAAATAATAGTACGGATAGATGTAGGCGTTTTCCGCTATCTTTAACCGGTCTTTGGTGACGAACACGTCGTCAAGACCGTATTTTTCCCTGAAAACTTTTGCGAAATACATCGGGTTCGTCGTCAGATTAAGCGATCCGTCCGGTCTGATGAAATCGACGTCGTCGTATTCCGCCAGCAAATCCCCGACGATCGGGTGGTTCGGAACCGTTCCGATCAGCGCGGGCGAGATATTGCGGCACGATCCGCATTTTTGCGACCCGATAAAGAAATTCAGATTCATAAAGTCGTCCAAAGGCTTTCTGATTTCCTCGTCCGTGTCGAAATACACGCCGCCTTCGGTCGCCAAAGCGTACAGGCGCACATAGTCGGAAACGAACGCCCATTTTTTGGCGGCGACCGCCTGTTTCAAATACCGGTTGTCAAAGCGTTCCAGATCGGCGTCGTTCCATTCGCGGATTTCATAGTCGGGCAAAATCCTCTTCCAGCTTTCGATGCATTTCGTTTCGACTTCGCCCTTTTTGGCGGGACCGAACCAGCAGTAGTGAATTTTTTTGGGAATCATTTGTTTTCTCCGACCGTTTCGACAATCAGTTCGCGCCACTGCTCAATCACTTTTTCGGGGGCGTAGCCGACCATGTCCGCCGCCGCGTTTTTCCCGAATTGAATCCGCAAATTCCGATCGCTCATCAGCGTGCGGAGCTTTTGCGTAAAGTCGTCGAGATCCGCCGCCAGAAAACCGTTGTGCCCGTCGACGATCAATTCGTTGACCGACGGCGCGTCGGCGAACCCGATGCTGGGCAGACCGCAAGCCATTCCGTCCGCCAAAGCCAGCGAAAAACCTTCGTGCGCGGACGGGAAAGCGTGAATGTCGGCGTCGCGGTACACTTCTTGGATTTTCGGGTGGTAGCCTTTGATAAACACGTTGTTTTCCGCCCCGTGTTTCGCCGCCAGCTCCATCAGTTCGCGTTCATAGGCGGGATATTTCCGCATTCCCCAAAATTCCAGCCGCCAATCCGGAAAATCCTTGAACAGCCGACCGAAAGCCTCGACCAGCAGATGATGGCGCTTGCCCTCTTTTTCGACGCGGGCGACGTAGATGATTTTTTTCTTTTCAACCGACAGGTCGGCGCGTTCCGCCGCGGGGATCTGGACGACCTCGTTCGGAATCGTCACCACGCGTTTCGGGGTGCAGAATTGCGCGATCGTCGGTTCGTACGATTTCATCAAAACGTGAAAAACCGCCGCCCGGTCCATGACGTCGCGGTAAATTTTCCGCATGTAGGGCTTTTTTCGGAACAAATGCCCCAGCATGACCGGCGGATAGCCGTGCATCATCATAATCACGGGAACATCGTGGTTTTGCCTGTACAGCACATTCACCAAATCGACCATAAAGTAGCAGATGACGACATCGGGGCGTTCGTCGGCGATGACCTTTTTAAACCGCCTTGTCGGACGGAACAGTTTGCCGCGCAAAAAACGGACGGCGTTTTTAAACGGATTGTTCGTTTTGGCGTTCAAATTGACGAACTTCACCCCTTCGTCCAGCGTCACGCCGCTGCCCTGCTTTTTATAGGTATCGCACACGACCGTCACGTCAAAGCCGATGCGGTGCAAAGAATTGACAAACTGCGCCAGAAACTTTGTGTTCAGGACGTTTCTGTCCTTGACGATCATGACTTTCATGCAAAAATCCCCGAAAACGCGGTAAAAAAAACAGCTGTTATTTTTTATGTTTTAGAGTAACTTGTAGCAAAGGTCAATTTAAAACAAAAGGACGGTAAAATGCGGATACTGGTTACGGGCGGCGCAGGCTTCATCGGTTCGCACACGGTGGACAAACTGATCGCCAAAGGATGCGACGTCGTCGTCGTCGACCGCAAAGCCCCCAAATACAAAAACGATTCCGCCGTTTATTACCGGTACGATCTGAACGATCCGAAAATCGCCGAAGTGTTTGAAAAGCACGCTTTCGACGCCGTGATTCATCTGGCGGCGCAGGCGTCCGTCGCCGTGTCCGTCGCCGACCCCGTCCGCGACGCGCTGGACAACGTCATGGCTTCCGTGCGCGTGATCGAGCTTTGCAAAAAACACGGCGTCAAAAAAATCGTCGTGTCGTCCAGCGCCGCCCTGTACGCCGTTCCGCAATACCTGCCCGTCGACGAAAAACACCCCGTCAGTTTTCTGTCGCCCTACGCCGTGTCGAAACACACGATGGAGGAATACGTCAAGCTGTCGGGCGTCGACCACATCGTTTTTCGTTACGCGAACGTGTACGGTCCGCGTCAGGATCCCCACGGCGAAGCGGGCGTCGTTTCCATTTTCATCGAAAAAATGATCAAAAACATGCCGCTGGAAATCCACGGCGGCGGCGATCAAACGCGCGATTTCGTATATGTCGGCGACGTGGCGGAAATGAACTGCCGCGCCGTTTTGTCGGACGGAAAGAACGAAACGCTGAACGTGTCCACCAACACCCGCACCAGCATCAACGAACTGTTTTCGCTGATCGGGAAATATACGGACTACCGGCTTTCCCCCAACCGCGCCCCCGCCCGCGCCGGCGACATCAAACACAGCGTTTTAAACAACGCCAAAGCCGCCGCCGTTCTCGGTTTCACCCCGAAAACCCGACTGGAAGACGGCTTGAAAGAAACGGTCGATTTTTTCAAAAAGACATATTGATTCGCGCCGTCTGAAAACCGTTGCGAACCGCCGCGTTTTCGCCGGCGGTTCTTTTTTGCGCGCTTTCCGGCAATGGAAAAGGGTCGGCGAAAAACCGACCCTTTTACCCCGCAAAGCAAACGGCTTAGCGCGTTTTGCTCTGCAACATTTTCTGAACGACCGCCTGATTCGACTGCGCCGGTTTTTGCTGATACTGGCGTTTGTTTTCCTCGATCGCGGAACGGCGTTCGTCGTAGTTTTTCTTGAACTCTTCCGTTTTGCGGACGTCGTGCTGATGATGTTTCTGCGAAAATTTCGCGGAAATGATGTCATAGGCGTACGTCTGGAAATATCCGCTGTTCGCCATGCTTTCATACAGCGACACGATGCGCTTGGCGTCGCGCTGTTTGGTTTCCGTGCGTCCCGGACGTTTGAATTCCGAAATCTGCGGGTCTTTGACTTTGGAATTTTCGTTGCCCGCCTGACGATACCCGTTCAAAATGCCGGCGATGTCTTTGAAAACGGGAATTTCCTTGATTTCATTGACCTTGACGTGCATTTTCGGACGCCAGTTCTTCCACGGGATACGGCTGGCGCCGCCCGTTTCGAACACTTTCAGATCCTTGCCGCCGACAACCGATTCGGAACGCTGGCGCGTGCCGGGAATGTTGCCCATGTAGTTCGTGCGGAACATGTCCGAGAACGGGAACAGCAACATCGCGGAACGGGACTGCCCCAAATAGTCGGCGACCGCCTGTTCGTATTTTTCCGGACAAGAGCGCGTGTCGTGCGCGGGATCGGCGACAATGTGACCGCCGACGCGTTCCCAACTGCCTTTTTCCTGCAAAGCCCAGTTCAAAGCGCAACGCTGGGTTTCATACTGGCGGAATTCCAGATCGCGCTGACCGTCGCTTTCGTAATAGCCCAGATAGTCTTTCAAATGCACGTCGCGCGCCGTCCATTGGCTCGCCAAAGACGGGGTGTCGTGCGTGGACGGAGCCGCCGTCGAATACTGCGGGTATTCTTCGGGGTGGCGGAAAGCGTTGTTGTCGCTGCCGTTCTGATACCCCCACTGACGTTCAAACGGCATCACGCGGTAAGACAGAATGCCGTGATCCATCAGCTTGTCCTGAAATCCCGGAGGCAACTGCCCCAAATCTTCGCCGATCAGCATGCATTTGTTGCGATGCGATTCCAAAGCCGCGACAGCCATCAAATCGTCGACGGGATAATAGACGAATGCGCCTTCCTTGGCGGATTTGCCTTCGGGGATCATGTACAGACGCGCCAGCTGCAAAACATGGTCCAGACGGGTGCAGCCCGCGGTTTTCATGTTGTTGCGCAACATTTCGATAAACGGTTCGTAAGCCGTGTCTTTCAACGCTTTGGGTTTAAAGCCCATGACGTCCCAGTTCTGCCCGTTCGGGGACAAAACGTCGGCGGGCGCGCCGGCGGACGCCTTCATGTACAGATCCTTGCACCCCCAGCCTTCGAAACCGAACGGAGCGGAACCGACGGCGATGTCGGTGTACAGTCCGACTTTCATGCCGCTTTCCTTGCAGATTTTCTGCACGTTTTCCATCTGGTTCAGCGTTTCAAACTGCAAATAGGTGTAGAATCCGACGCGGTCTTTGTTGGCTTCGGCGAACGCCTTGACTTCGGGCGTTTTGGAATCCTGATATTCCTTGGGCCAATCCCGCCAGTCGGTCAGTTTCGGTTCCTGTTTGGCGAAATGTTCGCACAACGTCTGGAACACCGCGAAGTCCTGCAAACGTTCTCCGCCGTCGCGTTTGAACGATTCGAACTTTTCCTTGCGTTCGGGGGAACCGTTTTTCACGAACTGATCGTAGCATTTTTCCAAAACGGGCGTTTTCAGTTCGAACGCCGCCGTGTAGTCGACGTCCTGTTTGTCCTGAGCCTGACGGCGTTTCGCCGTGTATTCGGGCGAATCGTACAGAGCGGTCGCTTCTTTGCTCTGTTCGAATTCGGGAACGGCGGTCACGTCCAGATAGACGTGGTTGAAATAGGTGCGGCTGGCGGGCGAATACGGGGAAGCTTCCTCCGCCGCTTCGGGGAACATGGCGTGCAACGGGTTGACGCCCAAGATGCCAGCGCCGCTTTTGCCGACGGTGTCCGCGATTTCCGCCAAATCGGAAAAGTCGCCGATGCCCTGGTTTTCATCGGAACGCTGTTCGTACAGCTGGACGGGAACGCCCCACGCCTTGCCGCCGTCTTTGATGTCGATCGGGTCGTAGCATTTCGTCGGCGCGTAGATCATGCGGGTCGACGCCTTGGGCTGCCCCGGAATGTCCATTTCCAGCGTATGATAGCCGATATCGAAATCGGCGGGCATTTTAAAGCCGCGTTTTTCGTATTTGACGCCGTTGATTTCGCGCACCATCGGCTTGCCTTCGTCGTCGTATTTCAAATAAGTGTCGGCGACCTTGACCGAACCGGCTTGCGTATTGCCGTTTTCCTCTTTCACGGACCAGTTCAGCTGTTCGTTTTCCTTGCCGGCGGGAACGACGAACTCGACCTCTTTTTCGCGGTCTTTGCGCATGACGCAAACGGGATTCAGCGGCGAAGCGTACTGCGCGTCCAAAGCTTTGTTCAGAGTCTGATTGATTTCCGCGGCGTATTCCTGATCGGATTTTTCACCCTGCGGCTTCAAAACGTCCAAAGCAATCAGCAGCGACTGCTTGTTGTCAATCGTCGCGTAGCTGTCGATGCCAGCCATGACAGCCAAACGATGCAGTTCATACTCATTTAAAATAGCCATTTGCGACCTCTTTCACGGTTAGAAACGGGTAAAACCATAACTTACTAAGGATAATATGACATTATTTCCGCTTTTGCCACTTTTTTTTAGAAAAAAATCGATTTTTTCGGAAAACTTTTCAACAGCAGGTCGCGGGGTCGATTGACGCCGAAAAACATCGTTGAAAATCAATATATTAGCAGAAAATTCTTAGGTTA
>DJRZ01000009.1:7940-41980 GCA_002440235.1 Alphaproteobacteria bacterium UBA6347
TCGAACCGCCGCAAACAGCCCCGTTTTTTGAATTTAGGCGACTGTTCTTTTCCGTTTTTTAGACAAGAAGCCTGTCCAAAATCCCCCTCGTCAGGCTTAAAAGTCATCGATAGCCGCGAAAAGGTAAAATTTTTCCGCATTTTCTGGACAAAAACACAAAATAGACTATTCGGACGCCGTTTTCAAAGTTTTTTCGGCTTTCGAATCCGCGAACAGCCGGATCAGCGCCGCGTCGCCCTTTTCCCTCGCGATTCCCGCCGCCGTTTTTCCGCCGCAGACGACCGCGTCCGGATCAGCCCCGCCGTCCAGCAAAAACCGCGCGACGTCGACGTATCCGCGCAAAGCCGCGTCAGCCAAAGCCTCGTCCCGCGCGGTCGGCGAAGGCGAAAACGCCGCCAGACACCGCGCGTTGTCCAGCCGTCCGTGCGCCGCCGCGCCGATAAACGCGGCGTCGATGTTTCCGCCCAGCCGAGCCAGAAAATCGACGGTTTTCGCATCGGCGAACGACGCCGCCGCGACAACCGCCCAATCGTCGCGCGCGCCGTGACGCGTTAAGATTTTCACCAGCGTCAGCCGTCCGGATTCGGCGGCGTTGCGCAACGCGCCGCGCAAATCGTCGTCGGATTGTTTTTCGCGCGACAATCTTTCCAGCAATTCGGCGTCGCCGTTTTTAACCGCTTCAAAAAGGTTGGACATTTTTTCTTTTCCCGAATGGAACGCGTTGATTCCCCTTGACAATTCCGGCGTGAAAAGCGGAAAATAAATATAGGAAGAATTCTTTAAACACGGGATTGATAGAAATGTCAACTGCCAAGGTTTCGTCAACCGCGCCAGTACGGCAAACGGCTTCGACGATGCGGCTGAACGGCGTCAGAGCAGCCGCCCCCGCGTTGGAATCGGCGACGATCGAAACGGTCGGCGATTCGGCGGGGACGAGGTCGGCAACGGATCAGTATTTAACGGGCGGAAACGACGCCGCGCCGTCGCTTTTTGTCGCCGACGATTCCGAAACCGCCGTTCCCTTTTCCTATTGGTCGGCGGGATATGAATCGCAAACCGCGTTTGCCGCCCAGCTGAACGACTCCTCTTCCGCCGCGGTCAGCGCGCCGGAATTTGAAAAACGCGTCGAAACCTACGAACGCGCGATTGAAGAGATCGAACAATCCGGCGAAATCCCCGCGCGCGGCACGCGGGCGTTCGGATAAAGCGGCTGTTTTCAGCCGTTTTTCAAACCTCTGCCATTTTTTTTCAAAAAAGTAAAAAAAATTGTTGACGAACCGGCGACAGATGTATATGTTCCTTTCTTGTCAAGGGCGTGTAGCTCAGCTGGTAGAGCACTTGACTTTTAATCAAGTGGCCCCGGGTTCGAATCCCGGCACGCTCACCAAAATAAAATCCCTGCGAATTTCGCGGGGATTTTTTTGCGCGAAAAGCAAACCCTCTCCTCCTTTTTTCCGGCAAAAAGCCCCCGCCGGAACGACGGGGGCTTTTGATTCGACGGCGGATTTTTCAGCCGGCGTTCGTTTCGAACGGATTGACGTTCTTGTTTTTGTTTTCCATCGTTTTGCGAATGTCCAGATACATCAGGACGGGCATCGCGACGTAAATCGACGAATACGTTCCGACAATGATGCCCCACAGCATGATCAGCGCGAATCCCTGCAAAACGGAACCGCCCATGAACAGCATCACGACCAGCATGATTATCGTCGACATACCCGTCAGCAACGTGCGCGGCAACATTTCGTTTGTGGTTTTATTGATCATTTCGTCAATCGGCATCTTGCGGTATTTGTGCAGATTTTCGCGCATGCGGTCGTAAGACACGATCGTGTCGTTGACGGAAAAGCCCGCCAGCGTCATCAGTCCCGCGATGATCGTCATGTCGAAATCCAGCTGAAACACCGAAAACAGACCGACGGCGATGATGATGTCGTGAATCAGCGACAGCATCGTCCCCAGCGCGAATTCCCATTCGAACCGCGTCCAGACGTACACGGTGATCATCGCGCCCGCCAGAACGACCGCCCAAATACAGTTGCGGATCAATTCCGCCCCGACGCGGGGACCGACCATTTCAACGCGGCGAATGGCGTAGTCGTCGCCCAGTTCTTCGCGGATTTTCTTGGTGACTTTCATCTGTTCCTGTTCGTTGTCGCCGCGTCCCAAAGCGGTAATCAGAACTTCCGTTCCGTTTTCGCCCACGGGTTGCAGATCGACGCCCAAACCGGACAATTTGGCGCGCAGGTCTTTCATGTCGATTTTTTGTTCGGACTGAACTTCCATCAAAACGCCGCCCTTGAAATCGATGCCGTAGTTCATGCCTTTCGTCGCGACGGACGCGATCGAAATCAGGCACATCAGCAACGACAGTACGAAAGCGTATTTGCGCGCGCCGATGAAATTAACGTGCGTCGGTTTAATGAAATAGTGAATAAGTCTAGGCATTTCAAATCCTCCTTACACGTTGATTTTCGCGGGTTTCGTGAACTTCACCCACGCCAGAATCAGGACTTTCGTCACGTAGACGGCGGTAAAGACGGACGTCACCAACCCCAAACAGGTCGTCACGCCAAATCCGCGCACGGGACCGTTGCCCAGCCAAATCAGAATCAATCCCGCGAACAGACTGGTCAGGTTCGAATCGAAAATCGCCGACGAAGCGTTTTCAAATCCGGCTTCGACCGTGTTCAAAACGGATTTGCCGTAGGACTGTTCTTCGCGCATGCGTTCGTAGATCAGCACGTTCGCGTCGACCGCCATGCCCAAAGTCAGCGCGATGCCCGCGATCCCCGGCAGGGTCAGCGTCGCGCCCAGTGCGCTCATCGCGCCGCACAACAGCAACAGGTTCAGAACCAAAGCGATGTCGGCGAACAGCCCGAACGTGCCGTAAGTCGCCACGACGAAAGCCAGCACCAGCACCAGACCGATCACGCAGGATTTTTTACCCGCGTCGATCGAATCCGTTCCCAGTCCGGGACCGACGATGCGTTCCTCGACCACTTCCAGCGGCGCGGGCAAAGCGCCCGAACGCAGCATCAGCGCCAGATCGGACGCGGATTGAACAGTGAAACTGCCCGTAATGATGCCCGAACCGCCCGTAATCGCGCTTTTGACTTCGGGGGCGGTAATCACCTTGCCGTCCAGAACGATCGCCAGCCGGCGACCGACGTTTTCACGCGTCGCCGCGCCGAACCGTTTGGCACCGAACGAATTGAAACGGAACGCGACGACGGGTTCGCCTTCGGCGAAATCGGCGCGCGCGTCGGTCAAATGTTCGCCGCCGACGATCGGTTTGCGTTCAATGACGTAATACGCCGCACTGGCGTTTTCGTCCCCCGGGACAACCTTTGATTCGGGCGAGATTTTTCCGCGCCGCGCATCAGCCAAAGACGTCGTTTCGTCAACGAAGTGAAAAGACATCTTCGCCGTTTTTCCCAACAACTTTTTAACTTCGTTCGGATCTTCGACCCCCGGCAGCTGGACTTGAATGCGGTCGCTGCCCTGACGCATGATTGACGGTTCGCGCGTTCCCAGCTGGTCGATGCGGCGGCGCACGATTTCGATCGACTGATCGACCGCGGCGGTTTTGATGCGGGTCAGCGCGACGTCCGTGTAGCGCACGGACAAGACGTCGCCGTTTTCCGTCACGTCCAGATTGCCCTTGTCGATTTTGCGCAACAGGTCTTTGGCTTTGGACAGCTGTTCGCTTTTGACGATTTTAACGGTCAAAGCGCCGTCCGAAACAGTCAGTCCCGTATAACGGACGCCCTTTTCGCGCAAAGCCATGCGCGCGGCTTCCTGAACGGAATTCAGCTGATCGGCGACGACCTGATCCAAATCGACCTGCAACAACAGCTGCGAACCGCCCTGCAAATCCAGCCCCAGCGTCATCGGCTGCCACCATTCGGGCAGTTTTTCCTGCTGCGCTTTGGGCAAAAAGTTGGGAATGCAGAAAAACACCCCCAGCGCGGCGATCGCGCCGATCAGGGATATTTTCCATTTGGGATAGTTAAACATCTGAATATCCTTTTATTTTTTCGTTAAAACGTCTTTCAGACCTTCGCTGCCCTTTTTGGCGTTGTCATTGACGGATTCCTCTTCCGCGAAAGTCCGGTCCGACTGCGAACGGCGTCCCAAAACACGGTCGCGCACGACGACGACGCGCACGCCGTCGGCGATTTCAACCAGCAGATCGTCGGCGTTGGAACGAATCACTTTGCCGACCAAGCCGCCGGACGTCACGATCGTGTCCCCGCGCGCGACGTTCATCTGCATCATCTGATGTTCCTTCATTTTCTTTTGCTGAGGACGGATCAAAAAGAAATAGAAAACGACGAAAATCACCAGAAACTGGAACAAAACGCGCAAAGGATCGCCCGCGGCGACCTGTTGCGCCGCGCCTGCGGCTTCCTGAGCGAAAGCGGGATTTATCAACATGGAATGCACACTCCGTTTATTAAAAAAGGTTTAAGCTGACAAAGTATAGAGCTATCCCGCCGATTTGCAATATATTTTATAAAATAAGTCCCTCCGTCCGTTCCGGCGCGCGAAAACGCCCCGTTTGCCTTTGCGCGCGGGGCGTTTGAAAAACCGTAAAGCGAAAAGTCAGCGTCCGCCGTTTGCTTTGCCGATAACGGCGGCGGCGATGTTTCGTTCGCGTTTCGGCGGTTCGACTTTGCCGTCGGCGGAACGGACGTAAAAATAATCCGCGGACGTCTTGATTTTCGACCGTCCGAACAGTTTTAAAGCGTGGCGGACGTGCCCCCGTTCAACTTTCGCCGCCTCTTGCGCCGTTTTTTCCGAAACGGTGTTCGCGCGGGCGGACGCGAAAAATCCGGCGTCGACATAGCCGATTTCGTCAGCCAGCTGTTTCGGGGTTATTTCCTTTTTGTACGCGCCGGAATACAGCATTCCCATTCCCATGAAATCAACGACGGCGCGGTCGTACTGTTCGACGTATTCTGCGTGGTCGTACCACGCCTTGAACGCCTCGGCTCTGGCTTTGTCGGCGTCCTTTTCAGCCGCGAACGACTGTTCGTAAGCCCGCATCATGCCGCCGTGGCGTTTGCAAAAAGCATCGTAGGTTTCCGGTTCGGCTTTGCGCATCTGATAGACGGCGGCGCATTCGGTCGCCATGGCGTCGGCTTCGACCGCGCGCACTTCGGCGATGTTGGAACAGACGCTGTAAGAATGATCGTGAACAGGATTTTGTTCCGAATGGCGGCATTCGTGAACGATCGTGGACAACAGCTGCGCGTCCGTCGCCGTGTCGTTCAACGACACGTATTTCATCGACGGCGTGTAGGATCCCAGCGCCTTGCCTTTGTCGCCGTCGAAACCGATGCAAACGCCGCGTTCAACGGCGGATTCGACGATTTTTTTGCCCAAAGGGGAGGATTTGCAAATCCGCGCGACCAGTTTTTCGACGCGCGCGGCGCGTTCCGCTTCGACGCGTTCCGCCGCCGCCTTTTGTTCGGGGGTTTCGATCACCGTGGGCATCATGTTGCCCGCCACAAAAACAGTTGTCATGCTCTTCGCCTTCAAAGATGTGTTCCATTCAGACTACCACAACACCTTTGGACAAAAAAGCGATTTTTTCGAAATTTTTGTTTTTTTAGCGGTCGCGCCGGCGGCGGGCGATCACCGCGTCGGCGAAAAGCGCGTTTCCGTTCGCCGTTTTGCGGATTTTTTCGACGTTTGCCGCGCGCGCCGCCAAATCGTCGGACAGACCGGAAACCTTCGGCGATTGCAGAAAAGCGCGGTCGACGTAGCTTTTTCCGTCATGTTCGAAAATCTTTTCCGGTTTTTCGGACGGCGTTTCCGCACCCGCCGTTTTTTCGTTCCGCGTTTTGATCATGTACGTCATCACGGATTCGTCGCAGGCAGCGACCTTTTCGGGCGAATCGTACCACGCGCGAACCGCCTGCCCCATCGCTTTGGCTTCGTTTCCGGATTCGTGACGCGTGTAGAAATAGACGCCGGCGATTTTCGTGTTTTTATCGAAAAAAGCCTGATACGCTTCGGGATCGGACGACCGCATTTCATAGGCGGCGGCGGCTTCGTGCGCGACGGCGTCGGCGGTACGGGCGCGCGCGGTCAGCAAAGCGGATTTAACGGACATTCGCCGCAATTCCCCGCCGTTCCGCGCGGCTGTTCTGGACAGCCGCACCAAAGCCGTCGTCAATCGGGCGTCCGGCATGCGGGCGTTTAAAACGATTTTTTTCGCACCGGCACCGTCCGGCAGCAGGACGCCGCCCTCTTTTTTGCCGAGCGAATCGGAAAAAACGATTTCCGCCCCGCCGTTCAAAGCCGCGTTCACGACCTTCGCCCCGAAAACCGAAGCGTTCGCCACGCGGTCGACCAAGGTTTTCGCGCGATTTTCGTCCGTCTTTTTTTCAACAGCGTTCATTGCCGTCCCCCGTACAGAAACACCATAACGGGAAAAGTATCACATTTCGCCGTTTAAAAAAAGCCTTTTCGGTTTCGTCCCGTTTTATAACGCTGGACTTTGTTCCGCCGGAACACTATATTCCTTGGCGTGACATCAATAAAAAGACGATTTTCCATGCGCCGTTTTGTGTTTTCTTCGGAACTGTACGAACTATCCGCCGGCGACGTCGCGGTTCTGCCGGACGCGCCGGACGCCGCGCCGGACGGCGGCATCGTGATTTTGCTGGGGCGGAATCCGCGTCCCGAAAGCCATGAAAGCAAAGACGTCCTGATCGGCGGACGCGCCGCGCTGAATCGGGCGATAAAGGACGGTTCGGCTTTCGTCCCCGTCCGCTTCGCTTTTGTTCCGGCGAACGGTCGGTTCGACGTTCTGTCGCCGTTCGTTCGCAAATTGCGCAACAAAATCCGGTTTTACGGTTCGAACGTCTATCACGTCCGCCCGCGGGACATCAGGGTGCTGAAAATCGAACGCACGTTCAAAACGCGCGAAAACGCCTATTCGTTCACGAAATCGTCGCGCCGAATGACGCGCGCCGAACGCGACGCCGAATACGACAGAATCGCCGACAGCATCAGAAAGGACGGATTTCGCGACGACAATCCGATCGACATCATGCTTTGCCGCCTGACGGGAGCGAAAGACTGCGTCGACAACGGGCATCACCGCATGGGCATCGCGCTGGATCTGCGACTGGACGAAATTCCCGCGCGTTTTTGCGCCGCCGCCGCCGCGCCCGCCGTTCTGCGTCCCCTGCTGCGTTGGCTTTCAACGCTGAATCTGGCTTTCAAACGGCGGTTCGGACATTGATTTTTCCGTCAAGGAGTGACAAATGACCCAAAAGCTTTATCTGACGAACACGCAACTGAAAGCCGAAACGGACAGATGTCTGCACTGCGCCGAAAAGCCGTGCATGAAAGCCTGCCCCGCCAACTGTTCGCCCGCCGACTTTATCGCAGCGGCGAAGGGCATGACACCCGCCGATTACGGGCGCGCCGCCGAAATCATCTTGAAATCCAACCCGCTGGGACAGATGTGCGGACTGACCTGTCCCGACCGTTTCTGCATGAAAGCCTGCACGCGCCGCGCGTTCGACACCGCCATCAAAATTCCAGCCGTTCAGGCGGCGATTTTGGAAAAGGCGCGCGAGGCGAACACCGTCGACGTTCCGCCCCCCGTCGCGCCGAACGGAAAGAACGCCGCGATCGTCGGCGCGGGTCCCGCCGGATTGGCGGCGGCTGCCGTTCTGGCGCGCAAGGGATACAGCGTCACAGTGTTCGAAGCCTCCGATTCCGTCGGCGGCGCGGCGAAACTGATCCCCGAAGCGCGCCTGCCCCGCGCCGTCATTGAAAAGGATTGGGCTTTCGTCAAAACGCTGGGCGACATCACGTTGAAAGCGAACCGCCGCGTGGCGAACCCCGTCGATTTGCTGAAAGACGGATACGACGGCGTCATCGTCGCGGTCGGCGAACCGCATTCGGCGACGATGGGAATCCCCGGCGAAGATCTGGCGATATCCTTTATGGACTATTTGAAATCCCCCGAAAAATACAAAACGGACGGCAACGTCGCCGTTTTGGGCGGCGGGGCGGTCGCGACCGACTGCGCCGTGACGGCGAAGGATTCGGGCGCGCAAAACGTCGAAATGTTCGTCCGCCGCCGCGTTTGCGACATGCGCCTGACCGGCGGGGAACGGGCTTGGCTGTTGGAAAAAACGATCGACATCACGTCGATGACGCGCGTTGAAAAAATTGAAAAAACGGGCGACACCTACACGCTTTACACCTGCAAAACCCGTTTTAACGGCACAAAGCTGGAGGACATTCCCGACACGACGATCCGGCGTCCGGACTTCGCGCGCGTCGTCATGGCGGTCGGTTCGAAAGCCGATCCGAAAAAAGAAGCCGAAAAGGTCGTGTACGCGGGCGATTGCAACCACGGCGGATCAACGATCGTCGAAGCCGTCGCGTCCGGCAAAAACGCCGCGAACGAACTGCACGCCGCCATTACGGGCGAGGTCGACGAAACCGCCTGCCCCGTCAGCCGTCTGGTGACGTACAAAGCCAAATCCTGCGCCGTCGTCGAAGGCGTCGACCAACGGGACGGATAAAACGGCGGAAAAGAATAAAGCTTTTCCTATTTTTTAATAAACGACGCGGCGAAAAATCCATCCGTTTTGCAGACCGACGGACGCAAACGGATCGTTTTTCCGGATTGTTCCAAACCCGTCGTTTTTTTCAAAACGGGCGCCAGATCCTCCATGACGAAACCGGCGTGATTTTGAATGAAATCCGCCGCCTGATTTTCGTTTTCCGCCGCGTCCAGCGAACAGGTGACGTAGAACAGCCGCCCGCCCCTTTTCACGCAGCGACAGGCTTTATCCAGAATTTCCCGTTGCGTTTCGATAATTTGCGCCGACTGTTCGGGCGACATTCGCCAACGCGCGTCCGCACTGCGCCGCCACGTTCCCGTTCCCGTGCAGGGAGCGTCGACCAACACCAGATCGTATTGCTTCAAGCTTTTGTAATCGTTTAACAAAATGACGTTGTTCGCGCCGGCGCGCGCCGCCCGTTCCGGCAAATCGCGCAACCGTTTGGCATTGGCGTCGGCGGCGTAAATCGTCCCTTTGGCGTTCATCATCGCCGACAGCGCCAGCGTCTTTCCGCCGCCGCCGGCGCACCAGTCGATCGCGACCTGCCCCGCCGCGGCTTGCGTCAGCAGGGAAACAATTTGCGATCCCTCGTCCTGAATTTCGACCAATCCGTCCGCATAAACGGGCAAAGCCGTCACGTTCGCGCGCCCGTTCACGCGCACGCCGACGGGGGAATACGGCGTTTTTTCCGCTTTGATTCCCGATTGTTCCAGCAGTTTCAGCACCTCTTCGCGCGTTGTTTTCAACGTGTTGACGCGCAGATCCAGCGGCGCTTCGTCAACCATCGCGCGAACGTCCGCGTCGTCGATCCGACCGCGCAGCCAATCGGGGCATTCGGCGACCGCGTCGGGCAGTTCGTCCGGCAGACGCGCCAGCGCCGCGCGTTCCTCCGCCGTCAGGGGCGCGGGGGCGTATTTATCCCCGTCGAACAGCGGATCGA
This sequence comes from Alphaproteobacteria bacterium UBA6347, assembly GCA_002440235.1. Classification (GTDB taxonomy): domain Bacteria; phylum Pseudomonadota; class Alphaproteobacteria; order CAAGCB01; family CAG-977; genus UBA11549. The sequence continues at coordinate 17,484 of DJRZ01000009.1, forward strand.
CCGCCGTTCCCCGATAACGCAAAGCCGCCGCGACCGCCTCCCTGCCCGTCGGATCCTTTCCGAAAGACAGGCGCAAGCGACCGTAACGGCGCAGGACGAACCACACCAGCGCGGAAATTTCGCGCCGGTCGCCGCCGCCGATATAGCGGCGCGTTCTGAAATACGCGCTGACCGTGTTGTCGGCGGGCTGACGAAACGAAAAGATTTCGTCCAGCAGTTCAATCACCGCCAGTATTCTGCCCGATTGTTTCATTCTTCGCCCTTAAATCCCGTCGCGACAACGTAAAATTCCGACGATTCCTTGCGGCTGGCGGGCGGCTTGGCGTGTTTGACGACCTTGAATTTCTTTTTCATTTCGTTCAGCAGGTTTTGTTCCGTCCCGCCCTGAAAGATCTTCGCCACGAACACGCCGTTCGGGTTCAGAATTTCGCAGGCGAAAGCGTACGCCGTTTCCAACAGCCCCATAATGCGCAGATGATCAATGTCTTTCATGCCCGTCGTATTGGGCGCCATATCGCTCAGAACCACGTCGGCTTTGCGCCCGCCCAGCATTTCTTTCAGCACGTCGGGCGCGCGGTCGTCCAAAAAGTCCAGCTGAGTCGTCTTCGCCCCCGCGATCGGCGCCATTTCCAGCAGATCCAGTCCGACGACCAGCGGATTTTCGGGCGTCGACTTCACGCGTTTGACGGCGATTTGCGTCCACCCTCCCGGCGCCGCGCCCAAATCGACGACGCGCTTTCCCGCGCCCAAAAAGTGGAATTTGTCGTCCAGCTCGACCAGTTTGAACGCCGAACGGGCGCGGTATCCCTCTTGCCTCGCCATCGCGACGTAGGGATCGTTCAGCTGGCGTTCCAGCCACTGCGTCGACGCCGAAGACCGCTTTTTCGCCGTCTTGACGCGCGTTTTCAACATATGAGCCGTCGGCTGTTTCATTTTTTATCCGCCCCCGAATTTTCCTTGCGTATCAAATCCATAACGATGCCTTCGCGCAATCCGCGGTCGGCGATGGTGATTTCGCCGATCGGCCACATTTCGCAAATCCCCTGCAAAATCGCGCACCCCGGCAAAGACAGATCCGCACGCTGAGGTCCGATGCACGGGTGGCTTTCCTTTTCGGCGTAAGGCAGTTTTTCCAGCTTGCGCTTCGCCTTGATCAAATCGTCGAAGCTCATCGCCATGCCGTCGACCACGGAACGGTTGTACACGGGCAGCCCCAAATGGAACGCCCCGATCGTCGTCGCCGTTCCCGACATCGCGATCATCTGCACGTCGCTTTGCTCGATCACGTTTTGAATATCGTACTTTTCCTCGAACGGCTGCAAATAGGACAGCACTTTTTTAACGACGGCGCGGTAGGCGGCGGAAGACAGCCCTTTGCCCGTGAACGCCTCGGACACCGTGATAACGCCCAGCGGGAACGACAGCACGCCTTCGATATGGGCGCGGTTGCGTTCGTCGATGTTCGCCCACGAAACCTCGGTCGAACCGCCGCCGATGTCGAACACCAGCGCGTGGCGAATGTCGCGGTTGATCAGCGGCACGCACCCGACGACGCCCAGGCGGCACTCTTCCTCAAACGAAATGATTTCCAGATCCAGCCCCGTTTCGCGTTTGACGCGGGCGATGAAATCGGCGCCGTTTTTCGCGCGGCGGCATGCTTCGGTCGCCACGAATCGCGCGCGAATCGTCTTGTATCTTTGCAGTTTTTTGACGCAAAGCTTCAACGCCGACAGCGTGCGCTTGATCGCGCGTTCGGACAGGACGCCGTCGCCGACCAGCCCTTCGCCCAAACGGGTGATGCGGGAAAAAGTTTCCTTGACGGAAAAGCCCGTCGGCGTCGGCGTCGCGATCAACAGGCGGCAGTTCGTCGTCCCCAAATCGATCGCCGCGAAAACGGGCGCTTTCCCCCTTGCCGCGGCGGGGCGGCGTTTTTTATACCTTTTATCCCTGTTCCGACCTTTTTCCACAGTGCGCTCCGTCATAAAAGCAGATGTTCACTATATGGATTTTATCGCCCGACGTACAGTTTTTTTTAAAAAAAGCTGTACGGGTCGACGTCCGTCTGCACGCGCACCGACGACGGCAGGGAAACGCGGGACAGCCAGTCTTGCAAAACGGCTTGAATCTTCACGCGCCGTCCCGTTTGCAGCAAAAGGCGGAAACGGTATTTTCCCCGCAGCAAAGCCAGCGGCGCGGGCGTCGGTCCCAGCACGCGCACCCCGTCCCCCGCCGGCGCGCGCCGTCCCAGCAGATTAGCCGCTCTTTGCGCGGTTTCCCGCGACGACGCGCTGACGACGATCCCCGCCAAGCGTCCGAACGGCGGCATTTTCAACAGTTCGCGCGTCCGGATTTCCGCGTCCAGAAAATCGTCGGCGTCCCCCGATTCCAGCGCCCGCATGATGTTGTTGTCGGGATCGAACGTCTGCAAAAACACCCTGCCCTTTTTATCGGCGCGCCCCGCGCGTCCCGCGACCTGATGCAGCATTTGGAAAGTGCGTTCCCCCGCGCGCAGATCGCCGCCCGCCAGCCCCAGATCCGCGTCGACGACGCCGACCAGAGTCAAATCGGGAAAGTTGTGCCCCTTGGTCAGGATTTGCGTTCCGATGACGATGTCGACCTCGCGGTCGTGAATTCGGCGCATCAGTTCCGCCATTTCGGACGCCGTCGCGTTCAAATCCCCCGACACGACCAGCCGGCGCGCCGCCGGAAAGCGCGCGGCGATTTCCTCGCCGATGCGTTCGACCCCCGGACCGCACGAGGTCAGCTCGCCCTCTTCGCCGCAGACGGGACAGGCGTCGGGCGCGGGAATGCGGTAGCCGCAATGGTGGCATTCCAGCCGCTTGCCGTCCCGATGTTCGACCAGCCACGCCGAACAGTTCGGGCATTGGAAACGGTGTCCGCATTTGCGGCACAGCACCAGCGGCGCGTATCCGCGGCGGTTCAAAAACAGCAGGCTTTGTTCGCCGCGTTCGAACGTCCGTTCGATCTCGTTCAGCAAAACGGGCGACAGAAAGCTTTTCATTTCGCCTTTGTTTTCCGGCGGAAACCGGCGCATGTCGATCAGGTCGATCGTCGGCAGGACGGCTTTGCCGAAACGGTCGGGCAGAACGACCTCGCGGTATTTGCCGTTTAGCACGTTGACGCGGGTTTCCAGCGACGGCGTCGCCGAAGACAAAACGACCGGAATGTTTTCCAGCTTCGCGCGCGCGACCGCCATGTCCCGCGCCTGATAAATCACGCCGTCCTCTTGTTTGTAGGACGGGTCGTGCTCTTCGTCGACGATGATCGCGCCCAGTTCGGAAAACGGCAGGAACAAAGCCGACCGCGCCCCCGCCAGCACGCGGACGTTTCCGTTCAAAACGGCTTTCCACGTTTCGCGGCGCACGCGTCGGGACAGATCCGAATGCCACAGGGCGGGCAAAACGCCGAAACGCCGTTCGAACCGTTCCAGCCATTGCCCCGTCAGTCCGATTTCCGGCAGCAGGATCAAAGCCTGCCGCCCCTGTTCCAGCGCCCGCGCGATCATATCGAAATAGACTTCGGTTTTGCCCGATCCCGTCACGCCGTTCAACAGCGTCGCGGAAAACCCCGCGCCGACCGAACCGGACAAGGCGTCCGCCGCCGCCTTTTGCCCCGCGGACAGCGTCACGGCGTTCGAATCGGGGCGCGGGCGTTCGAAAACGACGGGACGGATTTTTTCGGGCGTCAAAGCCCCCTGTTGCGCCAGCCCCGCCACGACCGAAGCGGACACCCCCGCCAGCCGCGCGATTTCGGCGGCGGTTTGCGGCGTTTGAGTCAGAACGTCCAAAACCTTTCGCCGCGCGGCGGTCATTTTGATTTCGGGCGGGAAGGCGGATTTGACGTATCCCTCCGTTTCGCCGGCGCCCGTGAAAACGTCGTCGACGCTCATCGCCATTTTCAAAACCGCGCCGGGGGCGGAAAGCGTGTAATCGGCGACCCAGTCGATCAGCCGTCTGTTCGATTCGGTCATCGGCGGCAGGTCGCACGCGCCGGAAATGTTTTTGATTTTCGATTCGTCAACGCCCGACGGCGCGCCCGAATCCCAAACGACGCCGGTCATCGTCCGGTTGCCGAACGGCACGCGGACAAACGCGCCCGCGTCAGGTTTCGCAAGGCTTTCGGGACATGCGTAGTCGAACGCGCCCGACAGCGGCAGAGGCAACAAAACCCGCAACCTGTTTTTATTTGATTGATTCTTGTCCGACATTTCCTTACACTCTTTAATCAGTTTCAATCTACTAACATTAGGGTGAGATACACAAATGAAATTTTTTATCGATACAGCCGATTTGAATGAAATCAAAGATTTGGCGGCGACCGGCATGGTCGACGGGGTCACGACGAACCCGTCTTTGGCCGCCAAACAGGGCATGAACTTCAAGGAACTGATCGCCGAAGTCTGCAAGGTCGTTTCCGGTCCCGTTTCCGCCGAAGTCACCGCCATGGACTACGAAACCATGATGAAAGAAGCCGAAGTGCTGCGCAAAATCGCCCGCAACGTCACGATCAAAGTCCCCCTGACGCAGGACGGTTTGAAAGTCTGCCGCGCCCTGTCTTCCGAAGGAACGATGGTCAACGTGACGCTGTGCTTCACCTGCGGTCAGGCGATTCTGGCGGCGAAAGCCGGCGCGACGTTCGTTTCCCCGTTCGTCGGTCGCTTGGACGATCTGGGCGTCAACGGCATGCAGCTGATTGACGATATCCGCATGGTCTACGACAACTACGACAGCTTCAAAACGCAGATTTTGGTCGCTTCCGTCCGTTCGCCGGAACACGTCATCAACGCCGGCAAGATCGGCGCCGACGTGATCACGGCTCCTCCCAAGGTGATTCGCCAGCTGTACCACCACCCGCTGACGGACGCGGGATTGAAGACGTTTGCCGAAGACTGGGCTAAAACGGGTCAGTCGATTCTGTAATCGGTCTTGATTTTCACGAAATCCGAGGAAGAGTTGTCTTTTTCCTCGGATTTTTTAAAGGGGTAAATTATGGCGCACCTGTCGGAACCGCAAAACGTCGTCATCAATTACGCCGCGGACGGTCGGTTGACCGCCGTGATCGAAGAATGGCAGCGTTGGCTGAAAACGGAACGCCGCTGTTCGGGCAACACGGCGGCGGCTTACGGGCGGGATTTGGCGGCTTTTCTGGATTTTCTGCAAAACTACACCGCGCGGACGCCCGATTTCGACGTTTTAAAGAAAATGGAGGTCACCGATTTCCGCGCCTATCTGGCGGCGCGCACGCAAGAGGGAATCGGCAGAACGTCGCTGGCGCGCAACATGTCCACCCTGCGCAATTTTTTCAAATTCATGGAACGCAACGCCGTCCTGTCCAATCCCGCGATCGGCGTCATTCATTCCCCGTCGTCGTCGAAATCCCTGCCGAAGCCGCTCAGCCGCGAACAGGCGCTGAACGTGATTAAAGCCGCCGGCGAACTGCAAGAGGAAGCCTGGCTGAAAAAACGCGACATGGCTTTCGTCACGCTGCTTTACGGTTGCGGACTGCGCATCGGCGAAGCGGTGTCGCTGGACGTCGCCGACCGTCCCGGATCCGACATGATGACAATCGTCGGCAAAGGCAGAAAGGAACGCGCCGTCCCCGTCCTGCCCGCCGTTCGGGAAATGATCGACGATTATCTGAAATCGCGTCCCGACGGCGCGCCCGCGAAATCCCCGCTGTTCATCGGCGCGCGCGGCGAACGCGTCAATCCGGGGGTGATGCAGCGGCAGATGCGCAAAATCCGCGACATGCTGGGACTGCCCGAAACGGCGACGCCGCACGCCCTGCGCCACAGCTTCGCCACGCACCTGCTGTCGAACGGCGGCGATCTGCGCACCATTCAGGAACTGCTGGGACATTCGTCGCTGTCGACGACTCAGCGCTACACCGGCGTCGACGCCGACCGCATGATGGACGTGTACGTCCACGCCCACCCCCGCGCGAAAAAATAAAGAAAACGCCATGAACGCCGTCTTTTTTCTGTTTCCGCTGTTGCTTCCCGTCATGATAATCGGGCTGTCGCTGATGCTGTTGAAGATGCGCGGCGGCGGGATCGGCGCCGATTCCGCGCTGAAAACGAAATTGATTTTAGGCGCTTTCGCCGCCGTTATGGCTTGGTTTTGCCTGTTCAAGGACAAACAGACGATCCTTGAATGCCGCAAGGACGCGATGATCTGTTCCTATTACCGTTCCACGATCGCCAATCCCGAATTGCGGCTGTCGCGCTCGTTCGACATCAAAGACGTCCAAAGCATCGAACTGAAAACGGAAAAACGCCGAAGCGGCAAATACTCCACGAAAACCGTGTACCGGATCGTTTTCGTCACGCCGACGGCGCGGGAGGAATTTCCGACCACGTTCGATATTCAAGAATGGGCGGTCGAGGAAATCGGAAAAATCAACCGTTTTTTGAAATCGAATCGAGAAAGCTATGTTTTTTCGAAAGGTTCTTCCGAAATCAACGAATTTGAGCGCGGAATGCTTTTCTCCGCCGTTTTGACGACGTTCGCGCTCGCGTTCTGGTGTTTTTTCGACCGGCGCAAAAAAGCGGAGAAAGAAATTTAAACAGTCGCGTTTTTCGATTTTTACAGCCGCTTTGCGGACGTTCTCCCCGATAACGGACAACGCGGCTATTTTCTCCTCCCGCCCGCCGAAAAACGGGCATAAAAAAACCACCTTTTCAGGTGGCTTTTTTAATGGCGGGAGCGACGGGGCTCGAACCCGCGACCTTCGGCGTGACAGGCCGACGCTCTAACCAAACTGAGCTACGCCCCCGCAACAAAAATGTTTATATAGGTATCCGTTCGGCTTTGCAAGAACTTTTTTTCATTTTTTCAAATTTTTTTTCACAATGCCCGAAAGCCCCAGAAAAGCGGGATATTTTTCGGTCACGACATACGTCGGAATGCGCGACAGGTACGACGCGAACCGCCCTTTCGCTTCGAACCGGACGCGGAAGGACGATTCTTTGAACATGTCCAGCAACCCGTCGCGCGGAATGATTCCCCCCGCGACATAAACGCCGCCCAGCGCGCCCGCCGTCAGCGCCAGATTGCCCGCCAGCGTTCCCAGCAGCCCGAACATCATCTGCACGGATTCGCGGCAAATCGCGTCGCCGCAAAGCGCCAGCCGCGAAATTTCGGCGGGCGTCAGCTCTTCCGGTTTTTCCCCGCGCAACGCCAGCAAAGTGCGGTACAGATTGGTCAGCCCCATGCCCGACACGACGCGTTCGGCGGAAACGTGCCCGTATTCCTGACGCAACGCGGCGATAACGCGCTCCTCTTCCGGATAGGGGGCGGGCATGGTCGCGTGTCCGCCTTCGCTTGCCAGCGCTTTCCAGCCGCCGTTGTCCTCCGGCACCAGAATCGACACGCCCAGCCCCGTCCCCGGTCCGACGACGACGATCGGGAATCCCGACGCCGGTTCGCCGCCGCCGACTTTGACCCGCTGTCCGTCCGTCAGCAAAGGCACCGCCCGCGCCTGCGCCACAAAATCGTTCACGACCGTCAGGGAATCCAAATTCAAAGCCGATTTCAATCCTTTGATCGAAAACGACCAGTCGCAGTTCGTCAGCGAAACGACGTCGTCCAGCACGGGGCAAGCCACCGCCAGCGCCGCCGCCGCTATCCGCTTTTCGCATTTGATTTTTTCCAGATAGCCTTTGATCGCCGAAGCAGGCGAATCGTAATCCCGACAGCGCAACGTCGCCGGATTTGAAACCTCCCCCGATTCGGAACACAGCGCGAACCGAGCGTTCGTTCCGCCGATGTCGGCGATCAATCCCATTGAATTTTCGGACATTTGCTTTCCTTTCCGTTTAAAACCTTTACGGAAAAGAATGCCACAACGCCGCCAAAAGTAAATATAAATAAAGCTAAACCGCCGCGTCGGGGGCGTCGCGCGAATCGTCCGCGCCGTTTTGCAAAACCGACCAAGCCGACTTTACCGCCAGCGCGTACACCGAATCGGCGGGAACGGCGTCCGATTTTGCGACAGCCGCCATCATTTCGCGCAATTCGTCATCGGACAGCGCGATCAGATCCGTATCGGGATAGTCCTTTTCCAGCATTCGCGCGACAAAGCGCACATCGGTCCAGTCGAAATCAGCGCCCATCGCCCCTCCGTTCCGCGATCGCCCGTTTTTGAGCCGCGGCGAACCGGTATCCCGCTATTTTTTTCATCGCTTCCTTTTGCCGGCGCGCGATTTCGGATTCTTTGTCGTAATCGGTGCTGTATCCGCCGTCCGCCAGTTTGACGAACGCCGTTTTCGCAACGCCGTCCGAACCGGTTTCGCGTTTGACGCCGAACCATTCCGGCGATTTAACGGATTCGATTCGCACGCCCGTTCTGCCGCTGACGGCGACCGTCGTTCCGTTGCGCGGGTATTCGGACAGCGTCATAAATCCGCTTTTCACCGCCAAAGCGTTCAGCGCGTCGGCTTTTTCTCTGGAACAGTGGATCGGGGCGACCATGCGCGGACGAACGCCGTTCGCTATTTTGACGAAATCGTCCGCCTGCGCGTGTCCCGATCCGTAAATGCGCGACTTTTCCGCCCCCGTGATAATTTTCAACCCTTTAAATTCCGACGCGTCCAGCAAAGCGATCAGCTTTTCGTTTTTATCGCCGCTGGTCGGCGCGACGACGACGGCGTCCGGACGCAGGACGAAACCGTTTTGCTCCCCGCGCAAACGCCGCACGAACGGCGAATTGGGTTCGGCGTAATTGCCCGTCGTCACCGTCACGCTCGTTTCGGGATTTATTTTCGCCGCCCCTTTCGCGCCGACGATTTGAATATTCGGGCATTTTTTATGCAGATCGTATCCCGCCGTTTTCAACGCCAGAATATTGCTTTCCATCGACGCGCCGCCGTCGATGACGACGTTCCTGCCCGCCGCCGCCGCCGCGCACACGACGCTTGCCAACCGTTCCATATGCGCCGCCGACAACGGCGCGACGACCTGTCTGCCGGCGCTTTGTTCGAATATTTCCCTGTACGTTTCAAAAATTTCCGATTCGGACGTCGCGTGCCCCTTTAAATGAACCGCCGTCGAATCGAACGTCATCAAATCGACGCCGCCGCTTCTGCCGATGCGTTTATAGGACGACACGTCGACGCCCCGTCCCAGGAAAGACGTTTCGTCGGCTTTGGTGTCGCCCGAATGGAAAACGGACGCCTCGCCGTTCGACAAGCGGAAACTGAAACACCCCGGAACGGAGTGGGACGCGGGATAGACGTCGACCGTCAAATTGCCGACGCGAATCGAATCGCCCGTTTTGACGCATTTCATTTCGGGCCATTTTTCGGGCGCGATTTTGCGGTCGATCAAGCCCTTTCGCAACGCGTTCAGCGTATAGCGCGATCCGTACACGGGCGGCAATTCCGTTCCCGCCCGCAAGTATTCGAAAATTCCCGCCGTGTGATCCGAATGGCAATGCGTCAAAAAAACGGCGGACGCCGGATTCGCGGGCTTTTCCAGCCCTTTGACCGCCAGACAGTCGTCCAAGGCGGGAACGACCTTTTCGTATCCGCCGTTCGCGAAAGTTTCGGGGGCTTCGTGCTGTCCCATGTCGACGATGACGGTCGTCGTTTCCGATTCGCCCGTTTGTTTGTTTTCGGTCACGGAAACGAACGTGTGGCAGCTTGCCCAAATATCGCGGGCGTTGTTGCCGCCGCGCGGCGTCCAATACAAACCTTTTTGACGATTTTGTTCCGCAGTCATTTTTTGTTCCGGAAAGTAAAATTCTTATCGTCAGTATAGGAAACCCCGCCGGCGCGCGCAAGGATTTTTTGTCTAAAATCCGTCAATTTTCCATTACAAAGCCGTCTTTGACGGGGCGTCTTCGAAAATCGGAACGGCGGATTCTTTGGCTTTTTTCCGCGCCATGTACTCTTCCAGCTTCATTTTCCGCCATTCGGCAGCCAGCTCGCGGCTTTCGGGCGATCCGGCTTTGATGGCGGCGACGGCGGTTTTGCGTTTTTTCTTTTGGACTTTTTCCGTTTTTTTATTCAAATCGGCGACCGTTTTCGCGGACACGTCCCTGACCGCCGCCTTTTTGTCGGGATCGGCGGGGTTGCCGTGTTCGGACAAACGGTTCCACGCGTCCAGCAGTTTGTCTTCGTACCGGAAAGCCTTGCGAACCGTCTTGGAATGATAGCGCGTCGCCGCTTCGCCCCACGATTTTGTTTCGCCGTAGTTGCGTTTTAAAAACTCCGCGGCGTAAGCGACGTTCTTCGCCGGATCCAGCGCGTCTTCCAAACTGTCGAACGCGTCGGGGTGGTATTTCAGGTTGATCTGCATGCACCCGACGTCGATGTTGTCGACGCCTTTTGCTTGCAGAGCGCGCACGGCGGACAAAGCGGCGGTTTTCGACGAATGGAACGTCCCCTTGCCTTCCGCCGTCACCGTCCACGGCCACGAAACGCCCGACGGATATTTTTTCGAAAACCGACCGCTTTCGACCAAAGCGATCGCGCTGAGCAGATTCGTCTGAATCCGCCCGCGTTTTTCCTGCCGCACGGTTTCTTTCAGGCACAAAAGCGCGTCGTCCCGATCCGTTTCCACGCCCGCGCGCGCGGACGGCGCGGCGGAAAGCACCGCCAAAATCGCCAAAGCCAACCGTTTCATCATCAATCCTACAACGACAGTTCGGGCAGTTTTTTCAACAGCCTGTCGACAAAGACCGCCAGCTTTCGCCACAAATCGTCGAAACCGCCCGTCGGCGCGTATTTGCCGGCGTCCCAGTACAGGTGCCGCCCGATTTCGATTTGCAAAGCGTGACTGTGCGCGCTTGGTCGCCCGTAGTACAAAGTAGTGTACGCCCCCGCGTATGGCAAGTTGATCGTGACGAAATATCCCATGTCGCGCAAAATTTCCGCCGCCGACACCGCCAAAGCCGAATCGCACGACGCCCCGTCCGCCGTTCCCAGCACGAAATCGGGCATTTTCCCTTTGATCAGCCGGTCTTCGGGCAGCATCGGCATGGAATGAACGTCGATCAAAACGGATCTGCCGTGCAAAGTCAGATTCTTTTTCACCAAACTTTCCAGCGCGGCGTGATAAGGGAAATGAATCCGCGTCAATCGTTCCTGTTCAACGGAAAATTCCAATTTTTTGTTATAAATCAAACAATTCGGATTCAGCTGACGCGCGATGACGCCGTATCCGTTTTGCACGCGCGCCGAATCGAATCGGGATTGCGGCGGAATCGAATCCGAAAACATCGTCGGATCCAATTCCAGCGGGTGGCGGTTCAAATCGACCCAAGCCCGCCCGTACACGGCTGAAATCAGCGGGATTCCCATCGCGGGCAGGAACGAAAACAGCTTGTCGACCTCGGCGTCTTCGTATTTTTGGAAATCGGCGATTTTCAAATCGGTCAAAGAAAACAGACGTTCGGGATAAAACGTCCCGCTGTGCGGCGACGCGAACACCACGGGAAAGGCGGATTTTCCTGATTTTTCCAACAGATATGGCGGGTAGCCGGACGTCGTCATAATTTTTTTTCTCTTTTTTGAATTTTTTTGTTGCAATCCGCGATCAAAAACAATATAAGCTTAACTCATCACGTTGCGATACGCAACAAAACAAATAAGACGGGCGCGTAGCTCAGCGGGAGAGCACTACGTTGACATCGTAGGGGTCACAAGTTCGATCCTTGTCGCGCCCACCAATTCTTAAAGCCTTGAAGTCCGCCGCTTCAAGGCTTTTTTCGTATCTGAAAAACAAACCGCTTTTTATAGCTTCACATTGCGTTTGCGATATAATTTTTGTCGCGCACGGGGAACGTTTTTTTGTTGCGCGCAGGTTGGTTTTAACCGAAACGCGACTTTGTTTTAACTTTTTCGGACATGGCTTCAATGCCAAAAGCGCAGGATAGTTTTAAATTAAATCTATCCCGCGTTTTTTGGAAAAAAGTAAAAATCATCTCGCGCCCGAATTTAAAGGCGGAATCATCGCCGCCTGAAAAATTAAGGTTTTCTGCCTTTTCTATCCCGTTATATCCAGTTTAATCCCACTTTATCCCGTCTGTTTGAAATGTATAAAACTACTTTTCGTCTTACAGCTGACCAGTGTTGAAATTCCGACCGATCGACTGCAAATTCTGTTCCCTCTGGCATTAACACAAACGGAGAGAAAATCCTTTTCGAAAACGCTTAAAGAATTGGATTACATTTCCCCATATATGCTTGTGATGAAAGACGTGATTGATGAATTGAAAATTTCAAAGACGTACTAGCACATCAAAAAACTTTTCGAACATACCGTTATCAAGTGCGGGAACAAGAGGAGCATCGAAATATCGCAAAGATTCGCTGAATATATCGCGCAAATGATGCGCTTGCCGGAAGCTCAAAAGCGGGACGCCCAAGCTGTCCGGAACGAAAAAAAATAAGTCCTCCTTTTCGTCTGATTTTCTCTGATTTTTTAAAGCGCACCTTTCTATCCCCGCCACGCACCCGCCGCTATATCTCGCTTAATTTCGATCGTCCGAAACCAGTCGTCCGCCCCGCCCGCGATTAAAAGAATCCGAAAAAGCAAAAGGGCGAAGTTTAAAAACTTCACCCTTTTTCGTTTTGGTCGGAGCGCCGAGATTCGAACTCGGGACCCCTTGCACCCCATACAAGTGCGCTACCAGACTGCGCCACGCTCCGACGAACAAAAGGGAATATAGCCTCCCCGTTTTGCAAATGCAAGCCAAAAATTCAGCTTAAATCGCTTTTTTTAACAACGCGCTGATTTGTTCCAGTTTGGCGATCACGCCGTCCAGTTCGGGCATTGCTTCCGGCGCGCTGATTTCGTCGTTTTCCGGCGCCGGCGCGCCGAAACCGTCCGGATCAATGCCGTTTTCAGCCGCCATGCGCCGCCCCGCGACCACGTTGATCGTTCCGTCGTCAATCAATTTCCGCACCCCTTTCGCGGTGTATTTTTCCACGCGCAACAAATATTGAATCTTTTTCAGCAAAGCGATGTCTTCGGGGCGGTAATACCGCCGCCCGCCGATTCGCTGAACGGATATCATGTCCAGAAACTGTTTTTCCCAAAACCGCAACGTGCTGGTTTGTTCGCCCAGATCTTCCGCCACTTCGCCGATCGTGCGAAAAGCGCGCGCCGCTTTTTTGTCGCCGCCGTTATCGATGCCGCCGTTTTCAATCGCCTGATTTTCGGTCATTTATCGCCGTTGACCTTTTGCTTTAAAATATGCGACGGGTGAAACGACAAAATCCGGCGCGGCGAAATGGGCACGTCCACGCCCGTTTTCGGATTGCGCCCCATGCGCATTTTTTTATCGCGCACGGCAAACGAACCGAACGACGACAGTTTTACCGCGTCCCCTTTTTCCAACGCTTTGGACACCTCTTCCAGCACCTGATCCAACAGCTTGGCGGATTCGTTCAAAGAAAGCCCCACCTCGTGATAAATGGCTTCCGCCAATTCGGCACGCGTGACGTTTTTTTCCTCTTCCTTAGCCATAAAAAGTTACTCCCTTACCACAACACTTTTATCAGGGTAAGAAATTTTTCGCTTTTTTACAAGGGTTTATTGTTTTTTCAAGGATTTATGCAGATTCGCGTGCCAAAAGTCACAAACGAATCAAGCTGGCGCCCCATGTAAATCCGGCGCCCATTCCCGGCAACAGCAACAACTGCCCTTCTTTCAGCTTGCCGTCGGCGACGCCCTGCGCCAAAGCCAGAGGAATCGACGCGGCGGAGGTGTTGGCATGCTGATCCACGGTCGAAACGACCTTTTCCATCGGCATGTTCAGACGTTTCGCCGTGGCTTCCATAATGCGGATATTCGCCTGATGCGGAACCAGCCAATCGACTTCGTCCAGCGAAACGCCGTTCTTTTCCAGAACTTCCAGCGACGCGGCAGCCATGTTGACGGCGGCGTGCCGGAACACTTCGCGCCCGTTCATCGTGATAAAGCCGACGTCATGGTTGGTCGAAGGACCGCCCGTCGAACACAATTCGGGTGCGTAGGAACCGTCGGAATAAATCACAGTGTCCAGAACGCCTCTGTCCGCCTTCGTCCCCGTTCCCTCTTCGGCGCGCAGAACGGCGCAACCGGCGCCGTCGCCGAACAGGACGCAAGTGTTGCGGTCGGTGAAATCGGTGATCTTGGACAGCGTTTCAACGCCGACGACCAACGCCGTTTTCGCCTGTCCCAGACGCAACATGTTGTCCGCCGTTCTCAGCGCGTACAGAAATCCGGAACACGCGGCGACAACGTCGAACGCGCACCCGTGCTTCATACCCAGCCCCGCCTGAACATAAACGGCGGTCGACGGAAAAGTTTTGTCGGGCGTGATCGTGCCGACGACGATCAGATCCAAATCGTCGCCCGTCAGTCCCGCGCGCTCCAGCGCCTGCTTCGCCGCGTTGACCGCCATGACCGAAGACGATTCGCCGTCGCCCGCGAAATGACGCTGACGGATTCCCGTTCTTTCGCGGATCCATTCGTCGCTGGTGTCGACGATTTTAGCCATATCGTCGTTTGTGCTGACGCGTTCGGGCAGAAAAGAACCGATGCCGATAACACGGGAACGCAGAGTCATTATTGTTTTTCCTCATCTAAAAAGTGGACGTTTTCCAACTGGGCGGCGATATTCCCGACCAGATCGTTTTTAACGGTGTTGACCGCGACGTTGACGGCGTTGGCAAAACCGAACGCGTCCGCGCCGCCGTGGGATTTAATGGAAATCCCCTTCAAACCGACCAGCATCGCGCCGTTGTAGCGACCGGGATCCATTTTCTTTTTCAGCCGTTTCAGCGCGGGCAGAGCCAAGGCAAACCCCAGTTTGGAAACAAAGCTTTTCGCCGCGGAATCTTTCAACAGGTTGACCATCAGGCGCGCGGTGCCTTCGATCGCTTTCAGCGCGATGTTGCCCGTAAAGCCGTCGGTGACGAACACGTCGACGGATCCCAAAGCGATGTCGTCCGATTCGACGAACCCCTTGAATTTGTCGGCAAGCGGCGATTCTTTGATGATTTGCGCCGCTTCTCTGATTTCATCGCGTCCCTTGATGTCTTCGGAACCGATGTTCAGCAGCCCGATCGACGGATCGGCACGTTTCAAAACGGCGCGGCAGTACGCGTCGCCCATAATGGCGAATTCGACCAGATTGCGCGCGGTGCATTCCGCGTTCGCGCCCAGATCCAAAACGACGCATTCGCTTTTGCGCGTCGGCAGAATCGTGACGATCGCCGGGCGGTGAATGCCGGGCATCGTTCCCAAAATCAATTTGGAAAACGCCATCAGCGCCCCCGTGTTTCCGGAGCTGACGACGGCGTTCGCACGACCTTTTTTCACAGCATCGATCGCCAGCCACAAGCTGGAATTGCGCCCGTTGCGCACCGCCGCCGACGGTTTTTCGTCCGACGCGACGTAATCAGGGGTATGCGCAAATTCGTAACGACCGGCGTCAAGCTTGTACTTGTCCAGATAGGGGCAGACTTTGCTTTCGTCGCCGAAAATCAGAAAACGGACGTCGGAATGCGTTTTTTCCGCCGACTTCAAACCGGCGATAACGCTGTCGGGAGCATTATCGCCGCCCATAGCGTCGATGGCTATGACAAGCGAAGGGTTTTCCACGATAAAAATTCCGGTAAAGCTTATTCTTCGGCTTTATTGTCGGCTTTCTGCGCGACGATTTCCTTACCGTTATAGCTGCCGCAAGCGGGGCAAACGTTGTGAGGACGTTTCAGTTCGCCGCAATTCGGGCATTCCATAATGGCATTCGATTTCAACGCCAGATGAGAACGGCGCATGTCGCGCGCGGATTTGGATTTCTTACTACGAGGTGTTGCCATTTTCTTAACTCTCTTAAAAACTGTTGTTTTCCTGTCTTCGGTCACCAAACCGGAAACATCAGAACTCTGTCATATAAAAAATTTTGCAAAACTGCAAGGCAATTTTACTTAAAGTTCAGCTTTTCCAGCACGCTGAAAGCGTTTTCCGTCTTTTCGCCGTCCGTTTCGCTCCGAAAAACGGCGTTCGGCGCGCGCGGGAACGGATCGATCGCCAGCGAAAAATACTCCGCGACCAGTTCGCCGACGTCGATTTTTCCGTCGGGACAGTATTCGACGTCCTCGTCGTTGACGGCGTCGATGTCGATCTCGTTGATTTTCAAATTTTCGCCACCGTCGCTTTCGTCTTCGCTGACAGTAACGCTGAACGCGCCGGAAACGGGTTGAGCGAACGGTTCCAGCGTCACGACGCAGTTCTGGACGACCTCGCCCGTTATTTCGGCGTTCGCGCGCACCCGCTTTTTATTGATCCGGCTGAGGACGACGCGCGCGCGCAACGCGTTGACGGCGACGATGCCGAACCGCCGCGCCAAAGCCGCGCGTTCTTTTTCGTTCGCGTCCAGATCCAGCGTCAATCCCGCGGCGGGAACCAGCCGCGCGTCGACGATATGCGAAAATTCGGGGGTGATTTCGGTCATAAGCTCTTTCTTTCACGTTGTTTTTAGGCTATCTTATAACATCTTTTTTAAAAAATGAAAGCGCGGTTTTGCAGATGAAGCCCTTTTATGCCCTGATGTTCGGCGCGTCTTTGGCGGCAGCGTGTTCGCCGATGATCGACACGCACGGCGACGTTTTGAACGTGCGGGATTTGGCGTCCCTGCGCGTCGAGGAATCGACCCGCGACGACGTTCAGCGGCGGCTGGGTTCGCCGTCGTCGCGCACCTTGTTTGATTCCGAAGACTGGATCTACGTTCATTCAAAGCAGGAACGGCGGGCGTTTTTCAAACCGCGCGAAACGGAACGCGACGTCACGGTGTTCAAATTCGACCGCGCGGGCGTCCTGCAAAGCGTCGAAACGAAAACGCTGGCGGACGGGCGAAGCTTCGCCCCCGCCCCGCAAACCGACGAAAACGGACAGAGCCTGACGGTTTTGGATCAAATGATGTCCAACGTCGGACGTATGTCGACGGACGCCCCCGTCCGTTAATTTTCGGCTTCCCCGTCTTCCTCGTACGTCGGCAGGGACGAATTGAATCCGTCCAGCCGTTCGGAAGCGTCGGCGATCAGCTTTTCCAAAACGGACGGCGCGTCCATCGCCTGTTCGGCGATCGACGGAATGTCCGTCAGAACGCGGCGAACGACCGCTTCGTCCGAACTGTATTCCGCCATGTCGACGCGCGTTTTCGCCGCGCCGTCCAGCACCGTTTTGATCTGCGACGCCAGATTGTCGCGAACGGGCGCGAAAGCCTGCGCTTCCCGATAAAAGGCGGCGACGTCCGAAATCGTCGATTTCAGCGTTTCGCCGAATTTCAGCGTTTCCTTTTGAACGCTGACCAGATAAGCCGCCAGCTGATCCGCGGCTTTGGCGGCTTTGTCGGTGCGCAGACGCATATCCGACGCGACCGATCCGAACGGCTTGGCTTTTTCCCCCGCCTTGGCGGATTCGATGGACGCGTTCAGCGCCAGAATTTTTGTTTCAGCCGCCAAGGACCGGATTATGTCGGTCAGTTCGCCCGCCCCCTGCGTCCATTTGACCAGCCCCGACGCGAAATTTTGCATCTGCTGCAACCGCTGTCCCGCCGATTCCGACGCTTCGTTTTGTTTTTTCAGCAGTTTTTGCATCTCGTCCGTCAAAGAAAGGCACAAGGACAACGGTCGGTCGAACGCGTCGATTTGCGCCGTAATGCCGTTCAGCAGACCGGCGGCGGCGTTTTCCCCCGCCCGCGCGGCGGAATCCTTGATTTGAGTCAGCCGATCGCTCAAAACGTCCAGATTTTCGCGGCACGACGCAAAGCGCGCTTTGATTTCGCCGGTCATCGCCGCGGCGGAATTACTGATGTGCTGAACCAAAGCCAGCATCTGGCACAGCTGTTTTTCCGCGTCGACGCCGACGCCCTGCCCGAAATACGCGATGTCGTCGCCGCCGCTTTCCTGTTCCGCGCCGGTCATCAGCGGCACGCAAGCCTGTTCCGAACCGAAAGAGGTTCCGTATCCCGGCGAAATTTCGCCGTTCGGGAAGGAAAAGCCATTCATTTTCTTCAGTAGCTCCGCCAACGCGCGCGCCAGCGCCCCGACCTCGTCCTGACGTTCCGTGAAATGAATCAGCACGGAACTGTCGCCGCGCGCCATTTTCTGCACCGTTTCGATCAGACGCGCCAGCGGATACTGAATGCCCGTCAGCGACAAAAACGACAGCGCGACCGCCAGAAAACCGCCGAAAGCGGCGGCGAAGACGAACGCTTTTTGCAAAGAGATTTTAATATCCTCCGCGTTGGCGATCACTTTCGCGCAAGCCTGATTCACCAGTTGCGAAACGTCTTTGAAATCCTGCGCGTTTTGATTGCCGATCATCGTGACGGTCTGCCGTTTGTCGCGCAAAGTTCCGTCGATTTTCAGCTTTCTGTTGATTTCGTCGTCCAGCCGCCCCATCGCGTCAAAGACCTGCTTCAACTGTTTCATATTGACCATTTCGGCTTGCTTCGCCGTATTTTGGGCTTTTTTCAATTTGGCGAAATCAGCCGCCATCTGCTTGCGCGAAGCGGCGTTGTCGGCGGAAACGTTTTCGACGGACAGCAATACGGCGTCGAACTGTTCGCGCAAAGCGTTCAAGGCGAACAGGACGGAAGGCAGAGTCGTTTCCTCAATCAAAGCGTTCAGGCGCGTCGACGCCTTTTCGGCGAACTGGTTGACTTTGTCGGCGGTTTTTGCGCTTTTGTCCCGCAACGAGAACATTTCGGTCATGCCGGCTTTGTATTTTTCCAAAACGCCCTTTAAAACGGTTTGGTATTTGTCGCGCAGCCGCGGGTCGGTCAGTCCGGATTCGACCTCCCGCGCCTTTTCCTCGAACGCCGCCAAAGCGTCTTCGGCGTTGGCGCGTTCCTCGTCCGTCCCTTTCGACGCGAAAAAGAACAGCGACCGGTTCAGCGAAAACAGATCCGTTTCCAAAGCCGACAGCCGCCGCGCGTTTTCGATCATGCCGTCCGCCTTGGCGTATTCGCCGTGAATGTGTCCGACGGCGAACATAGCGGCGAAACAAATCAGAACGGCGTATCCCCCCAAAAACAGAAATCCCGCGTAAATACGCGTCGACAGATTGAATTTCGATAAAAAACGAAGCATCGGTTTTCTTTTCCTTTTGCGGGGGCAAATTTACGCGGCGGGCGAATTCTTCGCCTTTATTCGGACACCGCGAGCGCCGTCGCGGCGGCGGATTCCGGATTTTCGGCGGCGGGTTCGGATTCAGCCGCGGGCTGAGCGTCAGCGGCGACCGGTTCGGATTCAGCCGCGGGCTGTTGTCCCTCTTCGGCTTTTTCCGTTTCCGCGGCGGGGGCGTTTTCCGTTTTTTCAGGTTGTTCCGACCGTTCTTCCGCCTTTTGCGGTTCGGCGGTTTCCGCGGGTTCGGATTCCGCCGCGGGCTGAGCGTCGACGGCGGCGGGTTGCGCCTCTTCCTCGCGCTGTTTGGCGTCACGGGCGCGTTCGAACCGTTCCTCTTCGTCGACCAGCCACTGCACGCGGTTTTCGGCGTCGCGGCGCAGACGTTCCTTCAATCTGTCGCGTTCGCGCGCCTGACGGATTTTCATATCCATTTTGTCTTTCAGGGTTTTGGAATCGAAATCGCGCACTTCGTCCGCCTGTTTCGTCAACAGGTCGCGCATTTCCTGCGGCAACGCCGGACGTTCGGAGATTTTTTGCACCTTGTCGCGGAAAATCCTGTCAATCTGTTCGCTGTTGCGGCGGTATTCCTCCTGCAAAACGTCGCCCGCGGGCAAATCGTTCGCGCGGACGACCGCCGTCGCCGCCAGCAGCACGCCCAATCCCGTTGTAAATGCTTTCAACATCGTCTTTCCCCTATTCCAACCCCAAACGGTTTAAATCCATTCCCCGCGCCCGCAGCAGGCACAGCAGTTCCGCCAGCAGTTCGCGTTCGTTTTCGTGCAGGACGCCGTCCGACAGAACCATTTGCAAAAACGTGTGCGCGAACAGCGACACGACGTTCCGCGGCTGACCGACCACCGTTTCGATCGCCTCGAAATAGCTTTGTTCGTCGGGAACCAGCATCGCAATATAGCGTAACATTTCGCTTTCGTCAAAATCAATAGTCGGACAGCGCTGCATGACGTAAGCCAGCATGATTCTGTTTTCCTCGTCGCTTTTGCCGAAATCGGCGCGCGCGGCGAACGCCAAAGCCGCCAGATCGTAGCGCACGACCGACAGCGCGGCGATAAAGCCCGCGTCGTTTCCGTCTTTTTTCCCCGACACGCCCGCGACGACACGCAGCAAAAATCCGCGCGGGTCGTCGACCGCCGTCATCGTCCGCAGATCGTACAGCTTCACGCCGCGCGAAAAGGGAATCAAACGCGGCGCGGCGATGTCGTGGCAAAAAGCGTCGATCAAAATATCGCCGCGGCGGCGGATCAGGCGGCGCACGGTGATGATTCTGTCGACGAATCCGTCGTCGTCGTCCCGATAGGCGAAACCGACGGCGACGGACAGGGCGGACGCGATCACGCCGTCGGGCGGCGGCGGGGTTTCGGGGGCGAAGCGGGCGTCGGCGGCGTATTCCGGAATCCGATCCGCGTTCGTCCGGAAAACATCGGCGAATTGAGCGTAATAGCGCGGGTCGATCTGCGGCGCGAAAGACGGCGTTTCGATCGGGAAACCCGCATCGGAAGGCGCGGCGGGACGCGACGCAACGTCTTCCGTCCGTTCAGCCAGACGACGGACGGATTCGGCGAACGAAAAACCGGCGGAAACCTGACCCGCCGCGGCGTTTCGTTCCTCCGGAATGGCGGAAAAGCGTTCTTCGACCTTCGACCGGCGGCGATCCTCTTCGGATTGCCGTGGGTCCGCCGTCCGCCGCCGTTCCCGACGCGCCGCGTCCGAAATGCCGCGCAATTTCCGAATGCGCTCGGCTTTTTTCCTCCGTTCCGCCAGCGACAGCCCCGTTTTGTCGGGCGTCGGCTTTTCGGGTGTTTTACCGCCCTCTTCCCGTTCCGGCTCGTCTTTGGAAAACAGGCGGGCGAAAAATCCCTTTTGCGCGCGCTTGGCGCGTTTCAGCTTTTCGACCTCTTTGTCGATTTCATCGGGACGGATATAGCGTCCGTCCACCCGCGAATGCCGCGTTTCCTTTTTGATCGGACGGGCGACCTCTCTCGCGCGCGCCCGCCGCAGGTCCAGCCGCTTGCGTTCCTCGCGCTCCGCCGCCGAATCCGCGGAACCGTCCGTTCCGTCGAAATCGTCGTCGATCAAATCTTCGCCGTTTTGCAGGCGTTTTTCCAGCCGTCCCATCAATTCTCCGCGTAAAAGCGATTTTTTCTTGGCATTTTATACATAAAAGCGTCATAAAGTAATCGAAAATAACGCGGAAACGGGAAAATGCGCATCGATTTCATCGCCGACATCGGCTCTTTGTGGTCGTTCATCGCCTGGCACGGACTGTTGCGGGCGTTGGCGGACTATCCGAACATGTTTGAAATCAAGCCGTCTTTTATTCAAACGTCGTCGCCGTTTTTTCCGCCGTCCGCCGCGGACAAAGCGCGTTTTCTGCGCGACCGCACCGAACCGCTGCTGGCGGAATCGGGACTGTCCGTCCCGTTCGACGACCTGCCCGACTGGAACGGCGACATGTTTCCTGCTTCCGCTTTGATCGAAAAAGCGTTCAAAGCCGGTCAGCAAAAGGGAGTCGATTTCCTGACCGACGTGTTCGACGCTTTTTTTCTGCGCGCCCGCGACATCGGCGACATCGACGTTTTAACGGAAATCGCCGACCGGCGCGGAACAGACGCGGATTACATGACGGAATTTTCGGATCAGCCGTTTCGCGCGCCGGAACAGAACGCCCTTCCCCCTTTGCGCGCCTTGCCGTGTCTGGTGTTCGACCGGAAAACAACCCTGTTCGGGGCGAACAGCGTCGCGTGCCTGAAAAGCATGCTGGATCTGACCGTGCGCCTGAACGGCGAACGGGATTTCAACCGACCGGAAATGAAAGGATAAAATCATGCCGCAAACAAACCGCGCCTCTTGGGGATCAAAGCTGGGACTGATACTGGCGTCCGCCGGTTCCGCCGTCGGGCTGGGCAATCTGTGGCGTTTCCCCTACGTCGCCGGACAGAACGGAGGCGGCACTTTTCTGTTGCTCTATCTGCTGTGCACGTTCACGATCGGCATCACGCTGGTTTTCGCCGAAGCCGCGCTGGGCGTCAAAACGAAATCCGATCCGACGGGAGCGTTCGGCTGGATCGGTCCGAAACTGAAATTCATCGGCGTTCTGGGCGTTTTGACCAGCGCGATCATCGTTCCGTATTACAGCGTCGTCGGCGGCTGGATCGTCGCCTACGTCGTCAAGTCCTTTTCCGTTTCCGAAATCGCCGATTTCGAATCGCACTTCGCGCAATTCGCGGCGTCCCCCGTCGAACCCGCCGTTTATTTCGCCGTTTATCTGCTGGCGACGGCGGGCGTCGTGTATCTGGGCATCGAAAAAGGCATTGAAAAATACTGCAAGATCATCATGCCGGGGCTGTTCGTCCTGCTGTTGATTCTGATGATTCGCGTGCTGACGCTGGACAACGCGTGGCAGGGCGTAAAGTTTTTCTTCACCCCCGACTTTTCCAAAATGACGGCGGCGACGGCGCTGAACGCGATGGGGCAAGTGTTCTTTTCCGTTTCGGTAGGCATGGGCATTTACATCACCTACGCGTCCTATATCGGGGAAAGCGAAATCAACGTCGCGCGTTCGATGGGACAGGTCGTCTGTCTGGACACGCTGGTGTCCCTGCTGACCGGACTGACGATCTTCCCCGCCGTTTTCGCGTTCGGCATGCCGATGAACGCGGGTCCGTCCCTGACGTTCATCACCCTGCCCAAGATTTTCGCCGCGATTCCGTTCGGGACTTTTTTCGGACTGGTGTTTTTCGTCATTCTGCTCGGCGCCGCGCTGACGTCGTCCATGTCATTGATGGAGGTCGTCACGACGTTTCTGTGCGACCAGATCAAAATGACGCGCAAAAAAGCCGTCGCCGCCTACACCGGTTTGTGTCTGGCGACGGGAACGCTGGTGTCCCTGTCGTTCGGCAAGCTGTCCGGTTTTAAAATCGGCGGCAGGATTCTGTTCGACCAGTTCGATTTTCTGGCGTCGAACGTCCTGATGCCCGTCGGCGGATTTTTGACCGCCGTCGCCGTCGGCTGGGTGCTGGGCGCGGACAAGCTGAAAGTGTCCGACGACCGGCGTTTGCAGAAATCGTTTGAATTTTGCGTCAAATGGATTTGCCCCGTCTGCGTTCTGGCGATCATGCTGAACGCGCTGGGTCTGCTTTAACCGCGTTTGTCGGCGGCGTTTTTGCGGCGGGAGGATAATTTCCGCCGCGATTTTTTTCTGAGTCTGACTTTCCAGCTGGTCTTGTCGTCCGGATCGACCAGAACGAACTCGTCGGATTTCGGCTGAACCAAAATCTGCGTCGGATACAGACTGCGCAACCCCGTCAGCATATAGCAGATGACGCACGCCATGCCCGCATAGGGGGCGATCGCGCTGCCGAACAGCTCCACCGCCATAAAGGTCGCCGCCAGCGGCGTGTTCACCGCCCCCGCGACGCACGCGACGAACCCCAGCGCGGCGAAAAATCCGACGTCCAGTCCGAACGCGCCCGCGAACAGACCGCCCGCCGCCGCGCCGATGTAAAAAGTCGGGGTCAGCACGCCGCCCGATCCGCCGCCCGCCAGCGTAACGGCGAGCAGAACGGATTTCATGAAAAAAGCGTACCACGGCTGTTCGATCCCCGCCAAAGCCCCCGTCAGCCCGTCTTCGCCCATGCCCAGCAGGAAATCTCCGCCCGCCGCGGCGACGCACAGCAAAACAGACGCGGAAATCAGACTTTTAACCGGCAGGGGCGCGTTTATTTTTTGAAACGCGCGCGAAATGAAACGCACCGTTTCGACATGGTAAATGCAGACCAGACTGAAAAACGCGGCGGCGCACGCGCACCACCCCAGCGACGCGGCGCTCAGGGCGGGAACGGCGACGGCGGGAACGGCGTAGGACACCCCCATCGCCGCGCACACGCAATAAGACGCGATGCTGCTGATGACGGCGGGCAGCAAAACGGGATAGAAAAAGCCGCCGACGAACAAGACTTCGACCCCGAAGACCGCTCCGCCGACCGGCGCGCCCAACACAGCGGACAAAGCGGCTGAAATGCCGCAAATCACCAGCTTTTTACGTTCCTTTTCCGAAAATTTCAGCCAAACCGCCAAAGCCGACGTGAATCCCGCGCCGATCTGGACGCTGGGTCCCTCCGTTCCGACGACGCCCCCCGGCGCCAGCGTGAGGATCGTCGACAGGATTTTGGCGGGAACGACCAAAAAGGGAATCCGTCCGGCGCGGTAATGCAGAGCGGAAATGACCTTGTCCGTGCCGTGTCCGGCGGCGGCGGGCGCGATCAGGCGAATACTGTACACACTGCCCAGCAATCCGGCGGGGATCAAGGCGTAACGCCAATCGGGCAAAGCGGCG
>DJRZ01000009.1:42054-51900 GCA_002440235.1 Alphaproteobacteria bacterium UBA6347
AGCGCCCCCGCGATCAGCGACAGCACCAGCCATTTGACGACGTTCGCCATAATGATTTCTTCGTTTTTGATTTCCTGCACGGGAATCATCGTTTTCAACGTCCTTTTCTTGCGCGCGTTCAACGGAATCGACAATCACTTTATTATCTAAACGCGCCGCCGTTTCAATGTTTTTTTGCCAAAAATATTGACAAAAACGACAAAGCGGCGCATTCTGACCCGTAAAGTTCTTTTATGACGAGAGGCGAAGAATATGTGTTTGAAAAAATTATTCGAACAGACCGGAAACAAAGACGAGCGGGTCGAACAGTACCTGTTGCACGGCGTCAAAGTGAACGTCGCGCCTTCGGAAAAGAAATTCGCCGAAGATTTGTTCGATTCGCTGGCGTCGATTCCGACGGGGCGCAACGCCATCGAGGACATGAAAAAATACAAGGTCGACTTCTTTTTGGAAACGGCTTTGGGAACGGCGGGCGGTTATTTCGACCCCGAAAACAACCAGATCGTCATGGCTAAATCGCTGGGCATGGACTTTATGGAATTCGCCCTTGTCCACGAAGCGCGCCATTTGTGGCAGAACAATCAGGGGCGCAACGAAGCCGAAGCGCAAAATCTGGACTACGCCACGCGTCTGATGATCAACCGCGCGACCGAAGCCGACGCGCAAACGCAGGCCGTTCTGGCGTGCGAAGAATGGCAGGCGCGGGGGCACGACGCGCCGATGAAACGCTTTGAAAAACACTACAAACCCATCACCGACCGGTTCGCGGAATCCCGTTCGCCGTCCGAAGCGTTCAAAGGCTGGTACGACGACGAACGCATTTCCGCGTCCTATGAACAGGGATACGATGTCGAGGTTTATCTGGGTTCCCTGCGTTCCAAAGCGGACAAGCGCCCGTTCGTTTCGATGAAGCCCGCCGAAATCGCGAAATTCTGCGGCGGCGAACGCGTCGAAGGGTTCGAGGATTTTATGAACGGCAAACAGGCGCGTCAGGTTCACCTGCTGACGAAAACGGCGGTCGAGCTGTACGACGAAGCCATGTCCGTCAAAGGCGCGCCGCGCGATCCGTCGCTGGCGAACGTCCCCGTGCGCGATTTGAAAGGCAACGCCGGCGCGCAGATGTACGCCGAAAAATACATCGCCGAAACGCGCGAAAAATTCGCCCCCTCAACGACCAGAGGCGTGAAAAAGAAAGAGGTTTTGCAGACCGTCATGCGCGCCGTGGACGCCGTTGAAAAAATCAACAAAGCGGCGATCGACGGCAAAAAAGCTCCCGCCGCCGAAAAGGCTTTGCAGATCGAAAAATCGAAAATGCGCGCGCTGAACGCGCCGAAACGCGACGCCGTCAAGAACGCCGTTCTGGCGAACAGAGGCGCGCAACGCTGATTATCCGAACGCGCAAAAGAAACGACAAGCCCCCTTTCGCGAAAGGGGGCTTTCTTTTTTCCGTTTTTTGCCGTTGCCGCTTGCCGCGCCGCGAAACGGTTGTGAAAAAGCCCTCCGACCGGAGGGCTTTTTTCGTTTTCAGCGTTCGCGCCGTTTGCGCAGCGCCGCCAGATTGGCGGGTTTCGGAGCGTTTTGCGCGTCCCTGTTTTTGCGCGGCGCGCGTTTGTATTTGTAATAGCCGATTTTCTTGCGTTCCTTGGTTTCCAAATCCAAAGCCAAACGGTCGTATTTAAAATACGGCTTTCTGAAATCGTTGTTCGCGTCGTTCACGCCGATCCATTCTTCGGTTTTGCCGCCGTTTTCCCACGTCGCGTATTTTTTGAACGCCCGCATTTCGACCATGTTCGGAATGATGCACGCGCTCAGCCCGCTTTCCTGCGCGATTTTCATCACGTTGCGGCGCTGAGCGGGATCGCCGTGAATGGGTACGACCGTCGTGCGGCGCGGGGACGATTCGGAAACGATTTTGCAAATTTTGGCGACGTCGCCCGATCCAGCGTGACCCGACGCGTGAATCGTGTATTTGTTCGGCTTATAACGGCTGGGGAAATAGGTCGCGCACCCCCGCGCCTGAAATTTTTCTTCCAAAGCCTTGTGCGTTTCCTCGCTGCCCGGAATGCAGGATTGCAGATCGTAGACGTAAATCGGCAAATCCTTGCCCATGCCGGAACTTTCGCGCATTTCGTCCAGCGAGATGTTTTTGTTGCGCCCCTCGGCGATTTTCAGCAAAGACGCGTCTTCGCCCTGCGTTCCCGTGCAGACGTAAAAACGGTTTTGCGGCGGCGTCCTCTGCGCGGTTTTCGAATTGGCGGAAACGATTTTCATTTCGACGCCCGTTTCCGCGCGAATCATGTCTTCCAGTTTGTAGCCGCATTGATTCATCGCGCGGCGGGCGTTGATCAGCGACGCGCCGTCCAAAATCATCGTGCGGGGTTCCGTCCCGTTTTCTAAAGCCTCCTCCGCCAAAGCGGTCGCGACCGTGTGCAGACGGTGGCAGGACGACGAAATCACGCCCGAAATCACCGGACCGTTTTCGGATTCCTTTAAAATCCGGCGCAATCCCTCTTTCACTTCGGATTCGCCGATCGTTTCGCCTTTGGCGGTTGAAGACGTCGAATCGATAAACAGATAGTCAATGCCTTTGGACGCGATCGCGGCGACCTTTTCATCGTCGAACCCCTGCCCCAGCGGAACTTTGGCGGTTTTGAAATCGCCCGTCGTCATCATGCGCGTGCCGTTCGGGCTTTCGATCACAAAGCCGACCGCGTCGGGAATCGAATGGGACACGGAAAACGGTTCGACTTTAAACCCGTTGATTTCAAAAGTTTCGTCGGGCTTGAAAACGTGAAAATCCGGAAATTCCTCTTTGGGGATTCCCGTGCTTTGCAGACTGTTTTTAATCAGTTTTTCGGCGAACGCGGTGCAATGAACGGTCAAGTTTTCGCCTTTCGCGCGTTTCTGTTCGAACTCGGCGCGTTTCAAGTTCATCAAATGCGCCAGCCCGCCCATATGGTCGGCGTGACCGTGCGTGATCAGAATATCGTTCGATTCGGGCATGGTCGGGATAAAAGCGTCATAGCCCGTTTCCTCTTTTTTACAAAACAGGGAACCGTAGTCGACCTGCACCACACCTTTTTTTTCGCCCGATTCGTCGGTGTAGGAAAATTCGTAGCCGTTGCCGCCGATGTGGTCGGCGTTGTTTCCGCCCGCGGATTTCCAAGATGTGAAAGATTCTGCCATAACCGTTTATCCTTTTAGTCTACGTCTTCCGAATTGACGCGTTCGGCGTCTTCGGGAAACTGGATACCGATCCAGGCGCGGACGACGGATTCCATATCGTCGTCGTCGGGAACGGACGCATCGTCAAAGCCGTCGATTCCGGCGACCATCGCGCGCAACTCGTCATATTCCAAAACGGACAGGTCGGTCTGCGGATACTGTTTTTCCAAGGCAATCGCCAATTCGTCAACGTCAGACCAGTTCAATGCCATAATCGGATATCCTTTGATTTGAAAACGGGGATCGCTCCCCTGTTAAATCCATACTAGCCGACCGTTTTCCCCCGCGCAAGGGCTTTTTGAAAATTTTTCGACAAAACAGAAAAGCCGTTTTGAAAATATTTATTTATTTTCATTATGTTGACGGACTTCAAGTCAAAAACGACCCGCGTCTTTTTTACGAACGAAAAAAATTTGTCCATTTTTCAATTCGCGCCCCAAAAAAACAGGCTCCGGTTTCCCGAAGCCTGCTTCTCTGCCGAAGGCTCACCTTGAAAGGGGTTAGTCGGTGACGCCTTCGTAAGCTTTAATGTACAGTTCCTTGATTTCTTTCATCAAGGGGTAGCGCGGGTTCGCGCCCGTGCACTGGTCGTCGAACGCCATTTCGGTCAGTTCGTCCAGTCTGTCAAAGAATTCTTTTTCCGGAATGCCGTATTCGCGGATCGACAGCGGAATGTTGATTTCTTTTTTCAGACCCTGAATGGCGTTGATCAGCAGTTCCAGCTTTTCATCGTCGTTCTTGCCGCCCAGTTTCAGCTGGTTGGCGATCTGACCGTATTTTTCCTTCGCGTTCGGGTATTTGTACTGCGCGAAAGCGGCCTGTTTCGTCGGCGCGTCGGACGCGTTGAAACGAATAACCTGACAAATCAGCAACGCGTTGGCGATGCCGTGCGGCACGTTGTACATGGCGCCCAGTTTGTGCGCCATGGAATGGCACAGTCCCAGGAACGCGTTGGCGAACGCCATACCGGCCAACGTCGCGGCGTAGTGCATTTTTTCACGCGCCAGCGGGTCGTTTTTGCCTTCGTGGTAGGAACGCGGCAGGTATTTGAAGACCTTTTTCGCGGCTTCCAAAGCCATGGAGTTCGTGAAGTTCGTCGCCATGATGGAAACGTAGGCTTCGACGGCGTGAACCAAAGCGTCGATACCGCCGGCGGCGCACAGTCCGGGGGGCATCGTGTCGACCAGATCCGGATCGACGATCGCCATGGTCGGGGTCAGCGCGTAGTCGGCGATCGGGTATTTGATGTGCGTCTTGTCGTCCGTGATAACGGCGAACGGCGTGACTTCGGAACCCGTGCCGGACGTCGTCGGAATGGCGACCATGTCGGCTTTCTTGCCCAAAGCGGGCAGATCGCAAATTCTCTTGCGGATATCCAAAAAGCGCATCGCGACGTCTTCGAATTTGACATCGGGCTGTTCGTACATCAGCCACAAGATCTTCGCCGCGTCCATCGGCGAACCGCCGCCCATGGAAATGAACACGTCGGGTTCGTAGGCTTTGACCATCGTGAACGCCTTGTTGATCGTGGACAGATCGGGATCGGGCTTCACGTCGAAGAAAATCTGGTAATCGACGCCGATTTCTTCCAGAACGTCGGTGATTTTTTTCGACATGCCGGAATTGAACAGGAAACGGTCGGTGACGATGAACGCTTTTTTCTTGCCTTTCAATTCGCGCAGAGCCGGATCAATCGCCCCGCGTTTGAAATAGACTTTCGGCGGAACTTTGAACCAGAGCATGTTTTCTCTCCTTTCTGCGACGGTTTTGATGTTCAGCAAGTGTTTCGGACCGACGTTTTCGCTGGTGGCGTTGCCGCCCCACGAACCGCAGCCGATCGTCAGAGTCGGTTCCAGTTTGAAGTTGAACAAGTCGCCGATCGCGCCCTGAGCCGCGGGCGTGTTGATCAGAATGCGCCCCGTGTGGATTTTGTTGCCGAACGCCTTGATGCGGTCGTCCTTGCGGTCGTCCGTGTACAGAACGGACGTGTGACCCGCGCCGCCGTGATCGACCAGCGTGTAAGCCTTTTCCATCGCGTCTTCAAAGTTTTCGGCGCGGTACAACGCCAGAACCGGCGACAATTTTTCGTGCGCGAACGGTTCAGCCGTCGTCACGTCTTCGACTTCGCCGACCAGAACTTTGGATTCTTCGGGCACTTCAAAACCCGCCAAAGCGGCGATTTTGTAAGCGGGCTGTCCGACGATGGCGGGGTTGACGCCGCGCGGGGTCAGCATAATGGCGGCGACCTTTTCGCGTTCTTCGTCGTTCAGGATATAGGCGCCGCGGTATTTCAGTTCGTTTTTAACTTCGTCGTAGACGTCGGAAACGGCGACGATGGACTGTTCGGACGCGCAGATCATGCCGTTGTCGAACGTTTTACTGAGCAGAATGGAGGAAACAGCCATTTTGATGTCGGCGGTTTCGTCGATGACCGCGGGCGTGTTGCCGGGTCCGACGCCCAAAGCGGGCTTGCCGGAGGAATAGGCGGCTTTGACCATGCCGGGACCGCCGGTCGCCAGAATGATGTCGACCTTGGGGTGTTTCATCAGCATGTCGGACAATTCGATGGACGGTTCGTCGATCCAGCCGACGATGCCTTCGGGCGCGCCGGCTTTGACGGCGGCTTCCAAGCACAGCTTCGCCGCGGCGATCGTGCTGTTTTTGGCGCGCGGGTGCGGCGAGAAGACAATGGCGTTGCGGGTTTTCAGCGCGATCAGCGTTTTGAAAATAGCCGTGGAAGTCGGGTTCGTCGTCGGAACGACGCCCGCGATAACGCCGATGGGTTCGGCGATTTTCTTGATGCCGTTGGCTTTGTCTTCTTTGATGATGCCGCAGGTTTTCATATCGCGGTATTTGTTATAGATGTATTCGGACGCGAAGTGGTTTTTGATCACTTTGTCTTCGACGACGCCCATGCCCGTTTCCTCGACAGCCATTTTGGCCAGAGGAATGCGCATTTTGTTGGCGGCCAGAGAAACCGCGCGGAAGATCTTGTCGACCTGTTCCTGCGTATAGGTGGCATAAACCGCCTGCGCTTCGTGCGCTTTGGAGATAACCAGCTCCAAATCTTCTGCTGTTTTAACTTCCATTGAATCCTTACCTTGTTCAAGATGACCGCCCCGCGCCTGCGCCCGGGAATCGGCAAATCGTGATTTGTTTCACGATTAGCTATATAAATCAGACAGCCGCAAAAAGCAATCTTTTTCTACACGTTCGTTCATTTTTTTGCCGTTCGGAAACGGCGCCGCGGCGGGTTGTCAGAACGACACGGTCAGCAGCATTTTGAACCGTTCCTCGCCGAAAACGGCATGCGGGATTCCTTTCGGCATAATCAGCGTTTCGCCTTTTTTCAAAAAGAATTCGTCCCCGCCGACCGTGAACCGCCCCGTGCCGTCCAGCACCGTCGCCATCGCGTCGCCGCCCGCGGTGTGGGCGGAAATCTCCTCGCCCTTGTCGAACGAAAACAGCGTCACGCCGACCAGTTCGTTTTGAACCAAAGTCCTGCTGACGACTTGTCCCGCTTGGTAATCGACCAAATCAGCCAGATTCAGGACTTTCTGCTTTTCGATGTTTTTATACATGTCCGTCTCCGATTTTTGTTTTTCCGCTTTTAAAACTAGGCTATTCTGACCGGAGTTTCAATTTATAATAAAGGATACGCCCATGTCCGTCCTTGCCGTCGCCGCCGCGATCGTTTTTTACGCCGTATTTCTTTACAACCGCTTCGTCCGTCTGAAAAACCGCTGCGACGAGGGCTGGAGCGGCGTCGCCGTCCAGCTGAAACGCCGCCGCGACCTGATCCCCAATCTGGTCGAATGTGTTAAAGGATACGCCAAACACGAACAATCGACGCTGGAAAACGTCATTGAATTGCGAAACGCCGCGATGAACGCGTCCGCCCCCGCCGATGTCGCCAAAGCCGAAAGCAACCTGTCGCAAGGAGTGAAATCGCTGTTCGCGCTGGGAGAAAGCTACCCCGAATTGAAAGCGGGCGCGAATTTCGCCAAGCTGCAGGAGTCGCTGGAAAAAATCGAAGACGACCTGCAAAACGCCCGCCGCTATTACAACGCGACGGCGCGCGATTTGAACACGGCGATCGACACGTTCCCGTCGAACCTGATCGCCAAAAACTTCGGCTTTGCCAAACGCGAATTTTTTGACATCGACGATCGGGAAAAGGAAAATGTCGCCGTTTCTTTCTAGCCCCGCAAAGTTTCTGCTGTTCGCGCTGGTTTGGCTGTTTTCGTTTTCCGCCGCCGCGGAATGCGAGATGATAAAGAATTTTGAATCGACGATTCGGGTCGAATCGGACGCGTCCGTCACCGTGTCGGAACGGATCACCGTCAACCGCGAGGGACGGCGGATCAAACGCGGCATTTACCGCGACCTGCCGCTGACGCGGGGCGTCGACTACCGCGTCCTGTCGGTCAAGCGCGACGGGAAACCCGAACCGTGGTTCGCGGAAAAGACAAACGGGCGTTTACGCGTCAACACGGGGACGGACGAACTTTTGCCGCGGAACGGACCGTACACGTTTGAAATCACCTATCGGGCGTTGAACACGGTGCGGGCGTTCGACGGCTACGACGAAATCTATTGGAACGCCACGGGCAACGATTGGGCTTTTCCGATTGAAAAAGCGTCCGCCCGCGTCATCGTCCCGAACGGCGCGAAAGTTCTGCAAACCGCGAGCTACGTCGGAAAACGGGGAAGCAAAACGCCCGCCGCTTTCGATCAAAAAACGGGCGTTTTTTCAGCCGCTTATTTAAATCCGAACGAAGGGCTGACCGTCGCCGTCGGATTTGAAAAGGGATTTGTTGACGCCTTACCGATCCCCTTGCGCGACCGATTCCCGGCGCGGCTGTCCGCGTTGATTTTACTGGCTTATCTGATCGTCACCTGGGCGCTGTACGGCAAAGACCCCGAAAAACCGACCGTCATGCCGCGTTTTGACGTCCTTCCCGACGTCACCCCCGCGATGGCGCGTTTTGTCGACAGTTACGGACGCGACGACGGCTCAATCCTGTCCGCCGCTTTGCTGCAAGGCGGCGTTTCCGGATTTTTGAAAATACGTTCCGACGGCGAAGACGATTTTCTGATCGAAAAGGCGCGCGCCCCAAAAAACGGCGAAGAAAAGATCCTTGATAAAAACCTGCGTTTTCCCGTGCGTTTGGAACGGAAATATTCCTCCGAAATGAACCTGTGCCGCAAAGCGTTGAAAAATTTTCTGGCGGCGCGGACGGCGGATTGTTTCGCCGCGAACCGCGGAATGGTCGCCGGCGCGCTGGCTCTGCTGTCGGGATTGGCGGCGTTTTTGCTGTGGCGGGCGGACGCCCCGCATTTAATCGCGCTTTTGGCGGTTTATCTGGTCTTTTTAATTCCCGCCTGTCGGGACGTTCTGGCGATGATCGCGACGCGGACGTTCAAATTCGCGCCCGTTTTCATTCTTTTGTTCGTCGCTTTTCATTTTTCAATGACGACGCTGACCGCCGCCGCGGCGAATCCCGACGTTCGCGAAGCCTTGGTTTTCTATGCGGCGGGCGGATTGGCGGTTTTGATTTACGCGCATCTGATCGTCCGTCCGACGCGGCGGGGACAGGACGTTTCCGCCCATACGGACGGCGTCAGAATGTTTTTAAAGGCGGTCGACACGGGAATCCCCGCGCCCATGGACTGCGCTAAAATGGAACGGCTGCTGCCCTACGCCGTTTTGTTCGGGCTGGAAAAGGAATGGGAGAATAAAATGCGCCGCCTGACCGACATGACGCGATACGCCCCGTCGTGGTATTCGGGCGGACGGTTCGGCGCGTCCGATTTCGGCGGTTTCAATTCCTGCGCGTCGACGGCTTGCGCGCCCCCGTCGCGGTCGGGGTCGGGCGGCGGAGGCTTTTCCGGCGGCGGTTTCGGCAGCGGAGGCGGAGGCGGGCGTTAACGCTTGCCTTTTGCCGCGAAAAGTCGGACAATGCTTTTAACGACAAAAACAACGCCCGTAGGAGAAAACGCCATGAAAAAACTGCTGACCGCCCTTTCCGTCTGCCTGCTGTCCGCCTGTTCGAACGCCGTGTCGACCGAACCGCTGGACGACCGCGTTTATTTGTTGCAAAACGCGATGAACGACGCGGAAATTTCGATCGGCTTCACCCCCGCGGAAAGCCGTTTTGCGGGCAAAGCCGCCGTCAACCGCTATTTCGGATCGTACAAAGCCGACGGCGGCAAACTGCGTCTGGAAAACGCGGGGGCGACTATGATGATGGGTCCCCAGCCGTTGATGCAGGCGGAACGCGAATTTTTGCAAACGCTGGACAAGGTCGTCGCGTTCGACAGACGCGGCGACACCCTGACGCTGACGACGTCGGACGGCAAAAAACTGGTATTCAAACGCGGCGAAGAGAAAGGCGAATAAGCTTATTTTCCTTTGAAGAACGCGCCGCGTCTGGTATAACAGCCTGAAATTCATTCTATCAAGAGGATTAAAATGGCTGCGTACCAGTATATTTACGTTATGAAAAACCTGTCCAAGACCTACCCCGGCGGAAAACAGGTTCTGCACAACATCTGGCTGTCGTTCTTTCCGGGGGCGAAAATCGGCGTTCTGGGTCCGAACGGCGCGGGGAAATCCAC
>DJRZ01000009.1:51943-52129 GCA_002440235.1 Alphaproteobacteria bacterium UBA6347
TCAACGGCGAAGCTTGGGCGGCGGAAGGCGCCAGCGTCGGCTATCTGCCGCAGGAACCGCAGCTGGATCCGAACAAAAACGTCATGGAAAACGTCATGGACGGGTGCGGGGAAACGCGCGATTTGTTGAAACGGTTTGAAGAACTGTCGATGAAATTCGGCGAGGAAATGACCGACGACGAAATGA
>DJRZ01000016.1 GCA_002440235.1 Alphaproteobacteria bacterium UBA6347
GGCGTACTACGGCTTTATGTACGGTTTCCCCGGCAAAAAGCTGCTGTTCATGGGCGGCGAGTTCGCGCAGGACCGCGAATGGGATTACAACGGTTCGCTGAGCTGGCATCTGCTGAACGATCCGATGCACCGCGGCGTGCAGAACGCCGTGCGCGATCTAAACAGAATCTACCGCGACACGCCCGCTTTGTACGAATTGGACTACAATCCCGAAGGTTTCGAATGGATCGACGCCGACAACGCGGACGAAAGCGTCTTCACCTTTATCCGCAAAGCCAAAAATTCGGGCGAAATGGTCGTCGTCGTGTCGAACTTCACCCCCGTTCCGCGTGAAAACTTCAAAGTCGGCGTTCCCGAAAACGGACGCTATGTCGAGGTTTTCAACTCGGACGCCGAAATTTACGGCGGCAGCGGCATGGGCAACATGGGCGGCGTCAACGCGACCGAAGAGGGCTGGAACAACCGCCCGTATTCGATTTCGATCACCGTTCCGCCCCTGTCCACGGTGATGTTCGTTCTGCAACGCTGATACGGAGTAACAACGCCCCATGCCTACCGGAATACGCGTTTTGCCGGGTCGCCCCTATCCGCTGGGGGCGACTTGGGACGGCAAAGGTGTCAATTTCGCGCTTTATTCGGCAAACGCCGAAAAGGTTTTGCTGTGCCTGTTCGACGAAACGGGGCGCAACGAAATCCAGCGTATCGCCATGCCCGAACGGACGGACGAGGTCTGGCACGTCTATCTGCCCGATGTCGCGCCGGGGGTGCTGTACGGATACCGCGTCTTCGGTCCTTACGACCCCGAACGCGGACATCGGTTCAACCACAACAAGCTGTTACTCGATCCGTATGCGAAATCGATCGCGGGCGACCTGATTTTTCACGAGACCATGCAAGGCTACCGCGCGGGAAGCCCGAAAGCGGACATGTCTTTCGACCGCCGCGACAGCGCGCCTTATGTGCCGAAATGCCGCGTCGTCGACGACTCGTTCAACTGGGGCGCGGACGCCAAGCCGAACACGCATTGGTACGACACGATCATTTACGAAACCCATTTGAAGGGATTCACGTTCCGCCACCCCGAAATCGACGCCCGCGTCCGCGGGACATTCGCCGGTATGGGGGCAAAACAGGCGGTCGACTATTTGCAAAAGCTGGGCGTGACGGCGGTGGAGTTTCTGCCGATTCAGGCTTTTTTCACGGGAAACCACCTGATCAAATCCGGATTGCGCAACTATTGGGGCTACGACCCGATGTGCTATTTCGCGCCGCACCCGTCCTATATGTCCGGTACGGATCCGAACGAAGTCAAAAACATGGTGCGCGTGTTCCACGAAGCGGGCATCGAGGTCATCATGGACGTCGTGTACAATCATACGGGCGAAGGCAACCAGATGGGGGTGACGCTGTCTTTCCGCGGGATCGACAACGCCGTCTATTACCGTCTGCGCGCCGACAATCCCCGTTATTACGAGGATACGACCGGCTGCGGGGCGTCTTTTAACGTCGAACACCCGCGCGTCATTCAGCTGGTGATGGATTCCCTGCGCTATTGGGTCGAACAGATGCACGTCGACGGATTCCGGTTCGATCTGGCGCCGACGCTGGCGCGCACGAAAACGGGCTTTACGAACACGGCGGGATTTTTAACCGCCGTTCAGCAGGATCCCGTTTTGCAGCGCGTCAAAATGATCGCCGAACCGTGGGACATCGGACTGGGCGGCTATCAGGTCGGGGCTTTCCCGCCGGGGTGGTCGGAATGGAACGACCGTTTCCGCGATACGACGCGCCTGTTTTGGAAAGGCGACAAGGGGCAGATCGGCAATCTGGCGTCGCGCCTGACGGGGTCTAGCGAAACGTTCGGCTATCGCGGACGCCACCCGTGGACCAGCGTCAATTTCATTACGGCGCACGACGGCTTTACGCTGAACGACGTCGTCAGCTACAACGAAAAGCACAACGAAGCGAACGGCGAGGGCAACCGCGACGGGTCGAACGACAACAAATCGTGGAACAGCGGCGTCGAAGGCGAAACGAACGATCCGGAAATTCTGGCTCTGCGCCGCAAAAGAATGCGCGCGATGATGGCGACGCTGATGCTGTCGCTGGGCGTGCCGATGATTACGGCGGGGGACGAGTTCTGCCGTACGCAAAAGGGCAACAACAACGCCTATTGTCAGGACAGTCCGATCAGCTGGCTGAACTGGGGACGGATCGACGAACAGGACGACGCTTTCCGCGATTTCGTGCGCTTTTTGATTAAATTGCGTCTGTCGCACCGCGTTTTCCGGCGCAAGCGTTACTACACGGGCAGAAAAATGGGGGATTCGCCGTTAAAGGACATCACCTGGTTCACGCCCGAGGGGTTGGAAATGGCGGACGCCGACTGGGGCAAAGCCTACGCGCAAAGTCTTTCCGCGCTGATTTCCGGTTCGCTCAGCGTCGCGTTTTGCAACGAAGAGGGCAAGTTCTATCCCGACAATCATTTCTTTATCGTTTTGAACGCGGGCGGCGACGCCATCGAATGGCTGTTGCCCGAAACGGAAAAGGAAACGACGTGGAATTTGATTTTGGACACGTCGCGCGACGCGCCCGTCGTCAAGGACGAAACGTTTAAATCGGGCGACACGTACGATGTGCCGGCGTGGTCCGTTTTGGTGTTCGAAGCGCCGATGCCCGACGAGGAAACGGTCATGCTGGCGCGTTCCGGCGTCGCCGGCGTTTTGGGCAAAGTCTATCAAAACGCGCAAAGCGCCCGTCTGATGGCGACGACCGACGATTTGGACAAGCTGGACTTTATGACGTACGGTCCGATGGGACCCGTCGCGACTTTGGCGGATTTGGAAAAAGAACAGGATAAAGACGGCTTCACCCGTCTGGTTTAATGGGGATTGAAAGTGGATCTGGATTATACGCAAACAGTCGACCTCTTGGCGGAAAAGGCGGGAATTTTACCCGAATTCGAGGCGGAGGGCGGAACTTACACGACGTCGTTTGAAACGAAAAAAGCGTTGCTGGGCGCTTTGGGCTATGACGCGTCGACCCCCGAAAATGCGGAAAAAACGTTGCGATCCGTTTCGGAAGAACCGTTCAAGCGCGCTTTGCCGTTCGTCGTCGTCGCCCGCGTCGAAAAGGGCGTCGTTGACGTTCCCGTCACCGTTCGCGGGGGGAACGGTCGGTCCGCGGTCGACTATGTTCTGACGCTGGAAACGGGCGAGCGAACCTCCGGTCGATTCATTCCCGACGAATTGGAAAAAATCGACGGTAACAGCGAATTTGAACGGTTGAAGCTGGTTTTGAAACTGCCCGAAGTCTTGGGCTATCATTCTTTGGCGGTCGAAAGCCCCGATCTGCCCGCGGACGGACGGACGACGGCTTTGATCGTCGCGCCGACGAAATGTTATCAGCCCGAAATGATGCGCGCGG
The DNA here is from genome assembly GCA_002440235.1 of Alphaproteobacteria bacterium UBA6347. Lineage (GTDB taxonomy): Bacteria > Pseudomonadota > Alphaproteobacteria > CAAGCB01 > CAG-977 > UBA11549. Next base: position 3,427 of record DJRZ01000016.1, read on the forward strand.
GCGGCAAGCCATGGGGATATCCGTTGCAGCTGTACGCTTTGCGGTCGGCGGAAAACTGGGGCATAGGCGATTTCACCGATCTGGGAAAAATGGCTGGCGTGGCGCGGCGGTTCGGCGCGGACATTCTGGGCATCAATCCGATCAACGTCGCTTTTATGGCGAACGTCGAAACGGCAAGCCCGTATTATTCGTCGTCGCGCATGTTCCTGAACCCGCTTTACATCGACGTGGCGGCTGTCGACGGCGCGCGGGAATCCGCAAAGCTGCAAGCTTTGCTGGCTGATGCGGATTTTCAGGCAAAATTGGCGAAAGCGCGCGCCTCCCGTCTGGTTGATTACGCGCTGGTCGGCGAATTGAAATCCAAAGCGTTCGAAGCTTTGTATTCCGAATTTGCGGGGTCCACCGCCTTTGACGCCTTTTGCGAAAAAGGCGGGGCGGAGCTGGAAAACGCCGCTTTGTATCAGGTGCTGGCGGAATATTTCGCGCGAAAGAAAAAAGGCGTCGGTTTCAAATCGTGGGGGGCGGGCTACGCGTCGCCCGATACGGCGCAGGTTAAAAAGTTCGCCAAGGCGAACGCCGATAGAATCCGCTATTTCAAATACCTGTTCTGGCTGGCTGACGCGCAGTTCGAAGCCGCGTCCGAAGCGTGCGGACGGGTCGGGCTGGGCGTCGGTCTGTACCAGGATCTGGCGGTCGGCGTCGCGGCGGAAAGCGCCGAAACGTGGGGCGCGCAGGATTTGTTCGCCGTGGATCTGAGCATCGGATCACCCCCCGACATGTTCAACGCGGACGGTCAGCGCTGGGGGGTCGCGCCCATGCGTCCCGAAGCGATGAAACGGGAGGCGTTCGCGACGTACCGCCGCATTTTAAGTGCGAATATGAAACGCGCGGGCGCCGTGCGCATCGACCACGTTATGGGATTGGCGCGCCTGTTCTGCATTCCGGACGGCGTCGCGGGGGCGTACGTGCTGTATCCGTTCGCAGATATGGTGGGCATCGTCGCTTTGGAAAGTCACCGCAACAAATGCCTTGTCGTCGGCGAAGATCTGGGCGTCGTGCCGGAGTTTTTCCGCGAGGCTTTGGCGGAAGCGGGGATTTTGTCGTTCCGCGTCTGCCGTTATGAACGCGCGCCGGACGGACGCTACATTCCGCCCGCCGATTATCCGCGATCGGCTTTGGTCGCGGCGGGAACGCACGACATGCCGACCCTGACGGGCTGGTGGACGGGCGACGACATCGACGTCGCGCGCAAGATCGGGCTGATGGACGAACGAAAAGAACGGTTCGTCCGCGACGAACGCCGCAACGACCGTTTCGCTTTGGTCGAAGCCCTGTCGCGCGCCGGCTTGTGGTTCGTCGAATCCGAAAACTTTGAATCGCAAATCAACGGAGCGTTGCCGCCGAAAATGGTCGAAAAGGTCTATACCTATCTGGCGCAGGCGCCGTGTCAGGTGTTTCTGGTTCAGTTGGAAGACGTCTTGCGCCAAATCGAACAGATGAATATGCCGGGGACGACGGACGAGTATCCGAACTGGCGCGTCAAACTGCCGAAAACGATTGAGGAACTGGATTCCGACGCCGATATGGAAAAAATCGCCGGCGTTTTAAAATCGGCGCGTTCGTAAAACGATCTCCGCGGCGGTGAAAACGCCGCGGGGGATTTTTCAAATGTAAAATCTTTCTGTTTCCAAACAAAAGCAAGGCGCTTTGCCGTAAAGGTAAAACGCCTTGTTCTGTTTTAGTGTTTCTTTTTTAGTTTTGCGCGTCTTCCGCGTTTTCCGCAACGGCGGAAACGGAAGCCTGAACCGCGGAAGCGGGGGAGGCGGCGGGCGTCCCCGTCGTTTTGAAAACGTTTTCCAAAATGCCGGCGCGGTCTTCGTCTTTGGCTTTTCCTTCGGTTTCCAAAGCCGCCAAGGTTTCCAGCAGCGTCACTTTTTCCTGCGCCGTTTCGACCGCGCGTTCGTATCTGGCGCGCGTCTGAATCAGCATGTACATCAGCCCGCACGCGACCAAAGTCGGCACGCCGAGGGTGACGATGCTCATAAACGCGGAAATGTTCGACATTTTAAACGAAATCGTCGTGACGATGCTCAAAACGGCGACGATCAGGAACAGCCCCGAAATCACGTACCAGCCCGTCATCTGGTTGGCTTTGGTCTGGTTTTGCGTCAGTTGCGCGTTCCAGTAATCCAGCGCCGTTCCGTAACGGATTCTGCTGGCGACGCTTTGGCGCAGGGCGGCGAGCTGGCGTTCGTGATCGTTTTGAATCAGGTTCAGCTGTTCCCACATCGCGTTGACCGCGCTGTCCGACGTTTGCTTGATTTCGGCGACCAGCTGGGAAATGTATTCGGACACATCGTTGCGGTAGGATTGCAGTTGGCGCGAGGCGTCCTCGATCCCCTGCTGCAGGGCGAAATGTTCGTTTTCAAGCGGTTTCAGCTGTTTTTCTGCCATTTCGACGCGGCGAATGATGCCGTTGATTTTGCGCAGGGTTTCCGAAATCTTGCCGTCCAGCATTTCGGGGCGGACGTTCGTTCTGAACTGCAGCGTGAACGCGTAGCCGAACGTAAAGCTTTCGGCGTCGGCGGACGAACTGAAACCGGCGGCGTCCGACAGTTGCGCCGCGCCGGTCGCCCCCGCCAGCAACCCCATCAGCATGGGTTCGTAGCGGTACATGATCGCCGCCATCTGTCCCAGCGTGCCCGTCGAATGAACGCATTTGCAACACAGATAGGCGTTCAAATCCTTGCGGATAACGGTGAAACCCTCGGCGGACGTCATTTCGCCGTTCAAAACGCCCGTCGCCGCCGCCAGAATGGATTTCGGCGTTTGCAGTTGAAAATCGATGATCTTCTGAATGAACGGCTTGTCCGACGTTTCCGAACCGATGATGTCGTGCCACGCCTTCAATTCGTCTGTCGCGAATTGCGCCGCTTCGTAAAACGAACGCAGTGCGACGACGCCGCCGTTGTCGTCCAGATCGATTTGAATGGCGACGCCGAACGGAACGTCCCTTTCCTTGTCAAAAGGGACGTCGGGGGCGAAAGAAGTCGAAATGTTGTTGCTTTCCGTGTTCATGGTTCAGACTATGGCGCAAAAGGTTTAAAAAATCAAATTTATTCGGCTGTGTCGACAAAGGGGAATGACAGATAGGACCGGCGGACGGCTTCGCGTTTGGCGCGGGTCAAACCGCCGCACAGAACCGCGCAAAACAGGAAAAACCAAAAACCGCAGAACAGCCAGCATTCAGTCAAAACGGCGTCGGGGTAAAACCAGAATCCGATCCCCATGGCGCACAGGCATGAAAAAGACAAAACGCCGAAGGGCAGGGCGGGACGTTCCGCCATAATCAAACGGGCGATCATCACGGCGATTTTAAAGCCGTCCTTGAACGTCGACAGTTTTCTGAACGATCCGGCGGGACGCGCGAAATAATCGGTCGGCGCCTCGGCAAACGGCAGATTGTTCATCGCCGTAAAGACGTTCAGTTCCGTTTCGATTTCAAAACCGTTCGACCGCGCGGGAAAGGTTTTTGCAAAACGTTTCGAAAACACGCGAAAACCGGACAGCATGTCCGTTTGCCTGATGCCGAAGAGCACCCGAACCAGTCCCGTCAGAAAAGCGTTTCCGAATCGGTGGAACAAAGGGTATGCCTCTTTGACCGTTTCGACGCGCGTGCCGACGACCATGTCGTTCCGTCCGTCGATCAGCAAATCGATCAGCCGGGGCGTTTCCTTGACGTCGTAGGTCAAATCGCCGTCCGCCATGGCGTAGACGTCCGCGTCGATGTCGGCGAACATGCGGCGCACGACGCTCCCTTTGCCCTGTTGCGGAACGCGGCGGACGATGGCGCCCGCCTTGCGCGCGATGTCGGCGGAACCGTCCGTCGAATTGTTGTCGTACACATAAACGTCCGCGCGGGGCAACGCCGCCTTTGCCTGCGCGACGACGTCTGCGATGGTCGCGGCTTCGTTGTAGCAGGGAATGACAAAGGCGATTTTCGGGGACATGGCAACTCCTTATATAAAAGACGTGGCGTCATTATAATGGGGGCGGCGGCGAAAAGAAAGCTTTTTTGTTTTTCAAATTTTCGCCCGAAAGCCCCGGCGGTCGCCGCGTTTCGTGTGGGTAAAATAATACCAATATTTTATCATATTGATTTTGTTGCGTTTTTTGTTGATAAAAAATGTTGACATATCGAACGGGACAAGATAACTTTATCCCAGTTTTTAAACTGTAACTGTAAGGAAAATCTAAATGCAGACCTTATCCGTTAAGCCGTCTGAAGTCAAAAAGAAATGGTATCTGATCGATGCCGAAGATTTGGTCTTGGGACGTCTGGCAAGCATTGTCGCCAAAATTCTGCGCGGCAAGCACAAAACCTGTTTCACTCCGCACGTTGACTGCGGCGACTGCGTCGTCATCATCAACGCCGAAAAAGTGCACCTGACCGGCAACAAGCTGGACGACAAAGTGTACTACCGCCACACCGGTCACCCGGGCGGCATCAAGGGCGTCACCGCCGGCAAGGTCATCGCGGGCGAACACCCCGAACGCGTGATCATCAAAGCCGTCGAACGCATGATCACCCGCAACCCGCTGGGTCGCAAGCAGATGACGAATCTGCGCGTCTACGCCGGCGCCGAACACCCGCACGCCGCTCAGAGCCCCGAAGTTCTGGACGTCGCCGCTTTGAACCCCAAAAACAAAAGGAAGTAATCCATGGCTGGCTTGGAAGATTTGAAAAAAGAAATGGCCGCGACGGTCGCCGCTCCTGTCGCCGAAACGGTCGTTGTCCGTGAACCGAAAAAAGACAAATTCGGTCGCGCTTACGCTACGGGTCGCCGCAAAGATGCCAGCGCCCGCGTCTGGATCAAAATGGGTTCGGGCAAAATGACGATCAACGGCGTTTCCGTTGAAAAATATTTCACGCGTCCCGTTCTGCGCATGATCATCAATCAGCCGTTCGAAGTCACGAACCGCGTCGGTCAGTTCGACGTCGTCGTGACGGTCACGGGCGGCGGTTTGTCCGGTCAGGCGGGCGCCGTCCGTCACGGGCTGAGCCGTTGCTTGGACAATTTCGAACCGGAATTGCACACCGCGCTGAAACGCGCCGGCTTCCTGACCCGCGATCCGCGCGTCGTCGAACGTAAAAAATACGGTAAAGCGAAAGCGCGCCGCAGCTACCAGTTCTCGAAACGTTAATCGTTCGAAAAACGGTATTCAAACGGGTTGCAAGGAATTGCAACCCGTTTTCTTTCGAGGGCGGACACCAAAAAAGACGGGTTTTTCAGCCCGTCTTTTCTATTTGTTTCAATATGTTAAAATTCGTATTTAATGTTGAACTCCAACGAATACGCGCCTTGGTTGTCGGGGGAGCCGTAACCTTTGATGTTGTTGGAGCTGGCTAAGACGTAATCGGCGTTCAAGCCCAAAGCCATGTTTTTATAAACGTTCAGATAGCCGCCCGCCAAGAACGTCAAATCGCGGCTGCGCGCGCCTTTCAGCGTGTCCCAGCCGAAACGCAAACCGACGTCGGCGGTCGTCGTTCCGGACGGCGTGATGTGCAGCGCGCCCGTGACGTCGTAGCGGTCGTACTGCTGTTCCGATCCGAAATCGATGGTGTGGTAGTCCAAACGCGTATAGCCGAACACGTTTTCACCTGTTTCCGTTCCCGCCATCACATACAAATGGGTGTCTTTGCGGTCTTCGTTTTTGACTTTTTTCCATTTGGAATAGTCGGACCATGTCACGTCCGCGCCGATTTGGACGCGCCACACGTCTTCAATCGTGTTGATTTTCGTCCCGATCGTCCAATCCCACACGTCAAACGACGCCGCGCCGTATTTCTTTGTCCAGTCGTAGCCCAGCGAGCCGTACACCGCCCAGGTACCCGTGATGCCGTAGGTCAGCGTTTCGGACGCCTTGAAGCTGTGGGCGTCCGTCAGAAAAGGATAACCGGTCTGGCGGGCGGGCGCGCGAACGGAGGCGTTCAGCTTTTCACGGCTGTAACCGATGCGGGAATCGGTCATAAAACCGTGGTCGGTGATGTAAAACGGGTTGGTCATGTCCGCCATCGGCGTCGTCGAACGGCTGTCCGCGACCTGTTCCTGCGCCTGCGCGGAAAAGGCGGTCAGTCCGAATACCGTAGCCAGTAAAATCTTTTTCATAGTCGTCAACCTTTCATTGTGCGGTTTGTTGTCGGAATTACCCGTAGCATAGGTCGAAAAAATTAAGCCTTTATTGAAAAAGGCGAAATCTTTTGATATTTTTCAAACGATCGAACGGAAGGAAAACGCCATGGGAATGAAAAAGCTGAAACTCTGGTTTCAAAAGAAAATTCACGGTTACGAAATGCCCGATTTCAAAAAGGCGCGCCCGCTGGAATTAAAGCCGGACGACCGCGTCCTGCTGCTGGCACCGCACCCCGACGACGAAACGATCGGCTGCGGCGGTTTTTTGCTGAAATACGGGGCGCAGTGCGACGTCGTCCTGCTGACGGACGGACGGCACGGCGACAGCGCGGTCGATCCCGCCGAAATGGCTGAAATCCGGAAGAGGGAATTCGAGGACGTGATGTCGCGCTACGCGGTTAAAAGCGTGAGAATGATGAATTTCGAAGACGGCAAAGTCATTGATCGGTTCAAGGATTTTTCGACGCTGGATTTTGAAAAATACGACTATGTTTTCATGCCGCACCCGATGGATATGCACAAGGATCACGCCGCCGTTTCCTGTCTGTTCAAACGGCTGGCGCGCACGCGTCCGTTCGGCGGACGGGTCGTTTATTACGAAATCTGGAACACTTTGGCGGCGCCGACGCACTATGTCGACTTTTCGGACGCGGTCGACGAAAAAAGAAAACTGATCAACCTGTACAAATCTCAGGTTAAAAACATCGACTACGCGTCGCGCATTCTGGGGCTGAACCATTACCGCGGACTGCGCCACAACGTCGAATACGAAGAAGATTTCCAAATCGAAAAAATCTGACGGAGAAAACGCAATGCACATCGGATCGGTCAAGTGGGTCATCTTTGCGGTGACGTCGCTGGGGAATTTCATCGGCATGCTGGACTTTTCGTCCGTCAACATCGCTTTGTACAGAATTTCGCAGGCGTTCGATCTGCCCGTGTCCGCCGTGCAATGGGTGATGCTGTCCTATCAGATCGTCCTGACCAGTCTGCTGACTTTTTTCGGCAGATTGGGCGACGGCGTCAGCCGCAGGAAACTGTACGCCTGCGGATTTCTGGTGTTCGGAACGGGGGCTTTGCTGTCCGGCACGGCGGTCAACTTCGGCGTTTTGCTGTTCGCGCGAACCGTGCAGGGCGTCGGCGGAGCGATTTTGATTTCCAATTCGTTCAGCATCGTTTCGGGCGTGTTCAAAGGGCGCAGTCGCGGAAAAGCTTTGGGATTTTTGGGGGCGGTGACGCATTTGGCGGGCATGACCGCGCCGTCGATCGGCGGTTTTTTGCTGGACTCGTCGTCGTGGCGCGCGATTTTCATTCCGGGGTGCGCGCTGTCTTTCGCCGCTTTTTTGCCCGCGTTGCGGATTCTGCCGGTCGGAAAAACTGCTGAAAAAGTCCGCATCGACGTCAAAGGAACGATATTGCTGATGATCGGCGTCGCGTCGCTGTTGTTCGCCGTCGCGCAGGCGCCGTCCTGGGGAATCTTGTCCGTCCGGACGGGGGCGTGCGCCGTTGTCGCGGCGGTTTTCATGACGTTTTTCGTTCGTCACGAAAAACGCGCCGCCGCGCCGCTGGTCAGTTTCCATCTGTTTGAAAAGCCCGTGTTTTTGTTCAGCAATCTGGCGTTGATGCTTTCGTACCCGGCAATGTACCCGAACACGGTGATCTTTCCGTTTTATTCGCAAGAGGTGCTGGGCAATTCGCCGACGCTGACAGGGTTGCTGATTCTGCCGTTTTCGCTGTTTTATCTGATGACGGCGGTCGCGACGGGAACGCTTTCGCCGAAAAAGCGCATGTTCGCGGGCATGATTTTGTTGGGAACGGGGCTGTTCGCCTTTACGTTCGCGGGCATGAACGCCGCCGTTTGGTCGCTGGTCGCCATGCAAATCGTGATGGGCGTCGGAAACGCGCTTTTCCAGCCGTCCGTCAACACGGTCATCTTGAACGCGACGCCGAAAGACAGCACTGGCATGGCGAGCGGCATTCTGTCGCTGTTCCGCAACACCGGCATCGCGGCGGGCAGCGTCGTTTCCGTCGGATTGTACGAAACGTACCGCCAAAACGCTCTGGCGGGCGGGGCGGATATACGGACGGCGTCGCTGTCCGCCTATCATTTCGCGCTGTTTTGCGGAATAGGCTTTGCTTTGGTTTGCCTGACGTTTATCATTAAAGCGGTCAAAACGAAACAATGACGAAAAGGGGATTTTCGATGATTAAACGGATCGGATTGTTTTTGTGCGTCAACTTTGTCGTTTTGCTGACGATCGGCTTTTTGATCAGCCTGACGGGAGTTGACCGCTGGCTGACGGCGGAGGGGATCGATTACGCGCGGCTGCTGGGCTTTTCGGCGGTGTTCGGATTCGCGGGATCGGTGATTTCCCTGCTGATGTCGAAATCGATCGCCAAAATGTCCATGGGGGCGCGCGTGATTTCCGAACCGCGAAACGAAACGGAGGCGTGGCTGACGCGGACGGTTGCCGAATTGGCGCGAAAAGCGGGCGTCGGCATGCCCGAAGTCGCCGTCTACGACGGATCAGCCAACGCGTTCGCCACGGGGGCGTTTCGGGACGACGCTCTGGTCGCCGTGTCGACGGGATTGCTGCAATCCATGACGCGTCCGCAAATCCGCGCCGTTCTGGCGCATGAAATGTCGCACGTCAAAAACGGCGATATGGTGACGATGACGCTGGTTCAGGGCGTTTTGAACACGTTTGTGTTCTTTTTCGCGCGCGTGGTCGCCCTTTTTCTTGATTCGAACAGGAACGGCGACGGGCGCGAACGGTCTTCGGGCGGTTTCGGCTATTATTTCACGGTTCGGATTTTCGAAGCCGTTTTCGGTATTCTGGCAAGCGTTCTGACCTGCGCCTTTTCCAGACGCCGCGAATACCGCGCCGACGCGGGCGCCGCGGATTTGCTGGGATCGCCCGACGACATGATCGACGCCTTGCGGGCTTTGGGAAAAGCGGACGTTCGAGGGCTGCCGTCCGAAATAAAGGCGTTCGGCATTGTCGACGTTCCGTCGTTCGCGGAACTGTTCGCGACGCACCCGCCTTTGTCCGCCAGAATCAAGGCGTTGTCCGTCGGCGCGGATCGCGCGGTCAAAAGAAAACCGAACCGGACGGGCGGGCTGTTCGGTTCGGTGTCGAACAAGGAAAATCCTTGGAATTAAACTTTAAGTTCGCTTGTCAACGTCTTGAAAACATTGTCGAACATTTCCGGCGTCAGAGTGCCGGTGTTCACGTTGTAGCGCGACGTGTGATAGGTGTCCAACAGCTTTAACGAACGCCTTTGCCAGTCGAAGGAATGCAGGGCGTTGTGGGCGAATTTGAACGCCGTTTTCTTCTGCCCCAGAACTTTCAGGACGACCTCGTGCGCCAGACCGCCGATCGCCAGAATGATTTTCAAATTCGGCATGGCGGCGATTTCCCGCGCCAGAAATTCCCCGCAGGCTTTCTTTTCCTGCGCGTTCGGGCTGTTTTTCGGCGGAACGCATCGCACCGCGTTCGTCAGCCGTGCGTTGACCAGCTTCAATCCGTCGTCGGGGCGGGCGGCGTATTCGCCCGTCGCGAATCCGTATTTGATCAAAGCGTCGTACAGCAGATTGCCCGCGGCGTCGCCCGTGAACGGTCTGCCGGTGCGGTTTGCGCCCTTTAATCCGGGGGCGAGACCGACGATCAGCAATTCGCCGTTCAAATCGCCGAAAGACGGCACGGGCGCGTTGAAAAAGTCGGGGTGCTTTATTCTGTTTTCCGCCAGAAAATCAATCAGGCGCGGACAGCGGCGGCAGGATTTCCCGGGGCAGACGAAATCAGGGGACATAGTCGGTCTTTTCCCCCGCGCCGCGGAACAGCATGGACTGTTCTTTGACGAAATCGGGTTCGTCTTTCGACGGTTGCGGACCGCGCGAAATGTCGGCGGCGAGATCGGACAGATCCGTGAAATGGTCGGCTTGGCGGCGCAATTCGTCGGCGACCATCGGAGGCTGCGATTTCACCGTCGAAACGACCGTCACGCGCACGCCTTTGCGCTGGACGGCTTCGACCAGACTGCGGAAATCGCCGTCGCCGGAAAACAGAATGGCGTGATCGATGCTTTCAGCCATTTCCATCAGGTCGACGGCGAGTTCGATGTCCATGTTGCCTTTGATTTTGCGGCGTCCCATGGCGTCCGTGAATTCCTTGGTCGGTTTCGTGACCATGGTGTAGCCGTTGTAGTCCAGCCAGTCGACCAGCGGGCGAATGGGGGAGTATTCCTGATCTTCGACCAAAGCGGTGTAGTAGAACGCGCGAATCAGACGCCCCTTGGTCGAAAAGAAATCCAGCAGTTTTTTGTAATCGATGTCAAAGCCCAAAGAACGGGCGGCGGCATACAAATTCGACCCGTCGATGAACAGGGCGATTTTTTCACCGGCATAGCAACGCATAAACATATCCTTTCGTAAATTATCCGGAATTGAAAACCGGTACAGAATAAAACGAAAAAGCGATTCTGCCAAGCTGATTTTACGGACAGGGCGCGGCGGACGCAAAAATATGGAACGCGGGCGAAGAATGGGCTTGCATTGTCGCCGGATTTGACGGTATAAGGGAAACCAAAAGTTTTTTGTGTACACCTTTACTTTGGAAGTATGAAAATGGCTCGCGTTACCGTAGAAGACTGTGTTGAAAAAATCCCCAACCGTTTTGATCTGGTTTTGGTCGCCGCCCAGCGCGCGAAAGACATCGGCGCCGGCGCGCCGATGTTCGTCGAACGGGACAACGACAAAAACTCCGTCGTCGCTTTGCGCGAAATCGCCGAAGACAAAGTCGACTGCGGCGCTTTGGAGGACGAACTGGTGACGGGCATGCAGAAATACGTGAAGGAAGAGGAAGCGCCCGCCGACGACGAAAGCGTCAAAGCCGCCGATCCCGAATTGAACGATCTGCCCGATTACAACTATTTGAACGACAACGAATCCGCCGTCGCGGAATCCGGTTCGTTCGAAGTGGTCGAAGAAGAATAATTTTCCCAAAAGCAGGTCGCCATGCTTAGGCAGTTCGAACTGGTGGAACGCGTCCGTTCCTATGACCCGAATGTCGATGAAGAGGGATTGGACAGGGCGTACGTCTTTGCGTGCAAAATGCACGGATCGCAAAAACGCGCGTCCGGCGACCCGTATTTTTCCCACCCCGTCGAAGTCGCGGGCATTCTGACCGAATACAAGCTCGATTATGCGTCGATCGTGACCGCGTTGCTTCACGACACGATCGAAGACACCGCGGCGTCCTACGACGACATCAAGGAAATGTTCGGCGAAGAGGTCGCCAAACTGGTCGAGGGCGTGACGAAGCTCAGCCGCATTCAGTTGCAGTCCGACCAGACGAAACAGGCTGAAAATTTCCGCAAGCTGTTGCTGGCGATGTCGGACGACATTCGCGTTCTGCTGGTCAAGCTTGCCGACCGCGTGCACAACATGCGCACGCTGAAATTCCACAAAGACCCCGCCAAACGCCAGCGCATCGCGCGCGAAACGATGGAAATCTACGCGCCGCTGGCGGAACGCATCGGCATGCAGGAAATGAAGAACGAGCTGGAAGAGCTGTCGTTCAAGGAATTGTATCCCGAAGCGTACGAATCCATTACGACGCGCTTGTCGTTCCTGCGCGAACAGGGCGGGGATCTGGTCGCGCGCATCATTGATGCGCTGAAAGACGATTTGAAGGACAGCGGCGTCGAATGCGAAGTCACGGGGCGCGAAAAAACGCCGTATTCCATCTGGCGCAAAATGCAGCGGCAGAACGCGACGTTCGAACAGCTGTCGGACATCATGGCTTTTCGCATCATCGTGCCGACGGTTGCCGACTGCTATCACGTTCTGGGGATCGTCCACACCAAATATCCGATGGTTCCGGGACGGTACAAAGACTATATTTCGACCCCGAAGCCCAACGGCTACAAATCGCTGCACACGGGGGTCATCGGTCCCGAAAAACACAAGATCGAAATCCAGATCCGCACGCGGGAAATGCATGAAATCGCGGAAATCGGCTTGGCGGCGCATTGGCGCTACAAACAGGGCGACTACAAAACGGACGGACGCCAGTTCGCTTGGTTGCGCGAATTGCTGGACATTATGGAACAGTCCGACAATCCCGAGGAATTCCTTGAACATACCAAGATGGAAATGTATCAGGATCAGGTGTTCTGCTTTTCCCCGAAAGGCGATCTGATCACTTTGCCGAAGGGCGCGACGGCGATCGATTTCGCCTACGCCGTCCATTCGGGCGTCGGCAACAAATGCGTCGGCGTGAAAATCAACGGCAAAATCCGCCCGTTGCGCACGGAGCTGACCAACGGCGACCAGGTGGAAATCCTGACGTCGAAAACGCAGACGCCGTCGCCGGAATGGGAACGTTTCGTCGTGACGGGCAAGGCGCGCGCCGCCATTCGCCGTTTCGTGCGCGCGCAAAAACGCGAGCAGTATCTGGAGGTCGGACGCCAGATGTTGCAGCGCGCCTATAAAAACGAGGGATACGAATACGCGGACAAAAGTCTTGAAAACGTTCTGACGAACTTTAAACAGGCAACGGTTGAGGATTTGATCGCGTCGGTGGGCGAGGGCGTCATTTTGCCGAACGACGTCGTCGAATCCGTCTTTCCCGGACACAAGTCGCGGCTGGAGCGCGCCGTCGACGCCGTCAGACGCGGCGTCAAGAAAATCGGCGACAAGGTCGAGGGCAAAAAACAAAGCCCGATCAAAGGGCTGATCCCCGGCATGGCGATCAGCTTCGCCAAATGCTGCCACCCGTTGCCGGGGGACAGAATCGTCGGCATCGTCACGACGGGCAAAGGCGTGACCATTCACACCATCGACTGCCCGACGCTGGAAAAATTCGCGGGCGAGCCCGAACGCTGGCTGGACGTGTCCTGGAACGACGACGTCGTTTCGAACGAAAGCCACGTTTCGCGTCTGCGCATCGTTTTGGTCAACCAGCCCGGCAGTCTGGCGACGCTGTCGAACGTGATCGCCAAAAATCACGGCAACATCGCCAATTTGAACATTCTGGAACGGACTTTCGGGTTTTTCGATTTGACGGTCGACGTCGAAGTCCGCGACGTGCGCCACCTGAACGACATCATGGCGGCTTTGCGCGCCAGTCCCGGAATCAGTTCCGTCCGCCGCGCGCAGGATTGACATGATCATCGGCGTGGGAACGGACTTGGTCGACGTCAGGCGGATTGAAAAATCCGTCGAACGGTTCGGAAAAGCTTTTTGCGACAGAATTTACACGCCCGCGGAACAGGCGGTTTGCGACGCGCGCGCAGGGAAAAGGCGGCTGTCCGCCTACGCCGCGCGTTTCGCCGCGAAAGAGGCTTGCTCCAAAGCGTTGGGAACGGGACTGCGCCAAGGGGTTTCCTGGCGCGACATGGAAAACGCCGGTCTGCCGACCGGACAGCCCGCGATGCGGTTGACGGGCGGAGCTTTGAAACGGTTGCGGGATTTGA
>DJRZ01000020.1 GCA_002440235.1 Alphaproteobacteria bacterium UBA6347
TCGGACGTGCCGGGGGCGACGCCGAAGAAGCCGGCTTCGGGGTTGATGGCGTACAAACGACCGTCTTTCCCCGGTTTGATCCACGCGATGTCGTCGCCGACCGTCCAGACTTTCCAGCCTTTGAACGACGCGGGCGGAATCAGCATGGCGAGGTTCGTTTTGCCGCAGGCGCTGGGGAACGCGGCGGAAACGTAGGTCTTTTCACCCTGCGGGTTTTCGATGCCGACGATCAGCATGTGTTCGGCGAGCCAGCCTTCGTCGCGCGCCTGAACGGTCGCGATGCGCAAAGCCAGACATTTCTTGCCCAGCAGGGCGTTGCCGCCGTAACCCGAACCGAACGACCAGATTTCGCGCGTTTCAGGGAAATGCGTGATGTAGGTGTTGTCGGGGTTGCAGGGCCACGTCACGTCCTGCGCGCCGTTTTCCAACGGCATGCCGACGGAATGCATGCACGGCACGAACGCGCCGTCCTCGCCCATGATGTCCAAAACCTTTTGTCCCGTGCGCGCCATAATCGCCATGTTCACGACGACGTAGGGCGAATCGGTGATTTCAACGCCGATTTTCGAAATGTGCGATCCCAGCGGACCCATCGAAAACGGAATGACGTACATCGTTCTGCCGTGCATGCAGCCGCTGAACAGCGAATGCAGTTTGGCTTTCATTTCCTTGGGGTTCGCCCAGTTGTTGGTGGGACCGGCGTCGATTTCGCGTTCGGAACAGATAAAGGTGCGGGCTTCGACGCGGGCGACGTCGCGCGGGTTGGAACGGGCAAGGTAGCTGTTCGGGCGTTTCTGTTCGTTCAATTTGATGAACGTGCCTTTTTTGACCAACAGGTCGCACAGGGCGTCGTTTTCCTCTTTCGAACCGTCGCACCAGTGCACGGCGTCGGGCTGACACAGGGCAGCCATCTCGTTAACCCACGAAATCAGCTTTTCGTTTCGGGTTTTTTCAGGTGTATAATTTGTCTGCATTACCTTACCTCTAAAATTCTAGATGGAATCACCAGCGATTCCGATACGGCAAGAGTGTAACCGAATTTCAAAAAAAGCGATAGTTTTTTCGTCACCCGCGCGGCGGATTTTAAATCGGGAACAGCATCACGACTTTCAGTCCGCCCAGCGCCGCGCTGTCCGTCATATAGATTTTTCCGCCGTGCGCCAGAACGATGTCGCGCGTGATCGTCAGTCCCAGTCCGACGCCGCCCGTTTCCGAATTGCGCGATTCGTCCATGCGGAAAAAAGCCTTGAACACTTCGTCGCGTTTGGCGGGGGGAATGCCGGGACCGTCGTCTTCGACGTCGATTTCCAGCGTTTTTTCCGAAACGGTCATCGCGACGTCGATCCGCGTGCCGTACCGCCCCGCGTTCGTCACCAAATTCCACAGGCAGCGTTTCAGATCGTTGCGCCGTATGTTCATGGTCAGATCCGCGTTGCGCGCAAAGCGCACGGAAAGCCCGTTTTTATGCAGTCCCGCCAGCGTGTCGGCGATCAGTCTGCCGATGTCGGTCGGTTCGATTTTCTCCTTGCCTTCGCCGCGGGCGAAGTCCAGATAGCCGTTGACCATGCGTTCCATTTCGGAAACGTCTTCCAGCAGGTCGTCGATGTTTTCGTCCCGTTCCATCATCGCCAGCTGCAAACGCATGCGCGTCAGCGGCGTGCGCAAATCGTGCGACACCCCCGCCAGCATGCGGGTGCGTTCTTCGATGTGGCGGCGGATTCGTTCCCGCATCTGCAAAAAGGAAATAGCGGCCTGCCGGACCTCGGTCGCGCCCTCCGGCTTGAATTTCTTGTCGATGTCGCGTCCCGTGCCGAAGCTTTTCGCCGCCTCCGCCAGACGCAGGACGGGGCGAATCTGGTTGCGCAGGAACAGCATCGCGATGCCCGTGAACAACAGCGACGAAAACAGAGCCCACCAGACGAAAACGTATGTCGTCGTCGAAAAGAATTTTTTATAGGGAATCGACACTTCCGCCGTGTAGTCGGGGGCGTAGAACGTGACCAGGACGCCGCGTTCTTCGGGCAGGTGGCGCAAAACGTAGGGGATCCCCATGTCGTTTAAAACGGGGACCAGTTCCGCCGTGCGGGCGTTCGGTCTGTTTTTGATCTTTTCGGGGACGTCGCGCGGTTCGAAAAAACGAATGTCCACGCCGGCGGTGGAACGGACGATCCGCAAAACGGTTTCGCGGTCGGTCGGAAAGGGAAAGGATTCGTACAGCGCCATCGCGCCGCGAATGTCGGAAACGACGCCCAAAGCCAGACGGCGGCTGACGCTTTGCCAATGGTTGTCGTAAAACAGAATGCCGCTGACGGTTTGCAGCAAAACGACGGGCAGCACCAGAATCAGCATCGCGCGCGCCAGCAGTCCGCGCGGCAGAAAGCGCAGGCGCGCCGAACGGATAAAGTCCTTTAAAGCCAAAGCGGAATCCTCCTTTAATCGGGAATCAGGGAATAGCCTTTGCCCCGAACGGTTTGAATGTAGCGCGGCGTCCCCGCGTCGGGTTCGATTTTGCGGCGCAGGCGCGTGATTTGCACGTCAATCGTGCGCAGGTTCGTTTCGTTGCCCGTTTTTTGCGCCAGCTCTTCGCGCGAAATGTCCTGTCCCGCCCGCTCCGCCAGCAGCTGCAACAGCGCCGATTCGGCCAAAGGCAGGCGCACGCGTTCCGAACCGCGGTATAAAACGTGTTCGTCCAAATCGTAGCGGTGCGTTCCGAATTTGACTTCGGCTTTCTGTTTTTCGGGCGGCTTGCTCATCACGCGGCGCAAAATCCCGTTCAGCCGCAATAAAAGCTCGCGCGGTTCGAACGGTTTGGGCAAATAGTCGTCCGCGCCCGCCTCCAATCCGGAAATGCGGTCGCCGGTTTCCCCCATCGCGGTCAGAATCAGCACGGGGACGTTTTGATTTTCCGCGCGCAGGCGTTTGGTGAAGTCGACGCCCGTTTCCCCCGGCATCATCACGTCGACGACCAGCAGATCGAAAGCGTACCAGTCCATCATGGCGCCGGCTTCGCGCGTGTCGGCGGCGGTGAAAACCCGAAAGCCGTTTTCGGACAGGAATTTTTGCAGCAGTTTGCGCAGGCGCGTGTCGTCGTCGACCACCAGCACCAAAGGCGAGTTCAGCGATTTTTCCTTTCCCGAATCCATGACTGTTCCTTTCTTTCATTCCCGACCGTGGACGATGCGGCGGTAAGACAGCGCTTCGGCGACGTGGGCGGGCGCGACGCCGTCCGAACCCGCCAGATCGGCGATCGTGCGGGCGACGCGCAAAACGCGGTGGTAGCCGCGCGCCGACAAACGCATTTTTTCAGCCGCTTTGACCAGCAGGGCGGACGCGTCGGACGACAGCCGGACGCTTTGTTCCAGAACGCTTCCCGACGCCTGCGCGTTTTTAACGACGCCGGAATCGGGGAAAAGCTTTTCATACCGCGCGCGCTGTCTGTCCAAAGCTTCGGCGACGCGCGCTTTGACCGCCGCGGAGGATTCGCCGTCGGCGGCTTTCGCCAGATCCCACGGCAGGACGGCGGGAACCTCCACATGCAGATCGATGCGGTCAAACATCGGACCCGATATGCGCGACTGGTAATCGTCGCCGCATTTCGGCGCGCGGGAACATTCCTGACCGTTCACCCCCAGATAGCCGCAGCGGCACGGGTTCATCGCCGCGATCAGCTGAAACTGCGCGGGATAGGTGACGTGCATGCTGACGCGGGCGACGGACACTTCGCCCGTTTCCAGCGGCTGGCGCAGAGAATCCAAAGCGGCGCGCGAAAATTCGGGCAGTTCGTCCAAAAACAAAACGCCCTTGTGCGCCAGCGACACTTCCCCCGGTCTGGCTTTCTGCCCCCCGCCGATCAAAGCCGGCATCGACGCAGAATGATGCGGGGAACGGAACGGGCGTTCGGTAATCAGCCGCCCGTCGCGCAACAGTCCGGCGACCGAATGAATCATGCTGACTTCCAGAATTTCCTTGGTGGTCATCGGCGGCAGCAACCCCGGCAGACGCGCCGCCAGCATCGATTTTCCCGATCCCGGCGGACCGATCATCAGCAGGTTGTGTCCGCCAGCCGCGGCGATTTCGGCGGCGCGCTTGGCGTTTTCCTGCCCCTTGATTTCCCGCAGGTCGGCAAAGGCGGCGGGGGCGTCGATTTTTCCGGGGACGGGGGCGGGCAGGGGCTTGCCCTCTTTGAAATGCAAAATCAGTTCGGACAGCGTTTCGACGGCGGCGATGTCGGGATTGCCGGACCACGCGGCTTCCGATCCCTGCGCTTTCGGGCAGACGAAGCTTTCGTTCCGCCCCGTGGCGGCGACCGCGGCGGGCAGGACGCCCGCGACGGCGGCGATTCTGCCGTCCAGCCCCAGCTCGCCCATCACGCAGACGTTTTCCAGCCGCTCTGGCGGCAAAACGCCCATCGTGCACAATATACCGACCGCGATCGGCAGGTCGAAGTGCGATCCCTCTTTAATCACGTCGGCGGGGGCGAGGTTGACCGTGATCCGTTTCGACGGCAGAGCCAGCCCGACGGAGCTCATCGCCGCGCGGACGCGTTCCTTGCTTTCCCCGACGGCTTTGTCGGGCAGCCCGACGATCGTAAAGGCGGGCAGTCCGTTGGCGATGTGAACCTCCGCCGAAATGGGCAGGACGTCTATTCCGGAAAAAGCGACCGTTGAAATCCGCGCAACCATGGGACGGTCACCAGCGCGGAATGTTCTGATGATCGCGGTAGCGGCGCGGAGGGTACGATCCCTTTTGCAGCATGTCGTCTTTGCCGGCGAACACCGATTTGTCCGTCAGGCGGACGAAGCCCTCGTCTTCCAGTTCGGCGGCGCAGACGGCGGCGGAAACGTATTCGTCCGATTCGCAATAGAAAACCTCGCGCGTGACGGGGTGCTGCAAGATGACCGTTTCATGCGTGCCGGGGACGACAATCCGCGTGCATGACGCCAAAAAAGCCGAAAAAATAAAGAAGAAAGCTGTTTTTTTCATAAACGTGTTCCCGATGGGCGGATCCTTTGATAAAAAAATATTGTCATAAAAATTGATTAAAAACAAACTAACAGATAAAATCTTTCCGTATTCACGCTTGGCAGAAAGGGAAACCGCGCTATGTCCGAAAGTTCCAACGACGGTCACGACAGAGGGGGATTTTACAAAACCGCCTCGTACGATGAAATGATCAACGCCGACGGGTCGCTGTCGACGGCTTACGCCCACTACGGCAAATGGCTCGCCGGACAGCCGCCGGAAATTTTGGAACAACGCAACAGGCAGGCGGACGTCTTGTTCCGCCGCATGGGCATCACGTTCGCGGTGTACGGCGAACAGACGGGCGTCGAACGCCTGATCCCGTTCGATCCGATCCCCCGCATCGTCACGAACGCCGAATGGGAAAGACTGAACGCCGGCATCTGCCAGCGCGTCAAGGCTTTGAACCGGTTTTTGCAGGACGTGTACACGACGCGCGACATCTTGCGCGCAGGCGTCGTGCCGCAGGATCTGATCCTGCGAAACACGGAATACACGGCGGAAGTCGAGGGATTCACCCCGCCGAACGGCGTCCACACGCACATTTCCGGCATCGACATCGTGCGCGTGTCCCCCGACCGGTTCTATGTGTTGGAGGACAACCTGCGCTGTCCGTCGGGCGTTTCCTATATGCTGGAAGACCGCGAGGTCATGATGCGCCTGTTTCCGGATTTGTTCAAAGAATACAACATCTTGCCGGTCAACCACTATCCGCGCGAATTGAAACGCACGCTGGAATCCTCCGCCCCCGACGGCGCGGAAAATCCGCGTTGCGTCCTGTTCACCCCCGGCATTTACAACAGCGCGTATTTCGAACACGCTTTTCTGGCGTCCGAAATGGGGATCGAGCTGGTCACGGGACAGGATCTGTTCGTGGATTCCGATGACTGCGTTTATATGCGCACGGTCGAAGGTGCGGCGAAAGTCGACGTCATCTACCGCCGCATCGACGACAAATTTCTTGATCCGGAAACGTTCCGCAAGGATTCCCTGCTGGGCTGCCCCGGTCTGTACCGCGCGGCGATGAAGAAAAACGTCACGCTGGTCAACGCGATCGGCAACGGGGTTTGCGACGACAAATCCGTCTATCCCTACGTTCCGCAGATGATCGAATTCTATCTGGGCGAAAAGCCGATTTTGTCGAACGTGCTGACTTACACGCTGGCGAAACCCGACGATTGCAAATACGTTTTGGAACACTTGGGCGAACTGGTGGTCAAGGAAACGCACGGATCGGGCGGCTACGGCATGCTGATCGGACCCAAGGCGACCAAAGCCGAGCTGGATCTGTTCCGCGAAAAAATCAAAGAACACCCCGACCGTTATATCGCCCAGCCGACGCTGGCTTTGTCGTCGTCGCCGACCTTGCAGGCGGAAGGCGTCGCGCCGCGCCACGTCGACCTGCGCCCGTTCGCGCTGATGCAAAATCCAGACAAGGTCGTCCTTGTCCCCGGCGCGCTGACCCGCGTCGCGCTGCGCGAGGGATCGCTGGTCGTCAATTCGTCGCAGGGCGGCGGCACCAAAGACACTTGGGTCATCGGAGAATAAGGGGGCAGGACAATGCTGAGCAGAACCGCAGACAACATTTACTGGATGGCGCGCATGGTCGAACGCGCGCAGGGCATCGTCCGCCTGCTGGAAGCCGCCTACCGCATGGACAGGCTGCCGGGCGGCGGCGCGGGCTGGGATCCCATTCTGACGATTTCGGGACAGATCGACGGTTTTAAGAGCAAGTACGGCGAACTGACGTCGAAAAACGTTTTGAACTTTATGATTTTCGATCAGGACAATCCGTCCAGCGTCTTTTCGTGCATCAGGGCGGGACGCGAGAACACCCGTTCGGAACGCTCTATCCTGCCCGAAGAAATGTTCGAAAGCATCAACACGACGTGGATCGACATGCAGGGACTGTACTATGATTCGCTGGAACAGTCCGGATTTTACGAATTTTTCGAATGGGTCAAGGACAGGACGGAACTGTTCCGCGGTCAAACCGTGTCGATGATGGTGTACGACGACGCGTTTCAGTTCGCCCGCATGGGGACGTATATCGAACGCGCCGATTTCACCGCTCGTTTGCTGGACGTGAAATATCACATCTTGCTGCCGCCCGACGCGACGGACAGGGGGCTGATCGATTACTATCAATGGGGCGAAATGTTGCGTTCCGTCGGCGGCTGGCACGCTTACCGCGCGATTTACAAAGAAGCGCCCGTGCCGTCGAAAATCGCGGAAATGCTGATTTTCAACCCGATTTTTCCGCGGTCGATGAACAGCGCGTACGGCGAAATCGTGACCAGCCTCGGCGCGTTGCGCCCCGACACGCTGTCGCTGAAAATCGCGTCGCAGGAACACGCTTTCCTGCATACGGGAACGCTGGCGGGGATTTTAAAGGAACGACCGCTGCATGATTTCCTGACGGACTTTGTCGGCTTTACCGCGCGCTTGTCCGATCAGATCCGCGCCGATTTCATGCTGTAATCGCACCCGCGCCCGCTCGGGCATGTTTCGATAAAGGGACGGTGCGAAAGTAGGGGCGCGGCAGTCCATTGGCGGCGTCGGTGATACAAATAAAATCGCAACTGCGAACCCCGACAGGGGCGTGGCAGTCCATTGGCGGCGTCGGCAATGCAAACCACTCCGAAACTGCGAGCGGAGCGAAGCAGTCCATTGGATAGAATCAGCGAACTAGGGATTGACGGTTAGGGCTGAACATTTGTGGCTGAATCACTTAGATTGCCGCGTCGCTACCGCTCCTCGCA
>DJRZ01000076.1:0-7862 GCA_002440235.1 Alphaproteobacteria bacterium UBA6347
TCGCTCCGCTCGCAGTTTCGGAGTTGTTTGGTGGTAGAATATTCATCGAATCGGTCACAAAAAAACGGCGATAAAAACCGCCGTTTCGGTAAGGGAAAAAGTCAAACTTTCAACAGCGGGGGAACGTCCGTGTTCAGCAACAGTCCGTTCATCACGATATAATCGGCGGCGACTTTGCCCGCTTTGTCTTTGATGGTTTTGTCGGCGCCCAGTTCCAGCAGTTTTTTGACGACTTCGGGGTTGCGGTTGAACGTCACCGCCATCATCAGCGCGGTTTGACCGTTGTCGTCCACGGCGTTGATGTCGATCCCCTGCTGAATCAGCAACGGCAGGATAGCGGTTTCCTGGTTGTTTTTGACCGCAATCATCAGCGATGTCTGATTGTCTTCCAGCGTCTTGTTCAATTTGATGCCGTTTTTGACCGCTTGTTCGATTTCAGCCAGATTGCCGTCTTCCATCAGATGCACCAGCATTTCCGTCGCTTTGTCGCGGAAAACGCGGCGTCCTTTTTCCTTTTCGGGTTCGCTTTCTTCGGAAACGGCGGCGTTTCGTCCTTTGGCGGAAGCGAGTTCTTTCGCTTCGTCGTCCTGTTTCAAACGTTCGATTTCATCGGGCGTCAACGGTTTTGATCCGAAAATCAGGACAAGAACGAAAATAACGGCGGCGACGGCGGCGATGACAAAACCGAACATGGCTGTTCTCCCTAAAAAAGCGACATCACTTTACTTTAACGTAAAAAATGCTAAAAGCTTTCGCGGTCAAAGTCAATTTTTTTCAAGCCGTTCGGAAACCGAAGCCGCATGCGCGGTCAATCCTTCGGCTTTGCCCAGCAGGACGGCGGCGTTGCCGATTTGTTTCAGCGTTTCGGGAACGCAGGACAGGATTGTCGTGCGCTTCATAAAGCTTTGAACCCCCAAACCCGATGAAAAACGCGCGCTGCGCGCCGTCGGCAGGACGTGATTCGGTCCGCCGACGTAATCGCCGATCGCTTCGGGCGTCAGCGCGCCGAGGAAGATCGATCCCGCGTGATGGACGCGTTTGCACAGTTCTTCGGGATTTTTGACGTTCAACTCCAAATGTTCCGGAGCGATTCTGTCGACCAGCGCGCCCGTTTGTTCCGTCAAATTTTCGACCAGAATAACGGCGCCGTTGTCCCGCCAGCTTCGGCGCGCGATGTCGGCGCGGGACAGTTCCGGCAACTGTTTTTCGATTTCGGCGACGACCTTTTCGGCGAAAGCGGCGTCGTCCGTAATCAAAATCGGCTGAGCCGACGCGTCGTGTTCCGCCTGACTCAACAGGTCCGCCGCCACCCATTCGGGATTCGCGGCGTTGTCGGCGACGACCAGAATTTCGGACGGTCCCGCGATCATGTCGATGCCGACGCGTCCGAAACCCCGCCGTTTCGCCGCGGCGACGAAAGCGTTCCCCGGACCGACGATCATATCGACGGGGCGGATCGTTTCCGTCCCGAACGCCAGCGCGCCGATCGCTTGCGCGCCGCCGACGCGGTAGATTTCGTCGACGCCGACGCAGTCCGCCGCCGCCAGCACCAGCGGATTGATTTTTCCGTCGGGGCAGGGGACGACCATGACGATTCGCTTGACGCCCGCGACTTTGGCGGGAACGGCGTTCATCAAAACCGACGACGGATAAGCAGCCGTGCCGCCGGGGACGTACAGTCCCGCCGCCATGACCGGCGTCCACCGCCAGCCCAGCAAAGCCCCCGTTTCGTCATTGAAAAAGTGGCTTTCGGGCATTTGCTTTTCGTGAAAAGCCTCGATCCGCTCCGCCGCCAGATACAGCGCGTCCAGCGTTTCCCCGTCGCAGGCGGCGACGGCTTGTTCGATTTCGTCCGCGCCGATTTTCATCGTTTCGGGCGTCAAATCCAGCCGGTCGAATTTTTTGGTGTATTCCAAAATGGCTTTGTCGCCGTTTTTCCGCACGTTTTCAAGGATTTCGGAAACGACGCCGTCGACGTCCGCCGCGTTTTCGCGCTTGGAATCCAAAAACACGCGGAAATCGCGTTCGAAATCCGCGTCCGCCGCGTTCAAATAAAAAGTCATGCGAGAACTCCTTTAAATTTATCCAGCCAGTCCGTCATTTCCGCCGTGCGGGTTTTGAACGCCGTCCGGTTGACGATCAGCCGCGCCGAAACGTCCATGACGCGTTCGATTTCTTTCAGCCCGTTGGCTTTCAGCGTCGTGCCCGAAGAAACGACGTCGACGATGCGCGAGCAAAGCCCGATCGTCGGCGCCAGCTCCATCGCGCCGGACAGTTTGACGCATTCGGCTTGAACGCCTTTGGATCGGTAAAAACGTTTGGTGATGTTCGGGTATTTCGTCGCCACGCGGACATGTCCCGAACGGTCCGAATCGTCGTTTCCGCCGTCGACGGGGGCGGCGACGGACATGTGGCACGCCCCGACCTTTAAATCGATCGGAGCGTAAATTTCGGAATAGTCGAATTCCGCCAGAACATCGTTGCCGCACACGCCGATTTGCGCCGCGCCGAACGCGACGAACGTCGCCGCGTCGAAACTTCTGACGCGAATCAGCTCCACGCCGGCGAGATTCGTTTTAAAACGCAACAGACGCGATTTTTCATCGAAAAAAGCGGCTTCCGGTTCGATTCCCGCGGCGGTCAGCAACGGCATCAGTTCTTCCAGAATGCGCCCTTTCGGCAAAGCGATGATCAGATCGGACATCAGTCGCCCCCGTGCAGCCGTTCGATTTTCGCGCCGCAGGCGGACAGCTTTTCTTCCAGATTTTCATAGCCGCGATCCAGGTGGTACACGCGGTTGACGATGGTTTCGCCCTCCGCCGCCAATCCCGCCAGAACCAGACACATGGACGCGCGCAGATCCGTCGCCATGACTTCGGCGCCCGACAGTTTCGGCACGCCGCGCACAATGGCGGACGAAACGCCGTGGACGTTGATGTTCGCCCCCATGCGCGCCAGTTCGGGGACGTGCATGAACCGGTTTTCGAAAATCGATTCGGTGATCAGCGACGCGCCGCTGACCGTCGTCAGCAAAGCCGTCAGCTGCGCCTGAACGTCCGTCGGAAATCCGGGGTAGGGTTCGGTCATCACGTCCGTTCCGATCAAATAGGCGTCCGTCGCGTCGGAAACAAATCCGTTTTCAGTTTCCGTGATCGTGACGCCGATGTCGGTCAGAACGTGCGCGACCGCCGCCAAATGGCTCAAACGCGCGTCGGTCAGCTCGATCCTGCCGCGCGTGATCGCGGCGGCGATGGCGTAGGAAGCCGCCTCGATCCGGTCCGCGACGACTTTGTGCGTCGCGGCGCGCAGGCGTTCGACGCCGTCGACGATCAGCGTGTCGGTGCCCAGTCCTTGGATTTTCGCTCCCATTTTAATCAGGCATTCCGCCAAATCCGTGATTTCCGGTTCGCGCGCGGCGTTTTTAATGACGGTGCGTCCCTGCGCCAGCGTCGCCGCCATCAAGATGTTTTCCGTGCCGCCGACCGTGACTTTGGGAAACACGATGTCCGCGCCCCGCAGCCGCTTGCCGTTGGTGAAAGCGATGATGTAGCCTTCTTTAATTTTGATTTCCGCCCCCATTTTTTCCAAAGCGGACAAGTGCAGGTCGACGGGGCGCGTCCCGATGGCGCACCCGCCGGGCAGGGAAACTTTCGCTTTGCCGAACCGCGCGACCAGCGGACCCAGCACCAGAATCGACGCGCGCATCTTGCGCACGATGTCGTAGGGGGCTTTGAGGTTGTAGATGTTCGACGAATCGAATTGCAGCGCCCCGCCGTCCAGATCGGTCAGGGTCAGCTTCACCCCGTGCTGAGCCAGCAGGTTCGTCATCGTCATGATGTCCGCCAGATGCGGCAGATTGGTCAAAGTCAATGTTTCGGGGGTCAGCAGGCTTGCCGCCATCAGAGGCAGGGCGGCGTTTTTCGCGCCGCTGATTTTGATTTTTCCGTTCAAAGGAACGCCGCCGACAATGCGAATACGATCCATTCGTTTATCCTTAAAGGCTAAAAAACTGATTACAGTCTTTTAACCCAGAGATTGAAACAGAGCAAGCACTATTCCGCGTTTTCGGGCGGCGTTTCCAGATTTTCGGGACTTTGTTCGCGCTCCTGTTTCAGACGTTCGCGCTCCGCCAGCTGCTTTTTGCGCAAAATCAGGTTGTGGCGCAACATTTCCGCCTGCTTTTCGGTTTTCGAACGGCGGTTTTCGTTTTCGGACATCGCAAATCTCCACGACAGAAAAAAGAGCTTTCACTATCGGATCGAACGGGGATTTTGGCAACCGAAAAATTTTTTGCGTTTTTTGCTTGCACTTGACGGACAATTCCGATATGTTCCGTCCTGTCGCCGCTGTAGCTCAGTGGTAGAGCACTTCCTTGGTAAGGAAGGGGTCGCGTGTCCGATTCACGCCAGCGGCACCATTCGAAACCCTGATATTCCGCGGAATACAGGGCTTTTTTGAAAACAAAGCCGGCATAGCTCAGCTGGTAGAGCAGTNNAAAATAAAAAAAATCAAAAAAAATAAAAAAAGTTGTTGCAATTATTTTCCGAATCGGATATAAATCTTTTCATCAGGCCGGCATAGCTCAGTTGGTAGAGCAGTTGATTTGTAATCATCAGGTCGGGAGTTCAAATCTCTCTGCCGGCACCATAAAAAAGGCGGGACGGTCGATTCCCGCCTTTTTGTTCGCCCGCGCGATTTTTTCGGTCAAAGTATCCGCCGCGGTGCTTAAAAATGTTTGTCCTTTCGTTTTTTTATGTTATAGACGTCATCAGCGTATTGCGACGAATCAAAAATGCGGGCGTGGTGAAATTGGCAGACACGCCAGATTTAGGTTCTGGTGACTTCGGTCGTGGGGGTTCAAGTCCCTTCGCCCGCACCACTTTTTGATGAAGTCGGGCTTTTAACTGTTTGAAACATTAGGAAATAGAATATGCAGGTTACTGAAACAAAGGTTGACGGTCTGAAACACGGTTTCAAAGTCGTCGTTCCCGCCGACACGATTGCCGCCAAAGTCACGGACAAAATCAAAGAAATCGGCGAAAACGCCACGATTCCCGGATTCCGCAAAGGCAAAGCTCCCGAAAGCTTTCTGCGCCAGCGCTATGAAAAAGCCGTCATGGGCGAAGTGCTGGACGAACTGATCCAGTCCGAAACGTCCAAACTGATGGCTGACCGTTCTTTGCGCCCCGCCGTCCGCCCCAAAATCGAAATCACCGCTTTCGACGAAGGCAAGGATCTGGAATTCACGGTTGAAACCGAAGTCGTCCCCGAAATCAATCCCGTCGACTTTTCCACCATCACGCTGGAAAAGCTGATCGCCGACATTCCCGAAGACGAAGTCGAAAAGGCTTTGCAGCGTCTTGCCTCCGCCCGCAACGATTCCGAACCCGTGACCGAAGACCGCGGCGCGAAAAACGGCGACATCGCCGTGATCGATTTCGTCGGTTCGATCGACGGCGTCGAATTCGCCGGCGGAAAGGGTGAAAACTATTCGCTGGAACTGGGATCCGGTTCTTTCATTCCCGGATTCGAAGACCAGCTGGTCGGCAAAAAAGCGGGCGAAAAGGTTGACGTCAAGGTTCCGTTCCCCGCCGACTACCACGCCAAGGATCTGGCGGGCAAAGACGCCGTGTTCGCCGTGACGGTCAAGGAACTGCGTTCCAAAAAAGCCGCCGAAATCAACGACGAGTTCGCCAAATTCTTCGGCAAGAACTCGGTCGACGAACTGCGCGAAATGATCCGTTCCGAACTGTTGCGCGAATACGAAGGCGTTTCCATGAACGCGCTGAAACGCGCTTTGCTGGACGCTTTGGCGGACGCGCACAACTTCCCCGTTCCGCAGACGATGCTGGACATGGAATTCGACGCGATCTGGAAACAGGTTCAGACGGCGAAGGACAAAAAACAGCTGGACGAAGACGACGCGGGCAAATCCGACGACGAACTGCGCGACGAATACCGCGCGATCGCCGAACGCCGCGTGCGTTTGGGATTGTTGCTGGCTGAAATCGGCATGAAAAACAAAATCGCCGTCACCGACGCCGATTTGAACCGCGCCATCATGATGGAAGCCCGCCAGTTCCCCGGTCAGGAAAAGGCTGTTTTCGATTTCTACGCGAAACACCCCGAAATGCTGGAAAGACTGCGCGCGCCGCTGTTTGAAGAAAAGGTCATCGACTTTATTCTGAAAGGCGTCAAGCTGAACGAAAAGAAAGTGACGCCGGAAGAATTGTACAAAGCCGACGCCGAAGAAGACAAAAAGCCCGAAACGAAGAAAGCCAAGAAATCGACGGCGAAAAAAGCCAAAGCCGCCGGCGAAACGGCTGAAAACGCCGAAGGAAACGAAGAAAAGAAATCCGCTAAAAAGGCTTCTTCCAAGAAAAAAACGGAAGAATAATCCGTCTTTTCTTTGAAAAACACGTGAAGGAACCGCGGGAATTTCCGGCGGTTCCTTTTAGTCGAATTATAAACAGGAGATGAAAAACATGCGTGAACGCGATCCGATGGACGTCTATATGAATACTTTGGTGCCGATGGTCATCGAACAAACCAGCCGCGGGGAAAGGTCGTTCGACATCTATTCCCGTTTGTTGAAAGAACGCATCGTTTTCCTGACGGGCGAAGTGCAGGACGAAGTCGCCAGCCTGATTTGCGCCCAGCTGCTGTTTTTGGAATCCGAAAATCCGAACAAGGACATCGCTTTTTACATCAATTCGCCGGGCGGCGTCGTCACGTCGGGCATGGCGATTTTCGACACGATGAACTATATCCGCTGCGACGTGTCCACGCTGTGCATCGGTCAGGCGGCGTCCATGGGATCCCTGCTGCTGACGGCGGGGGCGAAAGGCAAGCGTTTCTGTCTGCCCAACGCGCGCGTGATGATTCATCAGCCGTCGGGCGGTTTCCGCGGTCAGGCGACCGACATCGAAATCCACGCCCGCGAAATTCTGGCTTTGCGCGCTCGTTTGAACAACATTTACGTCGAACAGACGGGGCAGACGCTGGAAACGATCGAAAAGGCGATGGAACGCGACAATTTCATGAGCGCGGAGGAAGCCAAGGCGTTCGGTCTGATCGACGAAGTGGTTTCCAAACGCGAAAAAGCGGCGGAATAACGCGTTTTCGACGCTTTTCCCCGCCCTAATACGATATTGCCTTTGCCCGCTTGACCGCGTAGCATGGCGAAAGAAGAAGAAGGATTTTGACGACTATGACAAAAACAACGTCCAAAGACGACAAAGACAAAAAGGGAACGCTGTATTGCTCTTTTTGCGGCAAAAGCCAGCATGAGGTGAAAAAGCTGATCGCCGGTCCGAACGTCTTTATCTGCGACGAATGCATCGGTCTGTGCGCCGACATCGTCAAAGAGGAACGTCAGGAAAAAGCCGAAAAAGAAGCCGGAAAAATTCCGACGCCGCAGAAAATCAAAGACGCGCTGGACGATTACGTCATCGGGCAGGATCTGGCGAAAAAGGTGCTGTCCGTCAGCGTTCACAACCACTACAAGCGTCTGCTGACCAAAGACGGCGGCAAATCCGACGTCGAAATCGCCAAATCGAACATTCTGCTGATCGGTCCGACGGGATCGGGCAAAACGCTGATGGCGCAGACGCTGGCGCGCATTCTGGACGTGCCGTTCGCCATGGCGGACGCGACGACGCTGACCGAAGCGGGCTATGTCGGCGAAGACGTCGAAAACATCATTTTAAAGCTGTTGCAGGCGTCCGATTACAATGTCGAAAAGGCGCAGCGCGGCATCATCTACATCGATGAAATCGACAAGATTTCGCGCAAATCCGAAAACCCGTCCATCACTCGCGACGTGTCGGGCGAAGGCGTCCAGCAGGCTTTGCTGAAAATCA
>DJRZ01000076.1:7868-9712 GCA_002440235.1 Alphaproteobacteria bacterium UBA6347
GTCGCCTCCGTTCCGCCGCAGGGCGGTCGCAAACACCCGCAGCAGGAGTTCATTCAGGTTGACACGACGAACATTCTGTTCATTTGCGGCGGGGCTTTCGCCGGATTGGAAAAGGTTATCGCGCAGCGGACGAACAAGTCCTCCATCGGTTTCGGCGCGAACGTGTCGGGACCCGACGAACGCAAAACGGGCGAAGTCCTGCGCGACGTCGAACCCGAAGATTTGTTGAAATTCGGCTTAATTCCCGAATTTATCGGACGTCTGCCCGTGCTGGCGACGCTGGACGATTTGGACGAGGACGCCCTGATCGCCATTCTGACCCAGCCGAAAAACGCTCTGGTCAAACAGTATCAGACCCTGTTCGATATGGAAAACGTCAAGCTGACCTTTACGCCGCAGGCTTTGCGCGCCGTCGCCGAAAAGGCGGTCGAACGCAAAACGGGGGCGAGGGGCTTGCGCGCCATTATCGAACGGTTGCTGTTGGACACGATGTTTGAACTGCCGTCCATGGAAGACGTCGCCGAAATCGTCGTCGATGAAAAGGTCGTCGCCGGCGAAACGAAACCTTTGCGCATTTACCGCAAGAAAAACAAAGAGGCGTCGGCGTAAGTTTTTTCGCCGACCGCCCCCTTGCGGTTTCTTTTCCGCCGCCTTATCTATAAACGGCTTTTGCAATACTGTTCAAGGAAAGGGAAGTGTCATGGACGCGCCTGTTGAAGAAAAAGTTTATCCGCTGCTGCCCTTGCGGGACATCGTCATTTTCCCGCATATGATCGTGCCGCTGTTCGTCGGTCGCGAAAAATCCGTCAAGGCTTTGGACAAGGCGATGACGGACGACCGCCGGATCGTTTTGCTGACGCAGAAGGATCCCGCGACGGACGATCCGAAAGCGGAAGACATGTACGGCGTCGGGACGCTGGGGTCCGTCGTCCAGCTGTTGCGCTTGCCCGACGGGACGGTCAAGGCGCTGGTCGAAGGCGTCAATCGCGTCAAAATCAAAAACTTCGCCGAAAACGACGGGCGGTTCGAAGCGGCTGTCGAGGAGCTGGCGGACAATCTGGACGCCAAGGACGACGTCAACGCCTTTATGCGGTCGCTGATGTCGCAGTTTGAAGAATACGTCCGGCTGAACAAAAAAATCCCGCCCGAAATCCTGTTGTCCATCGGGCAGATCGAAGATCCGTCCAAACTGGCGGACGTGATCGCGTCGCATCTGCTGTTGAAACTGTCCGACCGTCAGAACCTGCTGGAAACGCAAAACGTGTTTTCGCGTTTGGAATTGCTGTTCGGCTTTATCGAATCGGAAATGGGCGTGTTGCAGGTGGAAAAGAAAATCCGCCGCCGCGTCAAAAAACAGATGGAAAAGTCACAGCGCGACTATTATCTGAACGAACAGATGAAAGCCATTCAAAAGGAATTGGGCGACGACGACGGTTCCGCCGAACTGGACGAGCTGGAAACGCGGATCAAAAAGACGAAAATGTCCGCCGAAGCCAAAAACAAGGCGGAATCCGAACTGAAAAAGCTGCGCCACATGAGCCCCATGTCGTCCGAAGCGACCGTTATCCGCAATTATCTGGATTGGCTGCTGGATCTGCCTTGGGGTAAAAAATCGCCGATTCAAACCGATCTGAAAAAAGCCGAGGAAATTCTGAATCACGATCATTACGGGCTGGAAAAGGTCAAAGAGCGCATTTTGGAATATCTGGCGGTGCAAAAGAAAACAAAGTCCGTCAACGGTCCCATTTTGTGCCTGGTCGGACCTCCGGGCGTGGGGAAAACGTCGCTGGGCGAATCGATCGCGCGGGCGACGGGGCGCAAATTCGTGCGCGCCAGCTTGGGCG
>DJRZ01000076.1:9792-10369 GCA_002440235.1 Alphaproteobacteria bacterium UBA6347
AAATCCGCGGACACCGCCGCACTTATGTGGGGGCGATGCCCGGCAAGATTATCCAAAGCATGAAAAAGGTCAAAACCCGCAATCCGCTGTTTTTGCTGGACGAAATCGACAAGCTGGGCGCGGATTGGCGCGGCGACCCGTCTTCGGCGCTGTTGGAGGTTCTCGACCCCGCGCAGAACGGCACGTTCAGCGACCATTATCTGGAAGTCGACTACGACCTGTCCGACGTGATGTTCATCACGACGGCGAATTCGCTGAAAATGCCGCGTCCGTTGCTGGACCGTATGGAGATCATTCGCATCGCCGGCTACACCGAAGACGAAAAGGTGGAAATCGCCAAACGCCACCTGATTAAAAAACAGCGCGAGGCGGCGGGATTGTCCGAAAAGGAATGGAGCGTCAGCGACGAGGCTCTGCGTTCCCTGATCCGGCTGTACACCCGCGAATCGGGCGTCCGCAATCTGGACCGCGCTTTGGCGGGACTGGCGCGCAAGGCGACGAAAGAACTGATGACGACGAGCAAAAAATCCGTCGCCGTCACCGAACGCAATCTGAAAAAATACGCGGGCGTTCCCGT
>DJRZ01000076.1:10485-11594 GCA_002440235.1 Alphaproteobacteria bacterium UBA6347
AACCTGGGCGACGTGATGAAGGAATCGATCGCGGCGGCGCGTTCGTTCGTCCGTTCGCACGCGGTGCAATTCGGCATTCGCCCCGATCTGTTCGACAAACGCGATATTCACGTCCACGTTCCCGAAGGCGCGACGCCCAAAGACGGACCGTCGGCGGGGATCGCGATGTGCACGTCTTTGGTGTCCGCGATGACGGGCATTCCCGTGTCCAAGGATATCGCGATGACCGGCGAAATCACGCTGCTGGGCAAAGTGTTGCCGATCGGCGGTTTGAAAGAAAAACTGCTGGCGGCGTTGCGCGCGGGGATTAAGACGGTCTTGATTCCGCGGGAAAACGAAAAAGATTTGGAAGAAATCCCCGACAACGTGAAAAAGGGAATGGACATCATTCCCGTTTCCAACGCCGAGGAAGTCCTGAAACGCGCTTTGATCCGCCCCCTGATCCCCATCGAGTGGAACGAGGAGGAGGAAGACGCCAAAGCCAAAGCGGCAATGCCGGACAAGGATGCCGACGCCGAAGAGATCCGCTGTCATTGAGGCGTGAAAAACCAACGAAATCAAAGGGGAGGGAGCGATTCCTCCCCTGTTCGATTCCGAAAAGCCGTTTTGCGGAAAATCGGGGCGTCAAAATACGAAAAAAAAGCAAAAAAGCGCGGAAATGTTATATTTTTTGTTGACCGACGAAAGCCCGGCGTTTTAAACTTCCCGTTAGATTCGTTACCGAATCTGAGTTTTGACTTTTAATTTTAATAGAGGGAGCCCTCAAGTGAATAAGAACGATCTCGTAGCCGAAGTTGCTAAGAACACCGGTTTGTCCAAAACGGACGCCGGCAAAGCCGTTGACGCTTTCCTGAACGCCGTCACCGGCGCGTTGAAGAAAGACGACGAAGTCCGTCTGGTCGGCTTTGGCACGTTCAATGTTGCCAAACGCGAAGCCACCAAAGGTCGCAACCCCCGCACGGGTGCCGAAATCAACATTCCGGCTTCTAAACAGCCGAAATTCAAAGCCGGCAAGGGTTTGAAAGACGCCGTCAACTAAGGCGATCGGTTTTATGAAAACAGGCGGTTCGCGTTTCGCGACCGCTTGTTTTTTGTATTTGTGAAAACCA
>DJRZ01000017.1 GCA_002440235.1 Alphaproteobacteria bacterium UBA6347
ACCGAGAAATACTTTTTGCCGTTTTCGATCGCCCACTTTTTGTAGGTGCCGGCGACGGGGTGCTGGAAGCGCGTCGGGTTGGTCGAGTTGCCCGTGATGGAAACGTCGACGCCTTCGTGAATCATGATCGCGACGCCTTCGGACACGTCGTCCGCGCCGTAGCATTTGACTTTCGCGCGGTCGCCGTTGGAAAACGCCTTTTCGGAAACGATTTTCAGTTCGCCCGTTTTATAGTCGTATTCCGTTTCGACCGACGTGAAGCCGTTGATGCGGGAAATGATGTAAGCCGCGTCTTTGCCCAAGCCGTTCAGAATGACGCGCAGGGGTTCTTTGCGGACTTTGTTCGCCGTCAACGCGATGCCGATCGCGCCTTCGGCGGCGGCAAAGGATTCGTGACCCGCCAGGAAGCAGAAGCATTTGGTGTTTTCGCTCAGCAGCATGGCGCCCAGATTGCCGTGTCCCAGACCGACTTTGCGCTGATCCGCGACGGAACCGGGAATGCAGAACGCCTGCAAGCCGACGCCGATTTTTTCGGCGGCTTCGGCGGCGTCCTTCGCGCCGCTTTTGATCGCGACGGCGGCGCCCAGCGTGTAAGCCCAGCACGCGTTTTCAAAACAGATCGGCTGAATGCCTTTGACGATGGCGGCAACGTCAATGCCTTTGTCTTTGCAGATTTTGTCGGCTTCTTCGATATTGGCGATGCCGTATTCCTTGCAGCATTTTTCAATCTGCGCGATGCGGCGTTCATAACCTTCAAAAAGACTCATTTTCAAACTCCTTATTCTTTGCGCGGATCGATGACTTTGACGGCGTCGGCGAAACGACCTTTGGTCGAAACGTTCTTTTCAAACGCTTCTTTCGGATCGACGCCTTTTTTGATGGCTTCCATCATTTTGCCCAGATTGACGGTCTTGTAGCCGATGACTTCGCCGTTGTCGTCCAGACCTTCCGCCAGAACGTAGCCTTCCGCCATTTCCAGATAGCGGACGCCCTTGGGTTCGGTGGAATACATCGTGCCGACCTGCGAACGCAAGCCTTTGCCCAAATCTTCCAGTCCCGCGCCGACGGGCAAGCCGTTGTCGGAAAACGCCGACTGCGTGCGCCCGTACACGATTTGCAGGAACAGTTCGCGCATCGCGACGTTGATCGCGTCGCAGACCAAGTCCGTGTTCAAAGCTTCCAAAATCGTTTTGCCCGGCAAAACTTCGGCAGCCATAGCCGCGGAGTGCGTCATGCCCGAACAGCCGACCGTTTCGACCAAAGCTTCGCGGATCACGCCTTCCTTGACGTTCAGGGTCAGTTTGCAGGCACCCTGCTGCGGGGCGCAGGCGCCGACGCCGTGCGTCAAACCGGAAACGTCGGAAATCTGTTTCGATTTGACCCATTTGCCTTCTTCGGGAATCGGGGCGGGATCGTGACGTGCGCCTTTGGTCACGGGGCACATCTCTTGCACTTCGTGCGAACACATATAAGAACAAGTCATTGAATGCTTACTCCAGTAAGAAAATTGAATTACGGGATTCGTTATACCCTTTTTGACGGGATTTTCACACCTTTTTTTCAAACCCGCGCGCAAAAAAAACGGCGGGAAGTCCCGCCGCTTTCGCTCAGTCCCCGTTTCCGGGGGCGGGCGGAATTTCCGCCCCTTCGATTTCGATGATGGCTTCGGCGACTTTGGCGGCGTCGCGGTAGGACGCGGTCAGCTCCTTTTGTTCCGTTTCCCGTTTTTCGCGGCGCAAAAGAGCTTTCAGCGAATCCGTTTCATACATCGCGCCCCACAGTCCGATTCCCAGGACGGCGACAAGCGTCAGTTCGGCGAAGGCGTTCGTCTTTTCCGCCAGCGGCAGCAGGAAATAGTGCAGGGCGACGATCAGCAGAGTCAGAAACGACAGTTTCAGTCCGAAACGGTATTCGCGCAGACGGTTCGCGCGCCCCTTGAACGACAGTTTGTAGAACAGTCCGAAGCAAGGCAACTCCATGACGGCGAACGCCAGCAGGGCGATCAAGCCGTTCGTCAGCGCGATCGATTTCATGCTCAGGTTCGCCCAGACGGGGACGGATTTTTCAATCAGCAGCAAAAACAGGTTGACCAGAACCAAACGGACGATGAATTCCGCGACGAACAGCGACAGGAACAGCATCAGCCGTTTCTGGCATTCCCATGAAAAGAAACGCGCCGCGATTTTCGAAAAGCGCGGGGAAACGTCGCCGCCGCGCAAAACGGCGGTCAGTTTCGGTTTTGGCATGAAAACCAACGTTCCCGCCGTCCGGACGACGAACAAAATCAAAAAGAACGAAACCGTCGCGGACAGCACGAACGGCGTCGAAAAATACAGTTCGCCGAACAGCGGGGACAGCTGGAACAGCCCCGCCATCGCCAGAACGTAAAAAACGACGACGCGCAGGGCGTTCAAGCACACGGCGCGGATTTTTTTCAATTTATCGCGCATGGCGGCGTCCCTTTCGTCAGATCAAGGTGTCCTGTTTCAGCGCCGCGGCGATGAAGCCCTTGAAAATCGGGTGGGCTTTGAACGCGCGGGATTTGAATTCGGGGTGGAACTGCACCGCGATGTAGAACGGGTGGTCTTTCAATTCGACGATTTCGGGCAGCAACTCGTCGGGCGACGTTCCCGACACGATCAGCCCTTTTTCCTCCAACCGGCGGGCGATCGGCATGCTGACCTCGTAGCGGTGGCGGTGGCGTTCGAAAATCATGTCCGCGTTGTCGTACAGCTCCGCCGCCAGCGTGCCGGCTTTCAGCTTGCACGGATAGGCGCCCAGGCGCATCGTGCCGCCGACGTCCGTGTTTTCGTCGCGAATCTGTTTTTTGCCGTCCTGTTCCCATTCGGTCATCAGCGCGACGACGGGGGTGCAGTCTTTGGTGAATTCGGTCGAGTTGGCGTTTTCGACGCCCAGCAGGTGGCGCGCGGCTTCGATCACCGCCGTCTGCATGCCCAGACAAATGCCGAAGAACGGGATTTTCTTTTCGCGGGCGTAGCGTTCGGCGATCATTTTACCTTCGACGCCGCGGTTTCCGAAACCGCCGGGGACGAGAACGCCGTGAATGCCCGCGAACGCGCGGTCGATTTCGTCGGGCGACATCGTTTCCAGCGTGTCCGATTCGATCCATTTGACGCGGACTTTCGTTTTATGCGCGATGCCGGCGTGGAACAACGCTTCGTTCAGCGATTTGTACGCGTCGGGCAGACCGCAGTATTTGCCGACGACCGCGATCGTCGTTTCGTGTTCCCACGCGCCGATCGTGTCGATGATGTGCCGCCATTTTTCCAAATCGGGCGCGGGCGCAGTTTCCAGCATGCCGAAGTGTTTCAGAATCTGCCGGTCGAGCCCCTGTTCGTGGTACTGCAACGGAATTTTGTAAATGCTGTCGGCGTCCAGCGCGATGATCACGTCTTCGGGCGCGATGTTGCAGAACAGCCCGATCTTGCGGCGTTCCGAATCCGACAGCATCATTTGCGAACGGCACAGCAGGACGTCGGGCTGAATCCCCGTTTCCAGCAGCTGTTTGACCGAATGCTGCGTCGGTTTCGTTTTCAATTCGCCCGCCGTCGGAATGTAGGGCAGCAGGGTCAGGTGCAAAAACAGGCAGTTTTCGCGTCCCGCCGTGATGGCGAACTGGCGGATCGCCTCTAAAAACAGCGTGCCTTCGATGTCGCCGACGGTGCCGCCGATTTCGTACAGGACGAAATCCTCGTCATGCAGGTCGGATTCGATAAAGCGTTTGATTTCGTCGGTGACGTGGGGAATCGCCTGAACGGTCGCGCCCAGATATTCGCCGCGGCGTTCCTTCATCAGCACGTTGTAATAAATGCGTCCGCCCGAAACGGAGTCCGTTTTGTGGCACGGCACGTTCGTAAAGCGTTCGTAATGCCCCAAGTCCAAATCCGTTTCCGCGCCGTCGTCGGTGACGAACACTTCGCCGTGCTGATAGGGCGACATCGTGCCGGGATCGATGTTCAGATACGGATCCATTTTGCGGTTGCGGACTTTGTAGCCTCTGGCTTGCAGCAGCGCGCCCAAAGCGGCGGACGCCATACCCTTGCCCAAAGACGACACGACGCCGCCCGTGATAAAGATAAACTTGGTCATTTCAAAACTCCGATGTTTCCGATAGGTTTTCGGCTATCATATAAAGCCGTCCGGCAAAGTAAAGCGATTTCAGCCGTTTTGTTCCGCGTCGGGCGCGAAGCCCGTCGTTTTTCTGAAAAAGCAGCTGCGGTTGCCCGTGTGGCACGCCGCCCCCGTCTGGTCGATCAGCGCCAGCAGCGTGTCGCCGTCGCAGTCGATTCGCAGTTCGACCAGCCGCTGGACGTGTCCCGACGTTTCCCCCTTGCGCCACAGCGTTTGGCGGGAACGCGAAAAATAGCACATGCGTTTTGTTTCGATCGTTTCCCGCAACGCCGTTTCGTTCGCCCACGCCATCATCAGGACTTCGCCCGTGTCGAACTGCTGGGCGATGACGGGAACCAGTCCCGCGCCGTTGTAGCGGACGTTTTTCAACAGTTCCGCGCCGGAAATTTCCCGCATTTTCCAACCTCTTGAAAAAAAATAAAGCTTTTTGACCGCGAACGGTGTAAAAAGAAATCGATATTTGAAAGGTAAGCGGGGGACAACCGTAATGCAAGAGGAAACTTCTTTGACGGAATTGCGCGCGCAAATCGACGCCGTGGACGATGCGATGCACGATTTGCTGATGAAGCGCGCCGCTTTGGTCGAACAGGTCGGACGCGCCAAAGCCGCGCGGGACGATTCGGGCGCCAAGGGCGTTCTGCGTCCCAAACGCGAAATCGAAATCATGCGCCGCCTGTGGAACAGGCACAAAGGCGCGCTGGACAGGGAAGTCGTGATGCGCGTGTGGCGCGAAATCATCAGCGCGTGCGTCAACCTGCAATCCCCCTTGACTTTGGCGGCGTTCATGCCCGAACGCGGATCGGGGCTGGCGGAAACCGCGCGCGGCTATTTCGGCGCCTTCACGCCCGTGATGCCGTGCTGTTCCGTCAATCTGGTGTTAAAGGAATTGACGCAGGGCGAGGCGGACGTCGCGCTGTTGCCGCTGTACGCGGACAAACAGGCGTGCTGGTGGTACGCCGTCGCGCAGGAATACAAGCGCAGCGTCGGCGTGTTTCTGAAACTGCCGTTCGAAGGATCGGGCGCCGGACTGCGGGACGGAGGGACGGCTTACGCTTTGGCAAAGATGCCGTACGAACGGACGGGCGACGACAAAACCCTGCTGGTCGCGGAAACGGACGGCACGATCAGTCTGTCGACGCTGGATCTGATTTTGAAATCCGGCGGAATCGCGACCAACACGATTTGCGACACGTACAATCCCGACATGATGCGCAAAGCCTATCTGTTCGAAGTCGACGGCTGGCTGTCCGACCGCGACGAACGGCTGGGCGCCCTTGTCGAAAAGGAAAACGGAAAGATAACGACTTTGCGCGTTATCGGCGGCTATCCCGCCAAACTGTAAAGGTGAATTTGATGCGAAACGATCCCGTTCCCGCGCATTTAAGCGTGATGTCCCTGAAACCCTACGTCGGCGGCGCGAGCGCCGTCGCGGGCAGGGACAAAGTGATCAAACTGTCGTCGAACGAGGGCGCTTTCGGCGCGAATCCGGCGGCGGTGAAAGCGTGCCGCGATTTCGCGGAAAACATTTTCCGCTATCCCGACGGCGGTTGCGCCGCTTTGCGCCGAGCCGTCGCCGACGTTCACGGGCTGGACGCGGACAGAATCGTTTGCGGCAACGGGTCGGACGAACTGATCGGTCTGTTGTGCCACGCCTATCTGCGCGAACACGACGAGGTCGTCATCACGCAATACGCTTTTCTGATGTACCGTCTGTACGCCGTCGGTTGCGGCGCTCAGCCCGTCACCGTTCCGGAAAAGAATTTCAGAGTCGACGTCGACGCGATTTTAAAAGTGGTGACGCCGAAAACCCGCATGATTTTCATCGCCAACCCCGGCAATCCGACGGGAACGTACCTGACCAAAGAGGAAATCCGCCGTTTGTGCCGATGCCTGCCCGAAAACATCGTCGTCGTTCTGGACGCCGCCTACGCCGAATTCGTCGACGCGGCGGATTACGACGCGGGCGCCGCGCTGGTCGAAGAGTTTCCGAACGTCGTGATGCTGCGGACGTTTTCCAAAATTTACGGTCTGGGCGGCGTTCGTCTGGGGTGGTGCTACGCGTCGCGCGACATCGCGGACGTTTTGAACCGCGTTCGCGGTCCGTTCAACGTCAACGCGTTCGCGCAGGTCGCCGGAATCGCCGCCGTCCGCGACAGGGACTTCGTCAAAAAATCCTTTGAGCACAATAAAAAACACCGCGCTCTGCTGACCGACGGATTGACGGAAATCGGGCTGACGGTCACGCCGTCGGTCGCGAACTTCGTGCTGGTTCATTTTCCGCAAACGGGAAAAACGGCTGAAAAAGCCGACGCGCTTCTGCAAAGCCGCGGCATTATCGTGCGTCGCGTCGCGTCCTACGGTTTGCCGGACGCGTTGCGCGTGACGATCGGAAACGCCGAGGAAACGGCGGCTTTGCTGGCGGCGTTAAAGGATTTTATGGCGTAAGAGCCGTTCCGTTATTTTTCGTTTTTATCGAACAGCAGGATTTCGCCCGCGTACACTTTGCCCGACTGCCAGCTGAACGGCGACGTGACGGATGGGCGTTTTTCGCCGTTTTCGTGCTTCATCAGTTCGCCCAGAACGACGCGGGCGACCGACGCGCGGCTGGTGCGGACGACTTTGTCCAGCTCCAGAATTTCCAACAGATCGAACAGTCCGTAGGTTTTGGCGACGACCGCCCCCATCGGGGCAAAGGCGGCGTCCAGCGCGAACGTTCCCGAAAAGCTGGTCATGAACGGTTCCCAAATGATTTCGCCGTTTGAAACGTCGACGGTGCCGCCGTTGTAAATCCAGCCCGACAAAAACGGGCGATCGTCCAGCGGCGCGGCGGACAGCGCGCCGTCCAGCTTGACGTATTCGATCAATCGGGGCAGATGGCTGTTTTTGCGCTGCGGCAGGCGGACGGCGTTCAAAATCAGGGAAAAACCGACGTTTCCGGTTGGATTTTCGCGGCGAAGCGTCAGCGAAACGTCCGATGCGGACAGCCCCCGCATGGAACGCGGGGACGCCGTTTGAACGTCTTTGAAAACGATTCGCGCGGAAAAAGGCTGTTTGGCGGACGGCAGACGCAAGACGGCGCCGCCGTTTGCGACGACGAAACGCATGTCGTCCGTTTCCTTGGTCGACAGGGATTGCGTTCCGCCGATTTTGACGGAAACGTCGCGCGCCGAAAACGGCGACGCGGAAACGGTGACGCGTCCGGTGCGCAAAACCCAGCCGCCGGCTTTTTCGGGGGCGGTGACGACGACGTCGTCCAGATAGACCCCGCTTTTAAACGGAAAGTAAGACGAAACGATGTTGTAGGACACGCCGAATCCCTCGTCCCCCAGTGTTTTGAAAAAATCGTACACGCCGGCGCGCAACAGCCGTTCGCTTTGGAAACAGACGCTGAGGAAAACCGCCGCGAAAATCAGTCCGAAAACGGCGATTCCGGTTTTACTTTTGACCAGATCCGCCACCTGCGCGCGCAAAGACGGGGCGTTTTCCTCCGCATCGTCCGTCGGAACGGATTTTTTCATCGGATCCAAGCGTGGAAATTTGTCTGTTTCGCGCATAACGATATCCATGGTTGCCAAAAGTGATTTCATAATATACAAAATAAAACCGGTTTAAAGCTTTTTCGGGGAAAACGAATGAAAACGGACGCGATCGTTTTTGACTTCGGCGGCGTGCTGATCGACTGGAATCCGCGCTATTTGTATGACAAAGTCTTTGAAAACAAAGACGAAGAGGAATACTTTCTGACGAAAATCTGCGCGCCCGAATGGAATTTCCAAATGGACAAGGGCAAACCGTTCGCGCGGGGCGTCGCCGAATTGACGGCGGAACACCCCGAATACGCCGCGCAAATCGAAATGTACGACACGCGCTGGCGGGAAATGTGCGCGGGCGAAATCGCGGGCGGCGTCGCGCTGTTGCGCGAACTGGCGGCGCGCTACCCCGTGTACGGCTTGACGAACTGGTCGGCGGAAAAATTCGCGATCACCCGTCCGGAACACGACTTTTTCAATTTGTTCAAAGGCATCGTCGTTTCGGGCGAGGAAAAGGAAGCCAAGCCCGAACCGCGCTTGTTTGAAATTTTGATCGAACGCTACGGTTTGACGCCCGAAAGAACGGTTTTTACCGACGATTCGGCGCCGAACATCGAAACGGCGAAAAAGCTCGGCTTTCAGGCGATTCGGTTCGAAACGCCCGAAAAACTGCGCGCCGCTTTGGTCGAAAAGGGCGTTTTGTCCGGCTGACCGTCAAAAAAAAGCCCGCGGTCGCCGCGGGCTTTCGATTTGCGGAAAAAAGACGGTCAGTCGTCGTCGGAAACCGGTCTTTCCGCGCGTTTCGCCTTTTTATGCTTTTTAAATTTTTTACGGTGCTCTTTCGCGCCGTCCGTCAATCCGCCGGAACCGTTTTCAACCGATTCGTCCGCGCCTTCTTTTTGACGCAGGGCGGTGCGTTCGGATTTGTGACGGGCTTTCAACGCGTCGGTTTCTTTGACCTGCTTGATTTTCAGATCTTTGGATTCGGCTTTTTGTTTCAGGCGCAGCTGCTTCATCGCTTCGGACAGTTTTGTTTCGGCTTTGATTTCGGCGACGTCCTCGCGGTATTCGCGTTCGATTTCGGCGATTTTGCGTTCAAGCCGGTCCGCCTTTTCTTTCGCCTGAACCGGAAAAGCCGCCAGACAAGCCAGCATCAGGGGCAATATGTATTTTTTCATGGTGTTTCTCCTTTTTTTCAATTTAAATCCGATCGGACGTCCCGTCAATCCGTCCTTTCGTCGGCAAATTCGCCGGACGCGAAAAGTATAACGCGGATTTGCTTGAAAACTTGCGGATTTTTTTTGTTTGACAAAACTCGAAAAGCCGTTTTACCCTTTTTCCATGATGAACACGATGAAAAACACGATCCGTCAAAATTGGTGGCGGCTGTCCTGAGGGAAGCCGCAAACGTGTTCTAATCGCCGCCGCAGGTTTCCCCTGAAACGGGAACTGCGGTTTTTTTTGCAATTCTTTCGAATCCCCTGCTTCCCGATCGAAAAACGGCGCGAATTTCGCAAACACAGGAAGAAAGGTATCGAACAATGAATTACTCCCCCGAATTTTCCATTCCCGACGCGAACGGATATTTCAACGGTTTCGGCGGCATGCATCTGCCCGACGGTTTGAAAACGGTCATGCGCGAAATCGCCGACGCTTACGCCGAAATAAAAGACACCGCCGCGTTCAAGGACGAGCTGGCTTATTATTTAAAGGAATACGTCGGTCGCGAAACGCCGCTGTATTTCGCCAAACGGCTGACCGAAACGGTCGGCGGGGCGAAAATCTATTTGAAACGCGAAGATTTGTGCCACACGGGCGCGCATAAAATCAACAATGTCATGGGGCAGATTCTGTTGGCGCGCCATATGGGCAAAAAACGGATCGTCGCCGAAACCGGCGCGGGACAGCACGGCGTCGCGACGGCGACGGGGGCGGCTTTGTTCGGTATGCAATGCCGCGTCTATATGGGGGAAGAGGACACAAAACGGCAGGAACCGAACGTTTTTCGCATGAAAATGCTGGGGGCGGAGGTCGTTCCCGTCGTCAAAGGGCAAAAGACGCTGAGCGACGCGGTGGACGCCGCTTTGGCGGATCTGGTCGAAAACAGTCGGGATACGTTCTATCTAGTCGGTTCCGCCGTCGGTCCCCACCCGTATCCGGCGATGGTGCGCGATTTCCAGTCCGTCATCGGCAAAGAGGCGCGGCGCCAGATTCTGGAACAAGAGGGCAAGCTGCCCGATTACGCGATCGCCTGCGTCGGCGGCGGCAGCAACGCGATCGGACTGTTTTCGGGATTCGTGAACGACTCTTCCGTCGGCTTGATCGGCGTGGAGGCGGCGGGAAAAGGACTGGACACGGCGGAACATTGCGCGACGCTGACCAAAGGAAAACCGGGGATATTGCACGGGGCTTACACTTATCTGCTGCAAGAAAGCGACGGAACGCCGTCCCCGACGCACAGCATTTCGGCGGGACTGGATTATCCGGCGGTCGGCGCGGAACACAGCATGCTGAAAGAAACGGGCAGGGCGGTCTATGAAACCGCGACGGACCGCGAAGCCGTCGACGCGTGTCTGGCTTTGTCGCGAATCGAGGGAATCATTCCTGCGCTGGAATCGTCGCACGCGCTGGCTTACGCTATGAAATTCGCAAAAACGCTGGACGGGAGGAAAATCGTCATCGTCAACCTGTCCGGACGCGGCGACAAGGACGCGCAAATCATTCAACGGGCAGTCGCGCTGTGACCGCTGCGGGGCGGGCGTTTCCCGCCCCTTTTCTTTCGCGCCGCTTTCGGATATAGTGCGCCGGCAACCGCGTGAAAGGAAACGGCGAAAAATGAAAACAATCGTAAAAAAAATTTCTGAAAAATGGACGGCGTTTTTCAAAGGCATGTACGATCGGGTGCTGAAATGCGCCGAACACCCGCAAGCCGTATGGCTGTTAGCGCTGTTTTCTTTCGCCGAAAGCTCCTTTTTCCCGATTCCCCCCGACGTGCTGTTGATTCCGATGATTCTGGCGCGACCGAATCGGGCGTTCCGTCTGGCGGCGATTTGCACCGTTGCCAGCGTCGCCGGCGGATTCGCGGGCTATGCGATCGGCGCTTTTCTGTACGACGCCGTCGCCGTGCCGATTTTCGATTTTTACGGTTATACGGACAAAGTCGAAGTGTTCAAACAGGCGTACAACGCTTACGGGGCATGGATCGTCGCGGCGGCGGGCTTCACGCCCTTTCCGTACAAGGTGATTACAATCCTCAGCGGCATGACGGGGTTGAGCCTGGACGTGTTTTCGGTCGCTTCCGTTTTGTCGCGCGGCGGACGCTTCTTTTTGCTGGCGGCGTTGCTGTGGAAATTCGGCGCGCCGATGGAAAAATTCATCGAAAAGAATCTGGGCTGGCTGGTGACTTTGTTTTTCGCTCTGCTGGCGGGCGGATTCGCCGCCGTGAAAATGTTTTAAAGCGATAAAAAGATACCCACCCGCCT
>DJRZ01000068.1:0-15993 GCA_002440235.1 Alphaproteobacteria bacterium UBA6347
TTTCAATCTCTTTCCCCTTCGAACAACATATACTTTCGGATATGTTACACAAAAAAGGCTCCGTTTTGCAACAGAGCCTTTTTTCGAATCCGAAAAGGAATCAGAACGCGAAACGGACGCCGACGGTGGCTTCGCTCGTGTGCGCCTTCATTTTGATTTGTTCGTTGTCGATTTCGTCATAGCCGTATTTGGCGACGGACGGTTTCAAATAGCGGTATCCGACATCGACGGTGACGTTTTTGGCGACTTCGATGCCGACGCCGGCTTTCAAACCATAGGCGAATTTGACTTTGGATTTGGAATAGGCGCCGTCCTCGTCGGCGAATTTCAACGTCATGTCGGCGAAGCCGATTCCGGCGCCGACGTAAGGCGTGAAAACGCTGTCGTTGCGGAAATCGTAATAGCCGTTCAGCATGACCGTCTGCATGCCGAATTTGATTTTAGCGGGAATGAGGTGGCCCGCGCCGTCTTCGTCCAGCGAGGTTTTGGATCCCGCTTTGGTGAAACCGTATTCCAATTCTGCGCG
Organism: Alphaproteobacteria bacterium UBA6347; assembly: GCA_002440235.1. Taxonomy (GTDB): domain Bacteria; phylum Pseudomonadota; class Alphaproteobacteria; order CAAGCB01; family CAG-977; genus UBA11549. The sequence goes on from DJRZ01000068.1 coordinate 527, forward strand.
GGCGTCGCCGATTTTCGCGCCGACGGCGATGTCGCCGCCCCACGTCTGAAAGCTGCCGGAGCTGTCTTCGCCTTTGAATTTTATTTTATCCCAGCCGCGCGCCAGTTTGGCGGACACGTACGGCGTTACGGTTTTCGCGGGTTCAGCCTGTTTTGCGGCGACCGGAGCGGTTTCGACGGTCTGTTTTTTCACGGGCGCGGCGTTCGCGGCGGAAACGGACAAAGAAACGACGGCGACAGCCGCCAACAAAGACTTTTTCATAATCAAACGTCCTTTTCGTTAAAACAAAAGATGGCTTGCTTTACACTCGTCCGGCGGACAGTCAACAACTTTTATTTAAGCAAGTCAAAAACATTCGTCTGACGCAACGCCTCGCCCAGCACGATCGCGCCCGATATGGCGACGTTGATCGACCGCGCTTCGGAACGCATCGGTATGCGCAGACGCGCGTCGGCGGCGTGATGCACATAGTCGGGAACGCCCGCGCTTTCGCGTCCCAGCAACAGAATGTCGTCGTTTCGAAACGCGAATTTGTGATAGGGTTCCGACCCTTTGGTCGTCAGCAAAACGATCCGCCCGCGGTGCCGCGCGTAAAACTTTTCCCACGAATCGTGGCGCGAGCAGTCGACCATATCCAGATAATCCATGCCCGCGCGGCGCATTTTTTGGTCGTTGAAGACAAATCCGCACGGTTCGATGATGTCGACGGGCAAACCGAAACACGCCGCCAGACGCAACAGCGTTCCGGTGTTTTGGGGAATGTCGGGTTCAAACAAAGCCAGACGCATTGCGCCCGTCCCTAGACGTTGAACAGGAAATGGCAGATGTCGCCGTCCTGCATCACGTACGTTTTTCCTTCGGCGCGCAGTTTGCCCAGTTCGCGGGCTTTGGCTTCGCTTTTGCACGCGACGAAATCGTCGTAGGAAATGACCTCGGCGCGAATAAAGCCCTTTTCGAAATCCGAATGAATCACGCCCGCCGCCTGCGGCGCGGTCATGCCGTCGCGAATCGTCCACGCGCGCGATTCCTTGGGACCGACGGTGAAAAACGTTTTCAAGTTCAACAGCTTGTATCCCGCGGCGATCACGCGGTTCAACCCCGTTTCCTCCAATCCCAGCGTTTCCAGAAATTCCTTTTGTTCCGCGGGGTCTTCCAGCAAAGCGACTTCCGATTCGATCGCGGCGGAAATGACGACGGCTTGATTGCCCTGTTTTTCCGCCATTTCAAAAACGCGTTTTGAAAATTCGTTGCCCGTCGCGGCGGAACCCTCGTCCACGTTGCAAACGTACAAAACGGGTTTGGAAGTCAGTAAAAACAGCTGTTTGTACAGTTTCTGCTGTTCCTCGTCGTCGAAACGGACGGTGCGCGCGGGTTTTCCGTCGCGCAGGGCGTCCAGAACGGGCTGCATGACGGCGACCATTTCCTTGCCTTCTTTTTCGCCGGCGCGGGCTTTCTTTTCAAACGGGACGATGCGGCGTTCCAAACTGTCCAGATCCGCCAGCATCAGTTCCGTTTCAATGGTTTCCGCGTCGCGCACGGGGTCGATCGATCCTTCGACGTGGGTGATGTCGCCGTTTTCGAAACAGCGCAAGACGTGAACGATCGCGTCCACTTCGCGAATCGACGCCAGAAACTGGTTGCCCAGCCCTTCGCCGCGCGACGCGCCCTTGACCAGTCCGGCGATGTCGACGAATTCCAGCTGGGTGTAAATCGTTTGTTTGGAATCCGCCAGTTTTGACAGGATTTCCAGCCGCGGATCGGGGACGGCGACGCGTCCGACGTTCGGTTCGATCGTGCAGAACGGATAATTCGCCGCCTGCGCCGCCATCGTCGACGTCAAAGCGTTGAACAAAGTCGATTTGCCGACGTTCGGCAATCCTACGATTCCGCAGTTAAATCCCATTTTCTATCCTTTCTGAATCTGCGCCAGACGCGATGTGAACTCGCCCGTTCCCTGCGCCAGCAAATACGGAAAAACGTCCGCGACGCGTTCCAGTTCGGCGTCGATGATTTCCCTGTCCGCCTTGGGGAAATTCGACAAGACCCAATCAACGACCTGACTTTTATCGGCGGGGTGTCCCGTTCCGATGCGCACGCGCGCGTAACCGGCGGAACAATGCGCGTCGATGCTTTTCAATCCGTTGTGACCGCCCGCGCCGCCGCCGACTTTGGCTTTGATATTGCCGACGGGAACGTCCATTTCGTCATGCAGGACGACGACCTGCGAAACGGGCAGTTTGTAAAAATCCATGGCGGCGCGCACCGCCTGCCCCGAATTGTTCATAAAAGTTTGCGGCTTGATCAGCAAAACCTTTTGCCCGTCGATGACGCCTTCCGCCGTTTCGGCGTTGAAACGCGCGCGCCACGGGGCAAAATTATAGCGGCGGAACAATTCGTCCGCCGCCATAAATCCTGCGTTATGCCGATTGCCTTTGTATTCCGATCCCGGATTACCCAGTCCGACAACCAAAAACATCGACAATCACCCTTGATTACGCTTTGGTCGCGGGAGCGGCGGCGGCGGGCGCGGCGGCGTCAGCCGCGGCGGCGGGCGCTTCGTCGGCGGCGGCGTCATCGGACGGCGCGGCGATCGCGGCGATCGTGGTGTCCATGTCTTCGACGGGTTTGACGCCGGCGGGGAACTTGATATCGCCCATTTTCACGACATCGCCCATTTCCAAGCCCGTCAAATCGACAAACAGGGTTTCGGGAATGTCTTTGGGTTTGCACATAACGTCAATCGTACGATAAATGGCGTTCAGAACGCCGCCCAGCTTCATGCCCGGGCAGGACAGTTCGTTTTCGTACATGACGGGGACTTCGATCTGCAATTCCGTATTTTCGGAAACGCGCAGGAAATCGATGTGAATCGGACGGTCCGTAATCGGGTGCGTCTGAATGTCCTGACAAATGGCGTGGTACTTGTTTTTACCGACTTCGATTTCGAACTGGCGGGTCCAGAAGCCTTTCTGGCGCATCTGCGCGTCCAAATCCAAAGCGGAAATCGAGAACATCACGGGTTCTTTCTTTTCACCGTAGATAACACCGGGAATTAACCCCGCGCGACGTTCCGCGCGAGCCGCCCCCTTACCTGCCGTATTGCGTTCATTAACGCGAATGGAAGTAATTTTAGCCATAGAATTTCGTATCCTTTTGAATTAAAGACGGTTCTGCCTCCAGGGGTGCCTGAACCGCCGTTTTTCGCACAACGCGGAAAACTTTTGCTTTGTACACCGTCCGCGAACCAAAATCAACCGGTTTTAACACAATTCGCGCCTGTTGACGCACTACGCCCGCAAAAAGCCGAAAAGACGGTTCGGCGCGCGCGTTTCGCCGCGAACCGGCTTCCGTTCCGCAGACGGCGCGAAAGTCGGCGGGTGAAGCGGGCTCTTTTTATTTGACATTCTTTGCGTAAATTTCTTAAATACCGTCAAAATCGAAAGCACCGCATTCAACAATTAAAGAGTCGATCATGTTCCGTTTTTCCCGTTTGGTCAAAAAGGTTTGTTATCCGCTGTCCGCCGCGCTGTGCCTGACGATATGCGCGTGCGAAAGGGAACAGCCGTCCGTCCGGCACGTCTTTCTGTTCGTCGGCGACGGCGCGTCCCACGCCCAGCGCAGAATCGCCGGATTGCGCGCGGGCGGAACGACGGTGACGGACGGACTGCCCGCGCAGGGCGTCGCGATCGTTTCGGCTGCCGATTCCGCCCTGCCCGACAACGCCGCCGCCGCGGGCGCGATCGCAACGGGGAAAGCCGTCGGAAACGGCAGGATTTCCATGATCGACGACGACGACGACGATTTGCCCCTGATAACGGAAATCGCCGCAAAAAACGGATACGCCGTCGGCGTTTTGACGAACGGCGCGCTGGACGGCGCGGCGGTCGCGCCCTTTTACGCCCGCGCGCCGAAAAAACAGAACTATTACGACATCGCCGTTCAAGTCAAAGGCAGCGGATTCCCCCTGTTTGTCGGACAGGCGTTCAAACGCCCGAAAGCTTTTCAGAAAGAGGATTTGGACGCCGTTTTGAAAAAAGGCGGCTACAAGCGTCTGACGTCTTTGGGCGCGATGGAAAAACTGCCGTCCGGCAAAGTCGTCGCCGCGCCGAACAAAATCCCGTTCGCTTTGGACGCGAAGCCCGAAACGGCGAATCTGTCCGCTTTCGTCGCCAAAGCGATTGAAAAATTCCAAGACAAAGACTTTTTCATCGTCGCCGTCGCCGGTAAAATCGCCGAAGCCGCCGAAGCTGGCGACACGGAAACGATGGCGCGCGAAATCGCGGAACTGGACAAAGCGGTCGGAACGGCGGTCGCTTTCCATAACGCCCACCCGACCGACACGCTGATCGTCGTCGCGGGAACGGTCGAAGCCGGAGGTTTGATTTTAGGGGCTAAAGGCGCGGAAAATCTGGATCTTTCCGTATTCGACCGCCAAACCGTTTCCATGGACGCCTTTAAATCGACCGTCGGACGTTTCCGCAGAAGACGCCAGACGGGCGCGATGCTGGAAGACTTCATGCCGCAAATCGAAAAGGCGACCGGCTTGCGCCTGCTGTCCAAAGAACAAAAATCGGATTTGAAAGAAGCCGCCAAAAACGGCGACGCCGAAGCCGCGACCGCGCTGAAAATGAATTTGGAAGCCGGCGAAACCGCCCGTCTGCGCGAAGCGTTCCGTTACAGCATGACGGATTTGACCAAACGCCCGAAGACGGACGCTTTTCTGGACAAGTACGGCAAATTCGAACCGCTGACGGTCGCCATCGCCCGCGTTTTGGCGGCGCGCGCCGGCGTGACGTTCGAACTGTTCGGACAAACCGCGGCGCCGATGCCCGTTTCCGCGATCGGACGCGGTTCGGAAAGCTTCGCGGGCGTCTATCCGCAAACGGCGCTGTTCGCGAAAATACTGCGCGCCATGGGACTGGACGAAAACGGGGAAAAGATCATTCAGCCGTAGGCTGTTCCTTCGCCAGCGCGCCGTATTTTTCGAACAGGCGGAACGCGACGGGGACGGCGACCAGAAATCCCAGCAGATCGGCGGTCGGGAACGCGTAAAACACGCCGATCAGTCCGCAGTGCTTCGGAATGAAATAAAGTCCCGGAATCACGAACAGCAGCTGGCGGCTCAGCGCCAGAACGGACGCGGCGTGGGGACGCTTGACGGATTGCAGAAAATACGTCGTCGCCACGGACAGCCCGATCAGCGGGTACATCAGCCCGATCGTTTTCAGCGCGACCGCCCCGATGCGGATCAGTTCGGGATCGTTTTTATTGAACACTTCGATGATTTGAGTCGAAAACAGCCGCAACACCGCCCAGCCCAAGACGAACAACCCCGTCGAAATGACGATCGTCAGACGGTAGACCTTTAACACGCGGTCGTATTTCCTCGCCCCCAGATTGAATCCGACGACGGGTTGCGAACCCTCGCACAGTCCCGCGACGGGCATGAACATCAAAACGGTGACGGCGATCGTCGCCCCCATGGCGGAAACGGCGATGTCGCCGCCGTATTTCACCAGCGTGTTGTTGATGATCGTCTGCATCAATCCGTTCGTCAGCTGAATCAAAAACGGCGCCGTGCCGACGAAGCAGATCATCATCATGATTTTCAGCGACGGGACGGCGTATTTGCGGCGGAAACGGTACGGAGCCCTGCCCGAAACGAAAAACGCCGCCGCCCAGACGAAAGACAGCGCCTGCGCGATGACGGTCGCGTAAGCCGCCCCCGCGATGCCCGCTTTGAACACGAAAATGAACAGCGGATCCAGAATCGTGTTGCTGACCGCGCCGATCAGCATGGTGAACATCGCGATGTGCGGATAGCCGCACGCGCGGATAAAGTTGTTCAGCGTCATGTTCGTCATCCAGAACACCGACCCGAACAGCGTGATTTTCAGATACGTTTCGGCGTAGGGCATGATCGTCGGCGTCGCGCCGAACAACCGCAGCAGCGGACGCATAAAGATCATGTGCAGGGTGGAAAACGCGACGGCGACGAACACGACCAGCAAAACGGCGTTCGCGAACACGCGTTCCGCGCGGGGGATTTTTTTCTGCCCCAAAGCGACCGAGAAATTCACTCCGCCGCCGATGCCGATCATCAATCCGAACGCCAGCTGCGCCACGGCGGTCGGAAAAGCCACCGCGATGCCAGCCAGTCCCGCCGACCCGACGCCGTTTCCGATGAAAATGCGATCGACCAGATTATAGGACGCGTTGATCATCAGCCCGACGATCGCGGGCAGAGCGAATTTGCGCACCAGACCGCCGATCGGATCGTTTCCCAAATCAGGGCGTTTCGTTTCCGTCATGTTACCCCCGTTTCGATACCTTTGTTGCCGAAACGGGTGTATATGATTTCCGTCACATTATCCAGTAAAAAAGCGTCAATCCGTTTTTTTGCCCGTTTTCGTCCGGATCATCGGCGACAGGAACAGCAGATACAGCGCTCCCGCCGCCATGACGGGAATCGCCGCGTTCTGCGTTTGCGCGAAATCGGACGCCAGCCCCATGACGGGCGGGAACAGCGTTCCGCCGACCAGCCCCATGATCATCAGCCCCGACACTTCGTTTTTCTTGGCGGGCAGATGAAGCAAAGCCTGTGCGAAAACGATCGGAAACACGTTCGAATTGCCGAATCCGATCAACGCGACGCCCGCCGTCAGCGCGGTCTTTTGCGTTCCGAAAAACAACAGCGCGCACCCGGCGGCGATCATCAGAACGCCCGCGACGAAAAACGGACGGTTGCCCGTTTTAGCCAGCGCGAAACTGCCCGTAAAGCACCCGATCGTGCGGAACAGGAAATACACGCTGGCGGCGAATCCCGCCGTTTCCAGCGTCAGCCCCGCCTTTTCGATCAAAATCTTCGGCGCGGAAACGTTCGTGCCGACGTCGATGCCGACATGACAAACGATGCCGACGAAGCACAGCAGGACGACGGGATCCTTCAACAGCGCGAAACAGTCCGCGAAACCGGACGCCTTGCCCGTCATTTCGTCTTCGGTCACGGCGTCTTTCCACAGCAACAGGAAAGCCAGCAGCGCCTCGGCGGCGAAAACGGGGAACAGGAACAGCCAGCTGCCGAACCGCGCCGCCCCGAAAGCCGCCAAAATCGGCGCGACGAAAGACGCGATCGCCTTGACGAACTGCCCGAACGTCAGCGCGCCGGACAGTTTGGCGGGGGAAACCATCGTCGAAATCAGCGGATTCAGCGACACCTGCATGATCGTGTTGCCGATGCCCAGCAGGCAGAACGCCGCCGTCATCACGGGCAGAGTGTAGGCGACCGTCGGCAGAATCAGCCCCGCGAACGTCACGCCCAGACTGATCAGAACCGTTTTGCGCCGTCCGATTTTGTTCATCAGAACGCCCGTCGGCACAGCCCCGACCAAAAACCAGAAGAAAACCATCGACGGCAACAGGTTCGCCGCGGAATCCGACAGCGCAAAGCTTTGTTTGACGTAATTCGTCGCGATGCCGACCAGATCGACGAAGCCCATCGCGAAAAACGCGGGCATCACCGCCGCCAGCTTCCACCGGACGGAGTTGTTTTTTTCAGTCATGGCGTCCCCCTTTCGTATTCGGGCCACGCGCCCGATTTCGTCGACACGAAAGCGGCGGTGTCGACCGCGGCTTTGTGCGCTTCTTCCAACGATTTTCCGGTTAAAATGTTATAGACGAACGCGCCCGAAAACGAATCCCCCGCCCCGACGGTGTCGGCGACGTCGACCTTCGGCGTCGGCAGATAGGATTTCCGCGTTTTCGTGTAAATCGCGCTGAACTTTTCGCCCGCGGTGAAAATCATGTACTTCAATCCGAACCGGTCGATAAAGGCGCGGCAGACGTCGTCCGGTTCGCCCGTCAAGCCGAACAGATCCTTTAAAACGACGATTTCGTCGTCGTTGATTTTGAAGATGTTGGCTTTGCCCAGCAATTCTTCGATCAGTTCGCGCGAATAGTAGTTCTGACGCAGGTTCACGTCGAAAAACCGCAAAGCCCGTTGCGGCGCGGCGGACAACAGCGTTTCGACGGCGGCGCGGGATTCCGCGTGGCGCAAAGCCAGCGTGCCGTAACAGACGGCGTCCGCCGTTTTAACCAGTTCGACGGCTTCGGGCGCGGCGGTCAGATGATCCCACGCGACGCCTTCGACAATGTCGTAGGACGGAATGCCGTCGTGCAGAACGACTTTGACGTATCCCGTCGGATAGTCGTTGCGGGTGATGCGGTATTTGATGCCGCTTTTTTCCAGTTCGGACAGGATTTCGTCGCCCAAAGCGTCCCTGCCGACCGCGCTGACGGCGTATCCGTCCGCCCCCAGTTGCGTCGCGTGATACACGAAATTGATCGGCGCGCCGCCCGCGCGCTTGCCCGACGGCAGCATGTCCCACAGCAGTTCGCCGATGCCGATGATGACGGGTCGTTTGTTTCCGGTCATGATTCACCCCTCGTCTTTTAATTGTTTTTAAAATTCTGACACAAAAAAACAATCTTTTCCAGAGGGATAAAGTTTTTCAGCCCGTCAAATGGCGTCAGGAGGATTTTTCGCCGCCGCGGTCGGACGTCGCCGGTGCGCCGCTTTTTTCCTGCGTTTTTTCCGGTGTTTTAGGGGTGCTCGCGCGCAAAGTCACGTTTTCGCCCGTCACCAGACTTTTGACGGAACCAACGGCGAAAAACTGTTCATACATCGACACGGGCATGGATAAATCCTTTCGCAAACGGGCAAAATTATCCGCCAAAAAAGCGGATTTGTCAAACACTCACTCGCCTTGAAATAAAAAGCGGAGCGAAAGCCCCGCTTTTTATCCACGAATTGCGCCTTAATAACAACAGCCCTGATCTTTGATCATGCAGTATTTTCCGTCGGACAGTTTTGTAAAGCCGCCGGAGTTGTATCCCTTGGAATATCCGCTGGGACAGGTGCGCGCGCCGGCGCAATAGCTGTTAACCGCCGCGACGCTGTCGCCCGTCCAGTAGCAACCGCTGCTGGAGCTCGACGAAGAAGAACACGAGGAACTCTGCCCCGACGCGACATTCGATCCGACGCACGTCCCCGTCGTGGAACAGCTGGTGCATGTCAGCTTGCACACGGTTCCGTCCCTCAGGGTGTTTGATCCGGCGTCGATCCGACTGCACGACCAGCAAGCCGTCGCGCCGCCCGTGCTGTACGTCCCGCTCGCGCACGCGGCGCAAGACGTCGCGTTGACCGTGGCGCTGTATGTTCCGGCGGGACAGGAAACGCAGTTGCCGTTGCTCACATACGTTCCCGCAAGGCAGTTGATTTTCGGCGTGTAACAAGCCGAAGAGGACGTCGCCCCCGTCGAAGACGTCGTCTGTCCCGACGGGCAGGACGTGCAGGACGTCGCCGTTCCGCCCCCGCCGTAAGACCCTTTGGGGCAGGAAACGCAGGACGAACCGCTGACGTACTGTCCCGCGGAACAGGTCGTCTGTTCGATTTCGCAACAGCACGAATCGTTGTAGGCGACGGCTTTGTATCCCTGCGACGCGTTGCACGAAACGCCGGTGCAAATGGCGACGCAATCGCCGTTTCTTTCATAGGTTCCGTTGCCGCAGACTTTCTTTTCGCACTTGCCGTATTTCAGTTCGTAGCCCGATTCGCAGTTGTAGCAGGTTCCCTTGCTGCAATTTCTGCAATGCGCGTCGCACGTTTTTTCGACGCAGACGTTGTTTTGCAGGGTGTATCCGTCCTCGCACCCGTTGCACTTTCCGGTCGTTTTGTCGCAAGAGGAGCAATGCGCGCAGCACATCTTGTCCTGCTGATTGTATCCGCCCGAACCGAATCCCTGTCCGCCGCTGATTTTGTAGGCTTTGCCGCGCCCCAGCTTGACGGCTTTGGCGACGGCGAACGAACCGGCATCGTCGAACACGGACGGCGACGCGGCGGCGCAAAACGGCGGAACGACCGCGAACGCAGCGATCAACAATAATTTTTTCATAGCGATCCTCCTTATTTGACGCAACAGCAACCGTCGTTGGACAACGTCAACGGAGCGGGACAGGCTGAGTTCATCGGCTTTTTCGGTTCGGCGGCGACGCATTCGTCCCCCGATTTGGCGTAGCCCGACGGGCAGTCTGTCACGCATTCGCCGTCAAACATGACGTAGCCTTTTTTGCATTGGCGGCATTCTTTCGCGTTGTACTGGCACAGCAAACACCCCGTCGAACAGGCTTCCCACGCCGTGGCGCACGGTCCGGTCGTCGAAGTAATTCCCGCCCCCAATTGCTCGTAATACGTTCCCGCCTTGTAGCACATGCCGTAAATGCGGTCGGGACTGATATTGCCAGCCGTCGTGTTCGCCAAGTTGCTGCCCGTCACGACGTTGTACTGTTTCGCGGAATAAACCCAGCAGTTCGAACCGCTGGATCTGAAATAACCGCCGTCGCATGTGCATTCGACCCGATTGTTGCTGCCGACGCAGGAAACGTGCTTTCCCGAACCGATCGCGGATTGAACCCCGCCGGCGGCCGTCGCCAAACTGGCGCCCGTCGCCGTTCCGCCCGACCAATCGCCGGCGACGTCTCTGTAAATAACATCGTACGCGGCGGCGTCGGACACGCACAGCCCGCCCGCCGTCAGCAACGTTATCAAAAACCTCTTCATCTTTTTTTCCTTTACCGGATTTTCAACTAAACCAATAGTTTTACCACCCCCCCCCCGAATTTGCAACCTGAAATGACAAAAACGCGAAAGAAAACAACTTTTCAATTCCGTTCAATTCAAATGACTTTTGATTTGAAAAGCGGTATAGTCGCCTTGACCGATATGACAAAGGAAAGCGTTTCAAAATGCAAATATGGCTGGAAATCCGCCGCCGTCTGCGCGCCATGCTCGCCCCGTTTCTGTGGCTGATGCTGACGTTTTATTTCGGCTATCACGCTGTGAACGGCGAACGCGGATTGATTCGCATGGCGGCTTTGCGTCAAAAAATTCAAGAAGCGTCCAGCGTCGCCGACGCCGTCGCCCGCCAGCGCGCGGAAATGGAGGAACGCGTCCGCCAGCTGTCCCCGCAAAGCATCGACACCGACATGCTTGAAGAATCCGCCCGTTCCCTGCTGAACATGGCGCAGGACGGCGATTACGTCATTTACGACACGACGGAATAAAAAAACGCATAAAAGAACACCGTCCCCGCGCGATGCGGAAACGGTGTCGAACCGGTTGATCGAAAAATCAAACTTCGCCCGAAGCGGCTTCGATTTCTTCTTTCAGTTTCAATTTCTGACGTTTCAGATTCGAAATCGCCGTTTCATCGGGCAGCGGACGCGCCATTTCCTTGGCGATTTCTTCGTCCAACGCCGCGTGCTTTGCCTTTAAAGCCTGCAAATGGGCGGATTCTTCTTTCATGGGATACCTCCACGGGATAGATTTTAACAACTGATAACAGTATATCGCTTTTCAAAAGCATTTGAAAGAAAATAAAAATCGGGAAGGAAACGCGTTCGCGCCCTTCCCGTTTTTCATTGCGGGTCATTCGCCGATATACATGCCCAAACCGCGCGCCGTTTTCACGATCATGCCGTTCGGATCGACCTTTTGCGTGCCGATCGCGGCGACTTCGTCCAAACCGACGTCGGTGATGGAACCGCTTTTCCAAACGACCATGCGGTCGGTTTTGCCCTGCGCCAGCACGTCAACAGCGTGAACGCCGAAGCAGGACGCCGCCAGACGGTCGTGCGCCGCGGGGACGCCGCCGCGCTGAACGTGACCCAGCACCGTGACGCGGGTCGAAAAACGCGGATCGATTTCGTTCAGGCGCGCGCTCATGTACTGACCGATGCCGCCGTAGCGCACACCGTCGACCTGCGCGACGGAAATGTTCTGACCGTCGGGGGTCTTCACGCCTTCGGCGACGACGACCAGTCCGTGGTCGCGTCCCTGTTCGCGCACCAGATGCAGTTTGCGGACGACGCCTTCCAGCGTATAGGGGATTTCGGGAATCAGGCACACGTCGGCGCCGCCCGCGATCGCGGAATGCAGGGCGACGTGTCCGGCGTCGCGTCCCATGACTTCGCAGATCATGACGCGGTGGTGCGAAGACGCGGTCGAATCCAAACGGTCCAAAGCTTCGACGCAAACGTCGCGCGCCGTGGAAAATCCGACGGAATGTTCGGTGATGGGCGTGTCGTTGTCAATGGTTTTGGGAATGCCGACCATCGTGATGCCCGCGCCGCGGCACAGTCTGGAAACGATCGACATGGAACCGTCGCCGCCGATGACAGCCAGCGCGTCCAGTCCCAGTTCGCGGCAGCCTTCGCCGAAATCTTCGGTCAAGTCTTTGGTCGTGCCGTCGGGCATGGGGAAAGCAAACGGATTGCCTTTGTTAATCGTCCCCAGCATCGTTCCGCCCAGACGGGCGTAAGGGGTGTGAAAATCGGCAATCGACATTTTGCGGTAGCGCAACGGGCGGAAAGTCAGCCCGTCGGTTCCGTCCAGAATACCGTAGACTTCCCAACCGTACGTCCAGATGGCGCGATGCACGACGGCGCGAATGACGGCATTCAATCCGGCGCAGTCGCCCCCGCTTGTTAAAACACCAATTCTCTTGATTTGCGGCATCATTTAATCTCCTGAAATGAACCCTGTGAATTTTTTCATTGAAAGCAATACCTTTTTTCGCGCGTTTCTGCTAGTGTAAAATTATCTTTTCGACGAATTTTTTATCATTTGCCGGCGTAACGCTATGGAATCTTTGACACAACAACAAATCAAGCGCCGTCTGGGCGCGCTGAAAAAAGAACACGGCGAACTGGATTCCCTGCTGGAATCCGAACAAAAGCGCCCCGCCGCCGATCTGATTCGCGTCCGGCGTCTGAAAAAACGGAAACTGGCGTTAAAGGACGAAATCGCGCGGCTGGAAAACATGTTGCTGCCCGACATCATCGCCTGACTTTAATATATATGCCGCGTTGCTCCGCAAAAAAACTCTTGACTTAAAGTTCACTTTAAAATTTATCCTGTTCCCATATCATTCTTGAAAGTTTCGATATGAACAGAAGACAATTTTTGATGAGCACACTGGCGACGTTCGCCCTGACGGCTTTGCCCAAACTGACGCTGTCGGAAACGATCCCCGTTTCCCAATCGGTCAAAGACAAGATCAACCCCAAAAACAAACTGGGGTTCGGGTTTATGCGCCTGCCGCTGAAAAATCCCGACGACCAGACGTCCATCGACTATGAAACGCTGAACAAAATGGTGGACACGTTCATGGAACGCGGCTTCACCTATTTCGACACCGCGTGGATGTACATGGGGTACGAAAGCGAAATCGCCATTCGCGAATCGCTGGTCAAACGCCACCCGCGCGACAAATTCACCGTCGCCAGCAAGCTGCCCGCCGGCTATCTGAAAAGCGCGGAGGACCGCGAAACCATTTTCAACAAACAGCTGGAAAAAGCGGGGCTGGATTATTTCGATTACTATCTGGTTCACAACGTCAACGCGACGACTTTGCCCAACGTTGACAAATACGATTGCTTCGGTTTCATCGCGCAAAAGAAAAAAGAAGGCAAAATCAAAAACATCGGTTTTTCCTTCCACGACAAAGCCGATCTGCTGGAACAGGTGCTGAAAGCCCACCCCGAAGTCGATTTCGTCCAGCTGCAAATCAACTACATCGACTGGGACAACCCCGGCATTCAGTCGCGTAAATGCTATGAAATCGCGCAGAAATACAACAAGCCCGTCGTCGTCATGGAACCCGTCAAGGGCGGTTCGCTGGCGATGGTGCCCCCGTCGGTCGAAAAGATTTTCAAGGACGCCGAACCCGACATGTCGGTCGCGTCGTGGGCGATCCGCTACGTCGCTTCCCTGCCCGGCGTCATGATGGTTTTAAGCGGCATGAGCAACATGGAACAGCTGTTGGACAACACGTCCTACATGCAAAACTTCAAACCGCTGGACGACGCGGAAACGCGCACGATCGAAAAAGCGGTCAAGACCCTGCACGACGAAATCGCGATCCCCTGCACGGCGTGCCGGTACTGCGTCGAATTTTGCCCGATGAAAATCGCGATTCCCGACTATTTCGCGCTTTACAACGCGGAAAAGCAGGAACGTTCCGACAAGCCGTTCAACGCCCAGCGCGTGTATTACGCCAACCTGATCAAGGAACACGGCAAGGCGTCGTCCTGCATCGGGTGCAGAATGTGCGAAAAGCATTGCCCGCAGCACATCGAAATCAGTCAATGGATGAAAGAAGTCGCCAAAACGTTCGAGGGGTGAAACCATGACGAACAACGCGTTTGAAGATTTGGGCTTCGCCAAGCTGGACACGACCCGCGCCGACCGCACGGGATTGCCCGAAACCGTTTATTGCGCGGGCAAAACGAACGAACAGCTGGCGGAAATACTGGCGGCTTTTTCCAAAAATGACCGCCGGGTTCTGGGAACGCGCTGTTCGCCCGAACAGGCGGCTTTCGTCAAATCGGCGGGGGTGGCGGCGCGGTACGACGCCGCTTCCCGCACCATCGCGCTGACCTGCGGCGAACCAAAACGCCTGAACGGTCGGATCGCGGTCTGCTCCGGCGGGACGGCGGATCTGCCCGTCGCCGAGGAAGCCGCCGTCTGCGCCGCGTTTTTCGGGGCGGCGGTTGACAGGCACTTTGACGTCGGCGTCGCCGGCATTCACCGTCTGCTGTCGAAAATCGACGCGATCCGCCAAGCCGACGTCGTCATCGCCGTCGCCGGCATGGAAGGCGCGCTGGCAAGCGTCGTCGCCGGATTGGTGGACGCGCCCGTCATCGCCGTGCCGACATCGGTCGGTTACGGCGCGTCGTTTCACGGGCTGGCGGCGTTATTGACCATGCTGAATTCCTGCGCCGAAGGGATTTCCGTCGTCAACATCGACAACGGTTTCGGCGCGGCGGTGCAGGCGTGCAAAATTTTGCAAAGGATTCGCAAATGACCGAATATCTGTATCTGGAAGGCAAAAGCGGTATCAGCGGCGATATGACCGTCGCGGCTTTGCTGGATTTGGGGGCGAGCGCGGAAAAGCTGAAAACCGCTTTGAACAGTCTGCCCGCGGGGGAATTCGACTGGGCGGTCGAACGCAAATCGTCCTACGGCGTTTCGGGGCTGGATTTCGACGTGCGGCTGACGCGCGAGGAACACCGCCACGATCACGATCACGAACACAATCACGACCACCCTCACGAACACCGCCATTTGGCTGACGTTTTCCACATCATCGACCACGCGGACATCACCGACGCGGCGCACGGTCTGGCGAAGAAAATCTTTCAAATCGTCGCCGAAGCCGAAGCCAAAGCCCACGGTTGCGCGGCGGAGGAAGTCCATTTCCACGAGGTCGGCGCGGTCGATTCCATCGTCGACATCGTCGCCGCCGCCGTTTTGATCGATGATCTGGGCGTCAAAAACGTCATCGTCGACGGATTGAACGAGGGACGCGGTTTCGTCACCTGCCAGCACGGCGTCCTGCCCGTTCCAG
>DJRZ01000068.1:16010-16829 GCA_002440235.1 Alphaproteobacteria bacterium UBA6347
CCCGTCCCCGCCGTTTTGAACATCGCCGAAACGCACGGCGTCGCCCTGCGTCCGACGGATGTCGACGGGGAAATGGTGACGCCGACGGGCATCGCGATCGCCGCGGCGATCCGGACGGCGGACAGGTTGCCGGCGTCGTTCAAAATCAAAAAATCCGGCGTCGGATTGGGCAAACGCGACTTTCACCGCGCGAATTTTCTGCGGGCGATGCTGATCGACGACGAAACGGACGCGGATCAAATGTACGTCATTGAAACGAACATCGACGATTCGACCGCCGAAGAACTGGGGTTGGCGATGGAAAAGCTGTTCGCGGCGGGCGCGGCGGACGTGCATTTCGAACCGTGCTTTATGAAAAAGAACCGTCCCGCGTACATGTTGCGCGTCGTCGCGGCGGCAAAGCGTCTGCCCGCGATGGAGGACGTCATTTTCCGCAACACGTCCACGATCGGTTTGCGCAAATACGCGGTGGAACGGCGGTGCATGAACCGCGAAATCGCGCGCGTCGCCCTGCCCTGCGGCGAAATAGAGGTCAAAAAATGCACGCTGGGCGACATCGCGCGCTACAACCCCGAATACGAAAGCGTCAAACGGGCGGCGGAATCCTCCGGCCTGCCGTTCCGCGAAATTTTCGACGCGGCGCGGCGCGCGGCAAAGGAAAGCGACAATGCTTGACGAATTGAAGCAACGGCTGAAACCGCTTTGCGCCGACGGGATCGCGCTGGCGTTTTCGGGCGGCGTCGACAGCTCGCTTTTGCTGGCGGTATTGGCGGAGATGCGGCGCGAACGGTCTTTTCCCCTTGTCGCGCTGACGATGCG
>DJRZ01000018.1:0-7009 GCA_002440235.1 Alphaproteobacteria bacterium UBA6347
TCGCTGGAGTTATATTAAGAAATAAAGGGTATATAGATGACTGAAGTGATTGTAGAACCGCTTGATGAATATGATATCTTGTTAAATGAAGATGACGAGGTGTTGATTGCTATTCGTGCCAGATTGGGTGGCGTGAATAAGCCTCAGATTCTCTATGATGGGCAAGACAAAGTATTGCTTTACCGCAACGCAGATCAAACAATTTACTTAGCCGATGTGCCAGAGCCTGTTCGCAGCGTCTTGCAAAAAGTTTCAAAATTGCTGATGATTGAAGTGCATGATGAAGCGATTGTGCGCGAATATATGGTGCCGCTGAAACAAGTCGAAAAGCTGCCCGCGGTGCAATAGTCTGTAATCTAAAGTTTTATTGAATTTTATTCAAAGCCTCCTTACGTTAATGATGTCATCAACAACGAAGGAGGTTTATTATGACACATGATTCGATGGATAAAAAAGATTGCGGTTGCAAAACTGGCGACAAAGAGTGCGACTGCAAAACAGATAGTTGCGATTGCAAAATGGGTGAAAAGGTATGCATTCATCATTTGATTGAACCGATTTTCGACAAGTTGCCAGAAAATCTGAAAGATATGATGCACAGCCTTGCGACACAAAAAGCCGCAGTACTCAAAGAGCTGAAAGCATGGGCAGATAAAAATGACCAAAAAGAATTGGCCGAAGCGTGCGAAAAGAAAATGGAAAAGATTAAAAAGCGCTTGGCCGATGAATCTTAAACGATCTTGTGGCTTTAACGGCGCTGATGTGTTGAGCTAAAACCAGCATTTTGCAGAGCCTTTAAAGGCCAAAGTCGAAGCCCTTCATAACGGCAAGTAGATAATAAAACTCCCCACAGGATAACCTCTTGTGGGGAGCCATAATTTTAAGCGCGTTGATAGGTGTATGCGCGTGCAAATGCTGCACAGCCTTTATGATGTGTGACGGGACGCACATCTGGCTCGATCACCTTTTCGGCCGAGATTGTTTGATATAATTCTTCTACAGACGATATTTGTAAAACATCGTTGTTTAAAAACGAATAATCATCGTTTGTTTTGGCTTCCAAGCGTGCTGCAAGGTCGGACATTTCCCATTTGTCCAATGCCAAAGGATCGCTTGCGCGCACCATAAGACCTTGCGAATTGTTTTTGCCATATAAAATGTCGGTTAATTCATCACAAATTAACTTTTTACATTCTGATTCTTTCATCGAAGTACCTAAAAATATCCTTTCTTATTCAATAAAATAGAGTTTAATTCTAGCATAAAAATCCCATTTTGTCAAGTATATCCTTTTTGTCATCTTTTTTTGTGCACAAAATAAAATCGCTCAGGTGGCATTTTTTGCTTGATTTTTTTGCAAAAAAAAGCGATACTCTTTAGCGGAAGAACATCAGCGAGCGAGGTATTGAAAAACCGAGTCAGGTTCGGAAGAAAGCAGCCGTAACGGTTTAGGGCGGGTCGTTGTCCGGTTTCCTTTTCCTTTTTTCCGAAAACGTCCGAAATCATGACCGACAAAAACGAATACCGCGTCCTTGCCCGCAAATACCGTCCGACGACTTTTTCCGACCTGATCGGGCAGGAAGCTTTGGTTCGGACGCTGAAAAACGCTATTGAAACGAACCGTCTGGCGCAGGCGTACATTCTGACGGGCATTCGCGGCATCGGCAAAACGACGTCCGCCCGCATCATCGCCCGCGCGCTGAACTGCGTCGGTCCGGACGGCAAAGGCGGCATGACGACCGAACCCTGCGGCGTTTGCGAACACTGCCGCGCCATCGCCGAAGACCGCGACGTCGACGTCGTCGAAATCGACGCCGCCAGCAACACCGGCGTCGCGAACGTGCGCGAAATCATCGAAACGACGCGCTACAACCCGACGTCCGCGCGGTTCAAAATCTACATCATCGACGAAGTCCACATGCTGTCGACCGCGGCGTTCAACGCTTTGCTGAAAACGCTGGAAGAACCGCCCGAACGCGTGAAGTTCATCTTCGCCACGACGGAAAT
Source organism: Alphaproteobacteria bacterium UBA6347 (assembly GCA_002440235.1). GTDB lineage: Bacteria > Pseudomonadota > Alphaproteobacteria > CAAGCB01 > CAG-977 > UBA11549. The sequence continues at coordinate 2,008 of DJRZ01000018.1, forward strand.
CCGCAAAGTTCCGACCACCGTTTTGTCGCGCTGCCAGCGGTTCGACCTGCGCCGCGTCGAACCCGACGTCCTGACCGCGCATTTCAAAAACATCGTCGCCAAGGAAAACGTCACCGCGCAGGACGAGGCGTTGAAGCTGATCGCCAAAGCCGCCGACGGTTCCGTTCGCGACGGGCTGTCCCTGCTGGATCAGGCGATCGCCCACGGCGGCGGCGACGTCACGGCGGATTTCGTGCGCGCGATGATCGGGCTCGCCGACCGCGCCGCCGTCGTCGATTTGTACGAACAGGTGATGAAAGGCGACGTCAAATCCGCTTTGGATTCGTTTTCGCGCCAGTACGACGCGGGCGCGGATCCCGTCATCGTATTGCAGGATCTGCTGGAACTGACGCATTGGCTGACGTGCGTTCAAATCGCCCCCGAACTGGCGGACGACGGCAGCATGGCGGCGGCGGAGCGCGACCGGTGTTCCGAAATGGCGAAAAAGCTGCCGATGTCCGTTCTGACGCGCGCGTGGCAAATGTTGCTGAAAGGCATCGACGAAACGCTGAAAGCCCCGTCGGAAAAGCAAGCCGCCGAAATGGTTTTGATCCGTCTGGCTTACGCGGCGGATCTGCCGACGCCCGCGAAATGCGTCGAAGCCCTGCAAAAGGGATCGCCGTCTTTTAACGCGCCGTCGTCCTCTTCCGCCGGGGCGGCGACGGCTGAAAACTTTGCGGCGGCTCCCCGCGCCACGCCCGTCCGTTCGTCGGACTGGGGCGGAGTCGCGGCGGTCGCGCCCGTCCTGGCGCCGCAGGCGCAAAGCGCGTTCGCCGCGTTCAATTCTCTGGCGGATCTGGTGGCTTTCGCCTATAAGCAAAATGAACTGATGTTCGCTTACAACGTCGAAAAGTTCGTCAGTCTCGTGTCCTACGAGCAAGGCAAAATCGAATTTTTCCCCGTCGACGGCGCGCCGCACAATCTGGCGGGCGAAATGGTCGAAAAACTGCGGCAGTGGACGGGCAGGAAGTGGATCGTCACCGTCGTTTCGCAGCAGGGCGGGCAGACGTTGCTGCAACAGGCGCGCGCCAACACCGAAAAGCTGAAACAGGATATGACGCGCGATCCGCTGGTGTCCGCCGTCTTGAAAGCTTTTCCGAAATCCAGAATCGACACGGTGCGCCCGCGCAAAGCCGCGAACGCGGACGAAGAGGACGGGGATATCAACGACGCCGGCTACGCTTTTCTGACCGACGCGGCGGCGCAAAGCAACGACAACGAAAGGGACGACGAATGACCGATTTTAACATGTTGATGAAAAAAGCGCAGGAAATGCAGGCGAAGCTGATGCAACAACAGCGCGATCTGGCGCAAAAGGAAATCACCGGAACCGCCGGCGGCGGCATGGTCGAAATCGTCATGACGGGCAAAAGCGAGGTCAAGCGCATCAAAATCGACCCGTCTTTGGTCGATCCGGAGGACGTCGCCGTTTTGGAAGACTTGCTGACCGCCGCGTTCAACGACGCGCAAAAGAAAGTCGAAGCCGAAACCGCCGACGGATTGAGCGGCATTCTGCCCCCCGGCATGAAAATGCCTTTTTAGCCGGAAAAAAGCCGTGCGGGAAAACGAAATCGAAACTTTGATCCGTCTGTTTTCGCGTCTGCCGGGGTTCGGCAGACGGTCGGCGCGGCGCGCCGTTCTGCATCTGATCAAAAAAAAGGAAACGCAGTTGATTCCTTTGGCGGCGGCGATGCGCGACGTGATCGACCATGTCGAAACATGCCCCGTCTGCGGCAATTTGGACACGCAAACGCCGTGCGCGGTGTGCCGCGACGAAAAGCGCGACGCGGGCGCGATCTGCGTCGTGCAGGACGTGGCGGACCTGTGGGCGATCGAACGCAGCGGCGCGTTTCGCGGACGGTACCATGTTTTGGGCGGTCTGCTGTCGGCGATCGAGGGAACGGGACCGGACGAACTGCGTTTGCCCGCTTTGGAAAGAAGAATCCGAGATTCCGGCGTGACGGAGCTGATTCTGGCTTTGCCCGCGACGGTCGACGGACAGACGACGGGACATTACATCGCCGAACGGTTCAAAGACTTGAACGTCCGGATTTCTTCGCTGGCGCAGGGAATCCCCGTCGGCGGGGAATTGGACTATCTGGACGACGGCACGATTCAAACCGCGCTGAAATCCAGACGGTGAGGAATCAATCCTCCAACGCGTTGACGCAACGGGCGAAATCGTCCCCGCGCTGTTCGAAATTCTTGTAAATGCCGTAACTGGGCGCGGCGGGCGACAGCAGGACGATGTCCCCGAATCCGGACAATTCAGCCGCTTTTTTCACGGCGTCGTCCATATTTTCGGCGCGCACGGCGCGCGCGCCCTTTTCTTCCAGCGTTTGCGCCAGACGTTCGCCCGTCTGCGGCAGGGTAACGACGGCTTTCGCCGCGCCTTTCGCGACGAAAGACGCCAGTTCCGAATAATCCTGTTCGCGGTCGAACCCGCCGGCGATCAAAACGATCGTCGCGAAATCGCCGAACGACTTTAACGCCGCGACCGCCGTTTCCGGCGTCGTCGAAATGCTGTCATCGACGTACATCACGCCTTTTTTGAACGCGACCGTCTGCAAACGGTGAGGCAGGGGCTGAAACGTCTTCAACGCTTCACCGCACAAGGACAAATCGCCGCCCGCCTGCTTGACGACCGTCAGTGCGGCGCAGACGTTTTTCAAGTTGTGTTCGCCGCGCAAAGGCACGACGTCCGTCGGAAACAGCTTTGCCGCGCCGTCGTAAAACCAATCACCGAAAACGTGAACCGCGTTCATCGCGTCGAACCAGACGACGTCCTTGACGTTGCGGACGTTCATCGCCGTGCGGGGATCCTGCGCGTTCAAAACGGCGACCTGCCCCGGTTTGCGTTTCGCCAGAATGTTCAGTTTGTCGCGGTAATACTGTTCGTGCGTCTTGTGCCAGTCAATGTGTTCGGGATACAGGTTCAAAACGACGGAAATGTCGAACGGATACTGCAAATCCGCGCACATGTAGCTGGACATTTCGACGACGACGGCTTCGAACCGGTCGAGCTTGTCCGCCATCGCGATCGCGGGAATGCCGATGTTGCCGCACAGCGCGACGCGGTTGCCCTGCGCGCGCAGCAAATGGGCGATCAGCGACGACGTCGTCGATTTTCCTTTCGTCCCCGTCACGCCGATCAGCAAAGGACGCGAATCGGGCATGGACAGAGCGGCTTCCATGAACAGGTTGACGCCCGTCGTGAAAAAGGCGCCGTAATATTTCGCCATTTTGATGTCGTGGCGGTACAGGCTGATGCCGGGGGATTTGACGATGACGCCCGAATGCGGAATCGGGGTCGGATCCTCGATCACGGTGACTTCGCACCCGCGTTTTTCCAAAAAAGTTTTAGCCGCCCGTCCCTCGGCGCCATAGCCCCATACCGTGACGGGTTTGTTGGTCAAAGAATTTAACAACATCGTCGTATTCCTCCGGAATCAGGTGATTATCCGACAAAGAAAAAACTTTCTCAATCAAAAAATCCTTTTTATTTCCGTATTTAGCCGTTACGGCGGGCGACAGGGCGGCGACCGCGGCGTCGTTTTTCCATTCGGCGCGGTCGGACAAAGCCATCAGCGCCAGCGCGGATTCCTCGATTTCCCCGACGCATTCGAACGGTTTGAACGCGTCAAGCCCCAGCAACTTCCTGTAGCCCGCGATTTGGGCGGGATCGTTCAGCATATCCGTCCCGAAAACGCGCACCAGCCGCTCCTTTTCCATAAACGGCGCCAAAGCCAGAAAAACGAACCGGCATTTGTCGCAATCGGCGCACCACCTGTCCAGCCGTTTGCGTTCGTCCAGCTTGAACGCTTTGTTGCAACTGGTGAACACGGCGTCGTATTTTCCGATTTTTGAAAACAGGAACGCGATCGCCAGTTCCGACAGCGGACGCAACAGGGAAAAATAGCGAAAATCGGGCATAACCGTCCGCGTCAGCGCGCGAAAAGCCCGTTCGAACTCGATCGATTTGCTCCACTGATGGTTGACGACTCGCCCGTCCTTTTCCGTGTTGCCGACGTTGGCGGAACGCTCGTTCGACAGGACGGCGTCCGTAAAGTCGTACAAAACGGCGGCGCACATCAGAATGAAAGCGATGACGCCCGTGACGGGGACGTGTCCGTTCAGCGCGCCCCGCGCCTGTTCGTTCGCGGCGATCAGATCGGGCGAAATCCGGCGGCGCACCAGAACGGAGGGCAGTCCGGACGTTTCCATCGTTTCCCTGATCGGACGGGGCAGACCGACCGAAAACAGCACGGGCGAAAAGCCCGCCGATTTCAGCGATTCGATCGACACGATCGAATCCTTTCCCCCGCCGACGGGAACGACGGTTCCCTTTTTCAGCCGGACGTCCGCCGTTTTGGCGCGGGCGGCGTCCGACCGCGGGAAAGAAATGCGCGGCGCGACGTTGTTGCGAAACGAAAATTCGCCCAGTCCGGCGGAATAGAACAGATCGAAAAACGCCGCCTCCGCCCGCGTCATCTCGTCGTTGTCCAGCTTGATTTCGTCGGGAATGTACAGTTTGTAATAGCTGACGCCCGCGGCGAAATGCAGCAGACGCAGACACAAATCCAGCGCTTCGCGGCGTTTACCGTCCGTCAAAACGGGGGCGTTTTCAAACGTGATCGTTTCTTCGAACGTCATCGCGCCGTCGTTGAACGCGTAGCGCAAATGCGCCGTTTTCGTCGCTTCGTCGTAAAAACGGTCGGTGAAATGAAACGATTTGACTTGTTCGCGCGGTAAAAAAATCATCGGTTCGCCCTCTGTTGAAAAAGCGGGAAAAAGGTAGCAGAATTACGCGCTTCGTTCAATCCCTTTACCTTTTAAAAACAATTCGGAAGCTATACTTTTTCCCGTGTTTTTTACAAAAGAGGTCGTCATGGCGATTGAAAAACAGGCGTTTAAAACAAAATCCGTCCTTTGCGCCGCCGTTCTGCTGGCGGGAATGCTGGTC
>DJRZ01000018.1:7038-22479 GCA_002440235.1 Alphaproteobacteria bacterium UBA6347
GTCGCCTACGTCCGGCACGCGCCCAGAACGCCGGACGTCCCGGTAATGGAACAGGCTTTGTCGCTGTACAAGCGGGGCGATTACAAAAACGCGCTGACTTTTCTGGCGCAGGCGGATCTGATGAACGTCCCCGACGCCGCTTTCGTTCTGGGGGCGATGCACCTGTCGGGCAAAGGAACGGACGCCGACGCCGCCAAGGCGCTGAAATACTACGAACGCGCGGCGGACGGCGGGTTTGCGCCCGCGATGACGACGCTGGCGGTTTTATACACCGACGCCGATGAAAAATACGTCAAAAACGATTTTGAAAAAGCGCGGTCCTACGCCGAAAAAGCCGCGGACGCCGGCGACGTCGAAGCCCAAATGATGCTGGCGCGCTGGTATGAAAACGGCGAAAACGTCATCAAAGACGTTTCCAAAGCCGTCGAATACTATAAACGCGCCGCCAGAAACGGCAATCAAGGCGCGAAAATGGCGCTGGTGCTGATTTATCAGAACGGGGCGAAAAACGTCAAAATCGACAGAAAGGAAGTCGACCGCTGGGAGGACAGCATTAAAAAGCAGATAAGGTTTGAAAACATCTTTCAAAACCGTCCCGCCGATCATATCGAAAAAATCGCCCGATGAAAAAGGCGGCTTTAACTTTTTTTTCGTTGTTGTGCGCCGCTGCGCCGGTTCGGGCGCAAACCATCGACCGCGATTCGTTCGAGGTCGGCGTTGAAGCGTACAACGCCGGAAACTGCGCCGAAGCTTTGCGCATTATGAAACGGTACGAAAAGGATCAGCCCAGCGCCGCCTACGTCGTCAAGGTCTGTTCCCTGATGCTGGAAAAGCAAAGTCGCGAAAACGGCGATTCGTCCGCCGCAGACGCCGCGGAACTGCGCAAAGGCGATTTGACGCGTTTTGAAAAACTGGGCATGGTCGCTCGCTTCGCGCGGGAAGTCGGCGGCATTTCGGGCGCGGCCTACATCGCCGCGCTGACCGCCGAAGCGCGCAAGGGATCGCCGAAAGCGGCGTTTCAGCTGGGTTTGCTGTATCAAGAGGGCATAGGCGTTCCGCATGATTTCAAAGCCGCCCTGCGCTGGTTCGACGCCGCCGCGGAAAACGGACACGCGTCCGCCATGAACTCCGCCGGATTCTACCGCCGGTACGGAATCGGCGCCGCCCGCGACGACGCGAAAGCTTTGGCGCTTTACGAAAAATCGGTCGAAAACGGCAATTCGTTCGCTTTGTACAATCTGGCGCGGCTGTACGACGACAACAAAAACCGGCTGAAAGCGTGGCTGTTTTCCGATTTGGCGGTCAAACGCCTGCCGCGGGACGACAAGCGAAAAATCGACCGCGCGCGGGATTTGCGCCGAAAAGCTGACAAAAACCTGTCGGCGTTTCACCGCGCCTATCTGGCGAAATTCCGTCCGTTCGCGATGAGCGCGATTTTGACGCCCGACGATTTGAACGGCGCCGCGATGCCGAGATCCCTGCCCGAGCCGCCCGAAAAAATGATCGAGGAAACGGCGTTCATGAAATTCGTTTCAAAGGACGCTTTCGACAACCGGTACAAGGTTTTCTTTCCGCTGATGCCGTCTTGGGTAGGATCGGATTCGAACGGGGAAGCCGATCCCGCCCTGACGGGAAAAACGTTGCCCGCGCCGTCGCCGGAAGACGCGGACGCCGTCGCCGCGCTTTATTTCCGTCCCGCGGATCCGCGCTATGTCCACCTGACGCTGAAAAACGAAAAAAGCGCCGTCCCGCTGTCCGTCGGCGACGTCGTGACGCTGACCGTCCTGACGCCGCTGTTCGAAACGCCCGCGACGCGCAAGGGCGGACATTACTACATTCAAAACACGGGCTACGACGTCGTTCTGAACGACCCGCAATCCGTTTTGGGCGCGGCGGGGTCTTTCGTCCTGACGCCCTTGCCCGACGACGGGAAACGCGCGGAAAGCTGGCTGAGCCGCAAATTCAAAATCCGCCGCGCGGGAACGGCGGTCGTGCGCTTTACGCCGCGCAAAAACCTGCCGGCGGAGGAGAAAATCTTTCCCCACGCGATCAAAATCGTCGCGGTCAAGGGCAAAGATCCGAAATAATCACAAATCCCCGACCAGCCGCGCCAGCGTGTCGGACGTGATCAGCTGCGGCAGCAAAACGGGCTGTTCGGCGCGAGGCGCGTAATAAACGTACAGCGGGATTCCGCCTCTGCCGAAACTTTCCAGCGCGGCGGTGACGGCGCCGTCGCGGTTCGTCCAGTCCGCCGAAAACGCGGCGACGCCCTTGCGCCGGAAAAGTTCAGCCGTTTTTTCCGACGCGAAAGCCGTCTTTTCGTTGACAAGGCAGGTCAGGCACCATTTCGCCGAAAATTTGATGAACACGGGGACGCCGGCGCGTCTGTAATCTTGAATTTGCGCCGCGTCGTAGGGAATCCAGCCGATCCGTTCCGCCCGCCGTTTTTCGACCGACGCGGGCGAAACCGCCGCCAGCGCGTACCCGACGAACAAAACGGCGGCGAGCGTCGCGGCAAAGGACGCTTTTTTCAGCCGTCCGTTTTCTTGCGCCGCGCCCGCGAAAACCGCGGCGAACGCGACGGCGACCAGCCCCGACAGTCCGACCGCCAGCGCGAAATCGCCTTCTTGCGCCGCCAACACCCACAGCAGCCACGCCGCCGCCCCGTACAGCGGAAACGCCAGCAAATGGCGCGTCAGCACCGTCCAAGCCCCCGCTTTGGGCAGCCTTTTCGCAAACGACGGGACGAAATCCAGCAAAACGAACGGAAAAGCCAGCCCCGCGCCCATCGCCCAAAACACGCAAAGGGTGACGGGCGGCGGGCTCATCAATCCGAAGCCCAAAGCCGTTCCCATAAACGGCGCGGCGCAGGGACCGGCGACGACGACCGCCAGAACGCCCGTTCCGAAATCGCCCCAGTTTTTCCCGACGCTTTGTCCGAACGCCGCCAGCCCGTTTCCGATGGCGACGACGTCGGAAAACGCCAGCCCCAAAAAGAACATGAACAGGCTCATTCCCAAAACGAACGGCGGATATTGCAGTTGAAAGCCCCAGCCCAGCTCCGCGCCCGCCGACCGGAGCGCGATCAAAACGCCAGCGGCGGCGGTAAAGGACGCCAGAACGCCCGCCGCGTACAAAACGCCCGCTTTGCGCCGCGCCGGAAGACCGGCGTTTTCCGATTTGATCAGGCGAAACGCTTTCAGCGACAAAACGGGAAACACGCACGGCATCACGTTCAGCAGCAATCCGCCCGCGAACGCCAGAACCAGTGCCCACAAAAAATCCTTTAAAACGACGGGTTCGTCAAACACGGGCGGATTTTCGGCGGACCGCGGCGCGTCGATTTCGAACGCCGCGGCGACGTCGTTCCGCGCCGTGTAAAAAACAAGCGTTCCGTCCAGCCTTTCTGCGGGGGAATAGTCCTCTCGCGCCGCCTTTTTCAAAAACAGATACGCTTTACCGTCCCTGATTTTCACCGACTGCGGCGCGGAATGGGTCAAAACGTTCGGACGCGACGGAAAAAAATAAGCCGTTTCGCCCCGTTCGGGCGCGGTCGCCGCCAAGATCAGCGATTCCGGCGTTTCAAAAAAAACCGCCGTTTCGTCTTTCGCGGGCAAAGCCGCGACGGCTTCGGCGACTTCGGCGTTTTCAACGGCGGGCAAGCCGTTTTGCGCCATCATCACCAGCGCCACGTCCCGCGCCATCGGGACGCATTCGTCGCCGCACGCCAGCCACACCGCGCGTCCCGTGATTTCGAACACCCCCGCGGGCAGATCGTCCGGCGCTTTGACGCGGACGGGAAAATACGCGGCGTCCCCGCGGTATCCGTATTCGACAAAACCGCCCGCGTCGATCCGTTCGGGAACGGACCAGTACCGTCCCGTTTCCGAAAACCCGTCGGGCAGATTCAGCGTCAGTTCGACGGCTTCGCCCGCGTCCCCCGCGTTTTTCCAATAAACGTGCTCGCCCGCGTTCAACTTAATCTTCAACGCCAGAAAAAACGATTCGCCCGCCGCGACGGTTTCCCTTTGCGCCAGCAGTTCGGCGCGCGGCGGTTCCGCGCCCGCCGCGTCAAAAGCGGACAAAAGCAGGAAAAAAGAAAAAACACATAAAATCCGTTTCATTTTTCGACCGTTTAGATTAAAATTTTCGCAAACGGCGGTTTAACCCCGCCTGTCGGACAACACCATTATTTAAGGATACGACCCCGTGTTCAAGGCATTTCTTTCTTTTGCGCTGTTTTTCGCCGCGGTGTCAAGCGTCTGCGCGCAGACCCCCACCGCGTTCAAGGAAAGCGAGGGCGAACAGGAAAACACTTTGTCGAAATACATCAACGCCAGCGCGGTCTGCGCCAAAATGACCGACCCCGAGGCGCTGTACGAACGCGGCATGCTGCTGATCAGCGACGCGAACAGCGACGCGTTCATGGCGGCGGCGGACTGTTTCACGTCGGCGGCGATGCGCAACCACACGCCGTCCCAGCTGGAACTGGGCAAGCTTTACGAAATGGGCAACGGCGTCAGCCAAAGCAAGATTTTCGCCTACAAATGGTATCAGACGGCTGTCCTGCTGGGCAATCAGGACGCCATTCCCTACCGTAACAAGCTGGAAACGAACATGTCTTTGGACGAAATTTCGCTGGCGAATCCGATGATTCAAAGCACGCTGAAACTGATCGACCTGTTCGACCAGAAACAGCAGGACGAAGTCGACAAGCTGGACGCCAAAGTCGCGGAGGAATACAAGAATTTCGGCGTCGACATCGCGAAATACGACGTCAAAGAGGAAAAGAAAAACGCCGTCGAAAACCCCTTGATCGAGGCGCTGATCCGCGATCAGCAGAAAAAGATGAAGGCAGCGGGACTGAAAAACAGGGCGAAAAACGCTAAAACGGAACAGCCCGCGTTTCCGTTCATGGGCGGCGCGCCCGACGGAAACGGGGACGGAGAGGGCGAAAACGAACGCCCCGCCCGCCGCAGACGCCGCATGCCCGAACAAGAGGAACAGCCCGCGGAACAAAAAGATGATTGGCGGAATTTCGGCGGCGACGCGGATTTTTAAACATGAAAAAAAGCCCCGCCGAAGCGGGGCTTTTTCACAGACATTTCAGATAAACAACGTTATTTTCGTCGATCTGGCGGATCGTTTCGATCGTATCGTTTTCGTAATCGGGATAAACGGGCGTGTAGACGGCGCAAAAATCACCGCTTAAACACGTCGCGCACCCGCTTGACAACAGCGTCGTCGCGCAAACCGCGGCGAACGCGGCGGACGAAAGCCGCCGATTCCGATTTTTTCCTTTCGCTTTCTGCTTTTTCGAACGCCCTGCCGGAACAAAACGCCAGAAAACAGGACGCACCGATCGAAACAACGGCGATAAACCCCAAAACGGCATCGCTCATTCTTTCGTTTTGTCTTCCCGCATTTTCGCGTTCACGACCGAAAACAGATCCAGCACCTTGACGATCTTCGCCAAAACAGCGTCGTCTTTCGCCGTCGGCGTCGCTTTGACGATGATTGACGCCGCGGCGACGACTGTTCCGAACCAAAACAAAGCCTGTTCCGCAAAATCGGTAATCGATTCCATATTCATTTTCAATCCTTTCCTTTCAATGATGAAAAAACAGGGCGTTTTTTTCGTCCCGTTTCATTACGACCACTTGCGCCCGCCGCACCGGAAAACCAGACCGCCTCCTCCCTGCGGCGATTCACCAGCCCCGCGCAGATTTTCCCGTCGGCATAGACCCAGCGCATCATCTGTTTAGGCACCTGGTCGTAATGTCCGGCGTTCAAAACGCGCCGCAGCGACGACAGATAAAAAGCGCGCGCGCCGATATTGAACACGAAACTGACCAGAGCTTCGCGCTGGCGGCGGGAAAGCTTGACCTCCACGCCGCCGTCGACGACCGATTCGGCGGCGGCGACGTCTTGCGCCAGCAGAATTTCCGCCGACTTTTCCGTCACGCCGGCGACGTAGCTTTCGTCCGGTCGCAAAACGTGACCGTAGCCGATGGTTCTTTTCCCCGCGACGCAAGTGTATTCCAGCGGCGAAAAACCTTCGAACCGCTTGATTTTGTTCAAAGCTTCGCGCGAAATCATTCCGTTTCCCCCGAACGGCGGAGCAAAACGTAAGTCTTGGCGCAGATGTAAATCAGGGTCGCGATGCCGATCAGACACCCGACCCATTCGTTGAACACCGGTATCCACGCCGGCGCGGTCAGCCCCGCCGAAATCGTGACGCCCTCTTTGACGTTGTCCATTTCGAACCTCCTTTTTCTATCCGCCGACGCTTTTCAGCAGGTTGACGGAAAAAGCCAAAGCCCGATCCGTCGCCCCGACGCGCGAACGGCTCGCCTTGCGCCGCAGAACAGCCGCTTCGCGTTCCGCGCGGTCCCGAACGTCGAACGCTTCGCGCGCCGCTTTCAAATCGTTGTAAAGCAGCGCGTCGTTATAGGACGAAACATCGATGCCGGACGATCCGGCGCGGGCGATGTTTTCGCCTTTTTCCTCGGCGTTTTTTTGGCGGATTTCGCGAATGTCGGCGGCGGCTTTGCGCAATGTTTCATCGGCTTCGGCGTCGTAATCGGCGGCGGAATCGTCCCCGCCGTCCCAGTTTTTCAGCAAAGTCAGCGTCGTTTTCGCGCTGTTCGCGAAAGAAGACGCCGCGTTGTTTTTCGTTGTCATGACAGACCTCCTTTTTCGTTAAATTTTGTGAACGGACACCGTTGCGAAAATTCCGGAAACAGTCAGCGGCAACGGCTGATCCTGTTCGATTCTGACGCCCGCGGTCACGTCCCACGGCGCGGAAAGCGACACTTTCCTATCCCCCGTGAACAAATCGGGCGGCGTGTCCGTTTTGTCGCCGACCCGACGAAAACTTTGCCGTTCGACGCCGCCGCGCGTTCCGGCGGAAAATCCCAGCGATCTGTAAAGACGCAGCTGAACGCCCGACACGCGTTTTTTCGACGTTTCGGACGCGCCGTCCCCGACATTCGCCAGCGGCATCGTTTCCAAAACGGACGTGAACGGCAGTCCCGCGTGAACGACAGAGGCCGGAGCGTCCAGCGCGATTTCGCCGTTTTGAACGACCTTTTCGGTCTGAACGGCGCCGTTCGCCAGCACGGCGACGGTTTCACCCTCCAAATGATCCAGTCCGGCGACCTTTGAAACCGGTTGCCCGTGATAGGACAGACCGCTGTCGACGAAAAAGCATTCCGCCGTATCCGCCGCGTCTTCCGCGATTCCGGCTTCCATCACTTCGACATAGCGGCGCACCCGCCCGTTCACGACGCGGCGCACCAGCAAAAACAAATCGTCCCGCCCGCCGTCCGGCGCGGGCAGAGCGGCGGCGCTTTCGACGCGACCGCCGGCGATCTCATGACGGTGCCACGCCGTGACGGACTCCGCGGCTTCGTAAGTCAGTCCCGCCAGCGCGCCGTTTTTCAAAACGCACCAAACCACGGGGACGGGTTCCTGCTGCAAAGCCATTTGGACAATGCCGCTTTGCGTGACGTGGGGCGCCAAAACCGTCAAATCGCGCGCGACATAGTCGTCCGAATTGCTGTTGTACGCGAACGCGCGCAGTTTTCTGCCGCAACGCTGGACGAACAAAGTCGCGCTGCCGACTTTGACCGGCGCGACGGATTCGCTGCCGTAGGCCGAATGGCGGCGCGCTTTGACCGTCATGGGAATCGTTCCCTCGCCGCCAGACGTTTCCAGCGTGAAATCCGCCCCGACCGTTCCGATCGCCAGAACGCGCCCCGGCGACAGCCAGCACACGTCGTTGATCTGATCCGACGACAATTCGTAATTGTAGCCGTACTGCGACGAAACGGAAGCGTCCGGCGCCGTCGGGGAAAAAACGTCGTACTGCCCGACTTTCGAACCGTAGACGCCGTTTCCCTTGCCCAAAATCAACCTCTGTTCGAAAAAGCTGACAACGGCGGGATACCCCGTCGTTTCGCAAAAAACGCCCAGCCGCCACGCCTTTGACGCCGTCGTGTTTAAAAAGGACCAGCCGCTGAAAACCGCCGCCTCCACCTGACGCGCGCCGATGAACCGCGTGATTTTCGCCGCGCCCCATTTCACGTCGGGATTGCCGGACTGCATAATGCGCACGGCGCGCCCGACGTCCGTTTCGCTGAAAACGTCCGCCGTAGCCGTGATTTTAATGTCGCCGTCGACGGCGGAGGGAGTCAGCGCGACGTCGCCGGTATGCACGGGCAAATAAGGACCGTCGACCGTTCCGGCTTCGGCGGTGCGCCAGTCCGTCCGCCCGTGGCGCGTCAGCGTGCGCAAAGGATAGGACGGATGCGCGATATAGACGACATCGCCGGAGTGCGCGAAACACAGCCCGTCCAAATCTTTTTCGGCATAAGGCAGGGCGAGCTCCAGCGGCTGTCCCTGATCGTCCAGAACCGGACGGCGACCGGTGAAAAACCGGACGTACCCGTCGCCGAACTCCAGCAGATAAGCCTGCTCCGCCGAAAATTGAAAAGCGAACAGACGCGCTTTCGCCTCGTTCTTTTTCGTTTCGGCGACGAACCGCGTGCCGCCGCGCCGCGACACGGGTCCCTGAACGGACGGCACGAAATTTTCCAGAACCTTGCACGCGCCCTTGTATTCCTCGGTGTCGACGCGACCGCCCATCAGGTCGGATATTTCGCCGGCGTTGAACCGGACAAAGGAAACGGAACACGTCATGACGCCCTCGCTTCCAGCCAGCCGGCGGGGCGGCAAACGTCCTGCGCGCCCTCCATCGCGGACGCCGTTTTCGCCTGCTGGACAAAGTCGCGGTATTCGCGGCACAGCGCGTCTTTCAGCGCCGTCGACGCCGCCAGCGGAACGGCGAGATCCGCCGCCAGCCGCAAAGCCAGAGCCTCGACGAACATCGGATCGAACCGTTCGGCGTCTTCGACGCGCGAAATGCCGATAAAGCGGAACGCGTCGCCGTCAGCCAGAATGTTTCCCCCTTCAGTCTGATAGCCGCCGCAATCGACGGTTTTCCACACGCGCAGACAGTCGGACGGCACGGCGAACGCGGCGGAAAACCCGAACAGGGGCTTTTCTTTCAGCGGTGCCAGAACATAGCGTTTCAAAGCGAATCGCCACGGATACGACCGCAGCACGAAATCGCGCGTGTCGTTGAACAAAGCCTTGCAGTATCGGGCGGCTTTGGTTTCGTCGTCCAGCGACGAAACGATCAGCTCGTCGCCGATTTTCGACAAAGCCCGATTGCAAACGGAAACAGTCGAAGTCATTTTCAATCCTTTCAAAAACAGGCGGCGGAGAAATTCAATCCTCCGCCGCCGCGGTTGTTCCGATTATTCCTTGCAGTTGATTTTAACGACCAGTTCTTCCTGCATGCGCACGGCGCCGATCGACATTTCGTAATAGACCTGCGTCGCGAAACATTTGTCGTCGCGTTCGGTGATTTTTCCGACGATGTCCTGACCGATGCCCAGCTTGACGCCGTCGGACTGGAACGCGAAGCACGAACGCCCGATCGCCGCGGGCGTCTGATCCGCGGACATCACGTCGGGCAAAATCAGCGTTCCGTCGCTTTTCTTGGCGTTCAGCTGGACGAACTTGAATCCCATAAAGGTGTCCAGTTCGCCCCGAACCAAAGCTTTGGCGGACGCGTAGTCGGCGGAAGTAACTTTGGTTTCGCTCAGCAAATCGTCCAGCTGTCGGGCGGACAGAACGACGTAGCGTCCTTCCCCCGGCGCGTCGCACGAATCGAACAGGCGTTTGACTTCGCGCAGTTTGTCGAACGTGAATTTCGTTTCGCAGCCGGCGTCGACGATCTGCGACGCGGGCAAATCGACGGACACGGCGCCGGTTTCGCCCGTTTTGGCGGCGCCCAGAGCGGCTTCGACGACGGCTTCGTCGATCGCGCGCCCCATCGCCCAGGCGGCGGCGTTCGCGTAATCGCTGGTCGGATCGATCAGCGTTCTGATTTTGTCGTCGTTGTCGATCAAATCCGCCCAGTGGTATGTTTCCAAGCTCAGACAGCGGCGCTTGTGCGGCGTGTCGGCGCGCGGCGTGTCGGCGTGGCGGGTCGTTTTTTTAACGGCGGCGACCTGCCCGATCTGGTCGATAAAGGCGGTCTTGCCGCGCACGCTTTCAAATCCGACCAAATCGCGCAGCTTCGATCCTTTCTGCTGAACCAAAGCCTGCACGTTGGCACTGTACTGGCTGACAAACGAATTAGTGATCTGCGTACTCATTTTTCTTTCCTTTTTCAATTTCAAGACATAAAAAAAGCCCCGTTTTTCAAACGGAGCGGTCCGACCGTTTCAAACGGCGGGTTCAATCCTCGCCGAACAGGCGTTTGCGCAAACGGTAGACCTGCCGGACGGTGGAATCGTGATCGGGGTGGCTCGCCTGCATATAGGCGGGAACGGCGGACAGACGGGCGATTTCGGCTTTGATGCGGTCTTCGTTCGAAACGACCTGCGCCTTTTCGCCGACCAATCCGCGGTCTTCGGCGGCGGCGTCCGCGATTTTCATTAAAAAGCCGACCAGTTCGCCGCAGTTGGCAAGCCCGCTTTTTTTCAAAAACGCCGCCAGCTCCTCGCCGCCGTATTTGTAGATCAAAGCACGGGCGGCTTTGATTTTCGCGTCGTATTCGCCGCCGAATTCCTCGCGCAGACGCCGTTCGGCGCAATCGCAATATCCGCGCGCGCGGTCGTTGATTTCATCGGTGAACCGCGCCGCGCCGTCGACGATCCAGTCCCAAATCCCCTGCGCCTGTTCGACGGACAGCTTCAATTCCGCCGCCAGCGCGCCGAATTCGTCGAAAACGTCGTCGTCGATTAAATCCTGCAAATTTTCATTCATCATTGTTCCTTTCAGTTTCTTGCAACAAAGCGACCAGCTTTTGCCCGTCGCACGCGGACATTTTCAAAATGTCCAGAAAAGCCGCCCGCTTCCCGTCGTAAAACGCGCTGGCGGCGGAAAAGCCGTTCGAACCGGAAACGTCCGTCACGGGCGAAAGCATATGACACCTGCGCGCCAGATCGCGCAGGACCGCTTGCCCGTCGTCCGTGCCGAACACGGCTTTGTACGCCTCGATTATCCGCAAAGTTTTGCGTATTTTTTTTCGTCTGACGCAATCATTCATCGTTTTTTTCCTCCTCCGGCGCGTTAAACAAAGCCGCGCCCGCGCCGTACATCTCGCCGATTTTGCGAATGGCGGCGGGGACGTTGAACACCTTGGCGGCGTCGGGCTGAATCGACAGGAACTCCCGCGCCAGTTCCAGCGTGCGCATCACGGCGCTGGCTTGCAAATGCTTCTGCGCCAGCGACAGCGGCGACACATAGTCGATTTTCACGTCGCCGAAACCGACGCCGGCAGGCAGAGTCATCTTGCCGTGACGCACCAGCAGCCCGAACACGCGCGCCATCATCGGCGACAGCATTTCGGTCTGCAAACGCCCGAAAACGGGTCCCAGCAGACGCATTTTTTCCTCCGCGCGCTGCAACACCTCGGTCGCCGTCATGCGCGCGTCGTCGATCGTCGTCAGACGGTCGTTGTAAAAAGCCTGCCGGATCCGCCCGCGGATTTCGTTCATGATTTCCAGCCCGACCCCCGAATCGGCGCCGCTGACAAACGCTTTCGGCGCCTCGCCCGTATAGCGGATAACGCCGCCGGGGACGGTCGCGGCGGGGGCGAACTGATCGTCGTCCCGAACCAGCAGAGGCGGACGGTTCGCCAGCTGCGCGGCGATGATGGTTTCTTTCATCATTTCCTGAATCATTTTGATGTCCGGCAGAACGGACATGGCGGGGGAACGCCCGTACACTTCGGCGCACGCCTTGCCCCAGCGCGCGACGAACAGCGGCGTTTCGTCGAATCCGCCCGAAAACAGCACGGCGCGTTCGTTTTTCAGCACGTACACCGAAGCGATTTTCTTGTCAAAAGCGCCGCCGCGCCCGTAAAAAGCGTTCGGAACGACCGCGTGGACGATTTCAAACTCCCCGTCCGATTCGGCGTCGACCATCGCCGCCAGCTTTTCGGGCAAAGCGGCTTTTCCCCACGTTTTGACGATTTGTTCCGGCGTCATTTTGAAAACGCGGTACACGCCGCAAACGCGTCCGGCGGCGTTCTCCTCCAAAAACAGCTCGCCCAAAAAACGCGACTGAAACAGCAACCCGTCGTTTTCCTCGTCCCAGCCGACATACAGCCCCGCCGTCCCCAAAACAGCCAAATCCAAATAGACTTCGTGAATATTGGTCGCGAAACCGGCGGCGGGACGGACGATTTCGTCGGCGACGGTTTGTTCCGCCCGTTCGACCCATTTTGAAACGACCGGATCGTCTTTGAATTTCGGAACGGTCAGCGAAAACCATTTGCCGGCGGGATTCGTCATCAGTCCGTGCAACCCCGCCGCCAAAGTTTCCGCGGCGTTCACCGCCGTCGTTTCAAACAGCTTCCGTCCGCGGGGAACGCCCGCGGGCGAATTAGCCGCGAAATCGGCTTTGCGCGGCAAAACCAGTTCGGAAACCTCCTGCCACAGCTTTTCGAAATTCGCGCGTCCGGATTTCAACCCGTCGACCTTGCGAATGATTTGATCAGCCAAAGACTCCGCGTTCATCACAGCCCCAACAAGTTTTTCCGTCCGCCCAAACCGACCGCGCCGTCGTCGCCCAGCATGCCGCCGAACACGACGTTCGTCCGTTTCGACGCGCGGCGGTTTCTGTCCAGTTCGTCTTCAAACGCCCTGTTCGCCGCCTCAGTTTCCGCCGCCGCCAGACTTTCCGCGCGGGCGTTTTCCTCCGCCTTTTCCCTGCGGCGTTCGTCGCGCACGCCGTTCGCCAGCTCCGTTACGGACAAATTCGGATTGATCAGCATTTTCGGGTTCGTCACGGCGGACGCCATCTGCTTGCCGATCTTTTTCAATCCTTTTCCCAATCCCATTGCGTTTTTCCTTTCAGCCAAATTTTCGACATAAAAAAAGCGCTCCGAAACGGAACGCTTTTTTTTCATTCACACCTGTTCAAGTGTAATCACATAATGTCATACATTTTTTCAAATGTCAACACGTTTTGTTGTAATTTTTTATTTTCCCCGATCGGCTCTTTTTTGCAACAGCGCGTTAAGGGGGATTTTCGTCTTGTTTTCCGCGGTTTTTTCCTGCTTGGCGGCGGCGATTTTTTCAGCCGCCAGCGCCTGACGGTTTTCAACCGTCGGAATCGGCAGCGGTTCGGTTTTCGGCGGGCGCGGCATATAATTGGAATGCGGACGCACCGTCAACCCCAGCTTGTTTTTCATTTCGTTTTCCATGTCGCTGTATTTCAGATCGAATTTCTGATAGCAGTTGGCATAGATGTTGTTGAACCGTTCGAACGACACCGTGCTTGCGTCGGGGGTCGAGAAAAACTCTTCGGTTTCCTTGCGGCTCATGTACGGCTTGCCGTTGCAGGTGCAGACTTTTTCAACGACGTCGGTGACGGGGACGACGCGTTCGAATTTTTTGTCTTCTTCCTCGCGCGTGCAGTTGGAACGACGCTGACGCGCCATTTTGATGTACAAAATATCATAGCTGTCGCGGGTCATATAATCGGTGAACCAGCCTTTGAACGCCGCCTGATAAGCCGATCCGTCGACCAGCCCGCCTTTGACGGCGGCGTTTTGGAACGGATTGACGAAATGCGGGTCTTTCTGGCGCAGGGCTTCCAGCGGTTTGTCGTTGCCCTGCAAAGCCAGTTCGTAGCAGACGGCGCAGGACGTGGCGGACGCGTCGGCTTCGATCGCCGCCTGATTCTGGATATAGGTTTTCGGCGTGTCCAGATAGGCGTCCAGCAAGATGCCTTTCTGGAACTGCTGGGCGTGGCGCAACTCGTGCGCCAAAGTGCCGACCATGCGGTTTTCGTCGTTGTTGGCGTTCAGTTTCAGATTGTTGGTGACTTCGTCGTACGAACCGTAGGCGCGCATCGCCCGATCCAGACGAATCGGCGTTTTGTGTTCGGTGGCGTCGTCGATCAGCTTCGCGCCCGTTTTTGTTTTGCGCAATTCGGTCAAAGCGGCTTCCAGCCTGTCCAAATCTTCCTGACTTTCGTAGACCAGATAGGGATAGGACGGTTCGGCGCCCTGTTTGACGGGCGTGGCGGACTGCTGATTTTCAAAAGCGGTGCTGATGACTTCGGACATGGCGAACTCCCAAAAATACTCTGTTGAAAACGACTTTACCGTTTTTTGTCTGTTTTGTCCATAATTTTTATCAAAAACTTTTCGGGCAAAAAGCTTGACTTTTGCCCGCAAAACGGTTTGATTTCGACAGTTGTTTTTAAAGGGAATCCTCCTCATGCTGAAATTCGAAGTCGAAAAAAACTGCGGACGCGCCCGTTTGGGCAAACTGCGCACGGCGCACGGCGTCGTGGAAACGCCGGCGTTCATGCCCGTCGGGACGGCGGCGACCGTCAAGGCGATGATGCCCGAATCCGTTGCCGAAACGGGGGCGCAGATCCTGCTGGGCAACACCTATCATTTGATGTTGCGCCCCGGCGCGGACATCGTGGAACGGCAGGGCGGACTGCACAAATTCATGAACTGGAACAAGCCGATCCTGACCGACTCGGGCGGATTTCAGGTCATGTCGCTGTCGAAACTGCGCAAAATCACCGAAGAGGGCGTCGCTTTCCGTTCGCATCTGGACGGACATTTGTGCCGGCTGTCGCCCGAAATTTCGATCGGCATTCAGCACAAGCTGGACAGCAACGTCACGATGTGTTTCGACGAATGCCCGCCCTATCCCGCCGAACGCAAGTACGTCGCGGATTCGACGCGCCGGTCGATGCGCTGGGCGAAACGGTCGAAGGACGCGTTCGTCGACCGCGACGGCTACGGCATTTTCGGTATCGTGCAGGGCGGCGTCCACCCCGATTTGCGCGAAGAATCCTGCCACGCCCTGACGGACATCGGCTTTGACGGCTACGCGCTGGGCGGACTGGCGGTCGGCGAAGGTCAGGAACTGATGTTCGACACGATTTCGGTCACGACGCCGCATTTGCCGGACGACAAACCGCGCTATCTGATGGGCGTGGGCAGACCGTCCGACATCGTCGGCGCCGTTTTGCGCGGAGTGGACATGTTCGACTGCGTGATGCCGACGCGTTCGGGCAGAACGGCGCAGGCGTTCACGCGCGACGGCGTTTTGAACCTGCGCAACGCGAAATACAAGGAAGACTCGTCGCCTTTGGACGCGCGATGCCGCTGCCCCGCATGCCGCAACTACACCAAAGCGTACCTGCACCACCTGTTCCGCGCGCAGGAAATTCTGGGCGCGATGCTGCTGACGTGGCACAATTTGACATATTATCAGGATCTGATGCGCGGCATTCGCCAAGCCATACGCGAAGACAGGCTGGAAGAATTCGCCCGCGGCGATTTCGCATGACGGAAAAGCGGGACGACAACGTCGGCGCCGAACGACACCA
>DJRZ01000018.1:22513-26701 GCA_002440235.1 Alphaproteobacteria bacterium UBA6347
TGGTGTCGTTCGGCGCCGACGTCCGCCGTCTTGTTTCGCCGATTTTAGGCAAAAAAGGCTTTATCCAAGCCGACATTCTTGCGCATTGGGAGGAAATTCTCGGCGCGGAGCTGGCGACGGGCGTCCGCCCCGCCGCGGTTTCGTTTTCGAAATCAACGCCCGACCAAGCCGTTTTGACCGTTTCGGCGTACAGCGGCGCGTTCGCGGTCGCTTTTTCGGCGCGCAAGGCTCAAATTCTGGAACGGATTAACACTTATTTCGGCTATCCCGCTTTGGCGGACATCAAAATCAAACAGGGCGGCTTTACGCCGAAACTGCCGAAATCCCGCGCACTGCCTCCGCTTTCCGCCGAAAAACGGGCGGAGATCGACGCGCTGACCGCCGGCATCGCGGACGACGCTCTGCGCGAAACGCTGAACGGCTTGGGCGCCCTGATCGAATCGTCAAAAAAATAATTAACAGGCGATTTTTTTTCGTTTATAAAAGGAAAAATCGTCTTTTTTGAAACGGAGCTTGCAAAATGCGAAAAAACATCAAAGGATTCGCCGTTCTTTTTCTGGCGCTGACGCTGTCGTCAGCCCCCGCGTCCGCGGAAAGCTGGCTGCAAAAGGTCAAAAACTTCTTCTCGCCCGCCGCCGACCCCGCCGCGACCGAACAGACCGCCGAAACGGCGCCGTCCGCCGAACCCGAAGAAAACGCCGCGCCGCAAGCGAAGCCCGTTTTCGATTTTTCCGAAAAGACGTTCGGCGATCCGAACGCTCCGCTGAAAATCAACATCTTCACGTCGCTGACCTGCCCGCATTGCGTCACGGTTCACACGCGGCTGGTGCCGTATTTAAAGGAAACTTACGCCGCCAGCCGTCAGGCGCAAATCATTCTCGACGATTTTCCGCTGGAAAACCGCGCGCTGCTGGGATCGCAGATTTCGCGCTGTCTGACGGGCGACAACTACGACGCCTTTATGGACACGCTGTTTGAAAACCAGATGAAGTGGGCTGTCGCGCCGAACGCGCAGGAAGCGCTGGCTCCCTACGCCCGCCTAGCCGGCTTGTCCGAAGACATGATGGTCGCGTGCGCCACGGACGAATCCGCGACCAAACGCCTGATCCGCGACCGCAACCTGATGACGATGAAATACAAACTGCGCGCTACGCCGACGCTGATCTTCACGCTGGGCGGCGTTTCCGAACGCATAGAGGGCGCGCCCGACAGACAGGCGGTCGACGCGTTGATCGACAAGCTGAAAAAAACGTACAAAGGCGAATGGCTGCCCGAACAAACGGACGAACCGGACGCCCCCGTCATGACGGCGCCGTAAAGCGGAATCCCTTGACTTTGCTTTTTCCGCTTTATAAAATACAACCGCTTCGGACATGAAAATGCCGCAGGAACAACACCAAACGCCCGATGATTTGCGGGAAATCGAACGCCGGTTGCGCGTTTTGCGCGAACAAACGGCGGACGGCGCGGAAAATCGGGAACAGGCGTCCCCTCACCCGATCGGACGGGCGATGTGGATAGCGTTCAACGTTGTTTCGGACTTGATTGCCGGAGTGATATGCGGCTTGGTCGCGGGATACGGTCTGGACAAATGGCTGGACACCCGTCCCGTTTTCATCGCCGTGTTTTTGATAATGGGGTGCGCGGCGGGCGTTTTGAACGCGGTGCGTTTTTTGCGGCTGTACGACGAACGTCAGCGCGAAAAGCGGGAAGTCCCCGCAGAAAAGGAATAAAACGTGTCGGGTCCGATAGAACAATTCGAAATCAAGCCTGTCGTCAAACTGCCCAAAGTGGACGGAATCGACCTGTCTTTCACAAATTCGTCGCTGTTCATGGCTTTGGCGGTCGTCGTTTGCGCCGCGTTTTTCATCGTCGCGATGCGCAAGCGCAGTCTGATTCCGACAAAGCTTCAATCGGTGGCGGAAATCGTGTACGAACTGGTCACGGGCATGATCAACGAAATGGTCGGACCGGAGGGGCGCAAATTCGTCCCGTTCATCTTCACGCTGTTCATGTTCGTCGTTTTGGGCAATCTGCTGGGATTGCTGCCGTACAGCTTCACCTACACCAGCCATTTCGCGGCGGTCGGTTCGCTGTCGGTGTTCGCGATTTTGGTCACGGTCGTCGCGGGATTGAAAAAACGCGGCTTAAACTGGTTCACGAATTTCTTTCCGTCCGGAACGCCGTTCGCGATCGCGCCGATTTTGGTTCCGATCGAAATCATTTCGTTTTTTTCAAAACCGTTCAGCCTGACGGTGCGTCTGACCGTGAACATGATGGTGGGTCACATCATGCTCAAAGTGATCGCGGGCTTTATTTACTCTCTTAGTTTTTGGGGCGGGTGGTTGCCGTTGGGTTTCATCTCGCTGTTGACGGTGTTCGAAATGGGTATCGCGATATTGCAAGCGTACATCTACACCATTTTGACCTGTGTTTATCTGAGCGATGCGTTGCATGCGCATTAACTCGTTGTTTTGTGAAGTGCTTTAATTGGGAAGGATACGAACATGGAAGCCGAATACGCAAAATACTTCGCCGACGCCGCGAAATTCTTCGCGGCCGCTTTGTGCGCTTACAGCATGAAGACCGCCGCGGAAGGCGTGTACAAAATCTGGATCACGATGATCGAAACGGTCGGTCGCAATCCGACCGTGAAAAACGACGTCAACGCGTTCGGTCTGATCGGCTTTGCCGCGACCGAAGCGATCGCGCTGTACGCGCTGGTCATCGCGTTGATCATGCTGTTCCTGTGATTTTCAAAAAGGACTGACGGACATGCTGCCGCAACTGGATCCGACATGGTACGCCTCGCAAGGCGTATGGATGTTGATTACGTTCTGCGCGATGTTTTTGGTGGTGTGGCGTTTCGTCATACCGGCGATGCGCGCGACGGTCGATGTGCGTCGGTCACGCATTGAAAACGACATTCAGGAAACCGAAAAGCTGAAAACCGAAGCCGCCGCCCTGCTCAAACAACTGGAACAGGCGCAGGCTTCGGTCAAGGCTGAAACGCAAGCCGTCATCGCGCGGGCGCAAGAAGAAGCGCAGACGCTGATGAAACAGACCGAATCCGAATTTTCCGACCGCTTGGCGGCGTACACCGCGCAAAAAGAACGGGAGCTGACGGAATCGAAACAGGCGGCTTTGCGCGAAATAGCGTCCGTTTCGGGCGCGCTCAGCGCCGAAATGACGCAGAAACTGGCGCATATCGCCGTATCCGCCGACGAAACGGACAAGGCGGTCGCCGCCGTGATGGAAGAAACGCCATGATTTTCACCCCCGCCTTTGCCGCGACGGCGGAACACGCCGCCGAACATCACAGCCTGTTTCAGGATCCGACTTTTTGGGTCGGCATTGCGTTTTTCATTACGGTTTTCGCGCTGGTGAAACTGGCGGGCAAAGCGATCGGCGGAATTTTGCAAAAGCGCGCGGATTCCATCGAACACAAATTGAACGAAGCCGCCGCCCTGCGCAAACAGACGGGCGAATTGCTGGCGCAATACCGCGACCGGCTGGCGGCGTCGGAACAGACCGCCCTCGATCAAAAAGCGCGGGCGAACGAACAGGCGGAAAAGCTCAAAGCGACCTTGATCGCCGAATGCGAAGAAAAATTGAAACGCCGCGAAGCCGACGCGCATCGGCGTCTGGACCGCGCCGCGGCGGAAGCCGGCGCGGAAATTCGCGCGCTGGCGGTTAGAATCGCCACGCGAGCGACGGAAAGACTGCTGACGGAAAAACTGACCGGCGAGGAGGAACAGCGACTGATCGACGAAGCGATCGACGCTTTGCCCGCGCTGTTTTCCGACAAACACATCGCCTGATTTTTTTCTCCGATCATCGAAACGACCGCGCGCTTGTCTTTTTCAAAAATAAAAGCGCGCCCTTTTAGCAATGGATCAATCCCCTGCCGCAAAAACGCGAACAGAATCGAAATTGCGAACCCGCGTAGCGGGTGCGGCAGTCCACAGTGACCCAGCCGCGAATGTTCAGCCCCGACTGTTAGGACACAGTCCGTAGTTCCTACCAGTGGACTGCCACGCCACCTTGTGGCTCGCAGTTGCGATTTTACTTCTATTGAAATTGCGAGGAGGACGCCAGTCCGACGCGGCAATCCAAGCGATTCCGCCGAAAAAAGAATAGAAATTGCGAAGCCCGTCAGGGCTGAAGCAATTGTTAGAAAGAAATATG
>DJRZ01000053.1:0-26131 GCA_002440235.1 Alphaproteobacteria bacterium UBA6347
GCGCGGGTTCGCAATTTCGATAGAGTAAGGATCGCAACTGCGAGCGAAAGCGAAGCAGTCCATTGGGAGCATCAGCGGGCTGGGGATTGACGGTCAGGGCTGGACTGTGCGGCGGATTCACTTGGATTGCCGCGTCGCTTCGCTCCTCGCAATTTCGATAGAGTAAGGATCGCAACTGCGAGCGGAGCGAAGCAGTCCATTGGTAGAATCAGCGGACTGAGTCCTAACAGTCAGGGCTGGACTGTGCGGCGGATTCACTGTGGATTGCCGCGTCGCTTCGCTCCTCGCAATTTCGATTCTTCTTGCGGCGGTTCCGGATAAATAATCATGCTACTACCGTTAATTGTACATATTTTCTTGAAAGAAACGCGGGCTTTAAAATTCCCGCGACGATTTATCAAGAGTGATTTCCATCACTTTTTCGTCGAAATTTTCTGTCGACAAAAAAAATGATCGCTGTTACAATTTTTATTTAATGGAAAAGTATTCTGGATAGGAGGGTTCCATGAAAAAATTATTCTTAATGGCTGGTATGCTGGCGGGATCGTTCCTGTACAGCCAAGTCGCCGCCGCCGCTTCCGGGGACTGCGGTTTCTACGGCTACGACTCAAACGGCAAGGCGATGTACTATGATTGCGACAGCGTCGATATGAATCAGAACATCGGCAGTCTCGGCAATCTTTCCGGCAATTTCACCGGCGGGACGACTGCGACGAAAAAAAGTTTCGACATCTACTATCGCGACGCGGTGTGGACAAGCAACACCCAAAAGAACAGCACGCCGGTTCAAGCCAGTTCGCTGAGCGAGGCCGCTTCGGCGATTCAGACGGCTTGGGCACCGAAATACGCCACCTGTTCGGGCAATTCGTCGGCGAACACCGTTTCCTGCACCTGCGACACCGAAGAAGCCGGCGTCCAGTATTTCTGGCTCGGATCAAACTGTATAACGTTCGCATCTTCGCACCCCGGCGTGTGCTACAAGGCGGGAACGTATTATTCGTCTTACGACTCCTCGGGTTCGCCCGGAAGCGACTGCAACACGGCGTACGAGGAATGTCCCGCGGATTGCGCGGCTTGCACCGCTTCCGGCGGCGTTCAGTGCACGCGTTGCAAATCCGGATATTACATATATAACGGCGAATGCGTTTCTTCCTGCCCGTCGGGCTATGCGCCTGAAAACGGCGAATGCGTCGAAGCGGCGGAAGATCCGGATCCGATGTCGGGCAGTTGTCCCAGCCCGCTGAAATTGTCCAGCGACGGCTGTTGCTGTGTGAAATAAGGAGGGTATCATGAAAAAATTATTGTTGATCGCGGCGTTTGCGGCAATCGTGCCGTTTTGCGCCGACGCGGCGTCGCCCGTGTTTGACGACGCGGGGGCGTTCACCGTCGCCAAAGCCGTCAAGCTGGGACGCGGCAAAGCCTATAGAATCAGCGGCGGACAAAGCTTCGGCGACTCCACGTTCAATGAAGATAAAACGTGTTGCGAACATTGCGTCAGCTGTGACAAAACGACGGGAAAATGCCTCGGGTGCGAAGAGGGATACGTTTTGAACGAAGGACGGTGCGAAAAACTGGCTTGCGGCGACGGGACGTATGAAAAAAACGGCAGTTGCGTCAGCATTTGCACGGGGGTTTCCTGCAACACGTCCAAAGGGTTCAAAGCCGTTTCGTATAATACGAAATGCTGTTGCGAACGCACCAGCGTGACCTGCGCGGCGGGGCAATACGTCAGCGGAACGTCCTGCATTTCCTGCCCCGTCGGCACATACAGCACGGGCGGCAGCATGACGTCCTGCACGTCCTGTCCCAGCGGCACGACAACGTCGGGCAGAGGGGCGACGTCTTCCTCCGCGTGCTATTCGACGCGCGTGCCGTGCCAGCCCGGATCGTATAAAAGCGGTACTTCCTGCGTGAAATGCGCGGCGGGAACGTACAGCACCACCGAAGACGCTTCTTCCTGCACCGCGTGTGCGGACGGAACGTACAGCGTCGAGGGGGCGACCAGCTGCAATATGTGCAGCAAGATCACCATAGGCTCGAACGACGCTGTTGGCGGGTATTACAGTGAAAGCACCTATAACGGGGCGACGTGCTATTCCAAATGCACGACCTGTTCGACGACGGGCGTGTGCCTGGGGTCCAACCTGATCGAGGGACAATCTTCCGCCTGTTACGGCAGTTCTTCCGAGTCCGAGTCCCCCTGTCCCGTCGGTTCCACGCGGAAAACGCTGTATTTCTGCGATACGGAATCCGGCAGCGGCAGACCGTGGTCGATTTGCGATTACGGCGACTACGGCAATTCGTGCACCAAACCGTCGCAATGCAAAAGCGGTTTCTGCGTCGGCAACAATATGGCAAACTCCAGCAAACAATGCACGTCTTCCAGTTTCCAAGGCAGTGTTTGCCATTGATTCGATAACATCTTTAAAACGAAAAGCGGGGGTTCGCCTCCGCTTTTTTGTATCCGGAAAATACGGATTTGTCCGTTCCGTCCGCGCAAAGCGAAAAAAAGCGCGGACAAAAGCGGCGGTCGGCGCGCGAAAACACCGAACGCCGTTCGGACATAGAGGGCAGATCGCCGCCCGTTAAGCGGAAAAGTCGACAAATGCGTTTTTAATGCGGATAGGCGGCGCGTTTCAGCCGGTCGTTGACCGCCAGTCCAAGACCGTGCGTCGGTATCGGCATGACGGCGATGCCCGAATATTTCGGGTCGTCCAGCAGGCGCATATAGGCGAACAGGTGCGCCGCCGCTTCTTTGACGTCGCCGGACGGGCTGAGGTTCAGCGTCGCGTTTTCCGCCGGACCGAACGCCAGAAAAGCCTCGCCTTTTTCCGGTTTGTCCGCGTTCAGCCGCACGGACAGCCGCGGCGCGTAATGCGACAGCAGTTGACCGGGGGATCGCGGGGCTTTCGGATCGGATTCGGGGCGGCGCAACGGTTTGCCGACGACGGCTTCGATTTCTTCGATTCCGACGCCGCCCGCGCGCAACAGGGCGGGCGTGTCGTCCGACGACACGTCCAGAATGGTCGATTCGACGCCGACCGCGCACGCGCCGCCGTCCAGAATCAGCGGAATTTTATCGCCCAGCCCCTGCGCGACGTGTTCCGCCGTCGTCGGGCTGACCGTGCCGGAAATGTTGGCGCTGGGCGCGGCGACGGGACGTCCGAACGCCGCCAGCATTTTTCGCGCGTCGGGGTGGACGGGAAAGCGCACGCCAACGGTGTCCAGCCCCGCGCTGACCAAATGCGAAATCGG
This sequence comes from Alphaproteobacteria bacterium UBA6347, assembly GCA_002440235.1. Taxonomy (GTDB): domain Bacteria; phylum Pseudomonadota; class Alphaproteobacteria; order CAAGCB01; family CAG-977; genus UBA11549. The sequence continues at coordinate 3,256 of DJRZ01000053.1, forward strand.
GCTGTCGGACGTTTTTTTCATCACCATCGTCAGCGGACCGGGCCAGAATTTTTCCGCCAGTTTTTTCGCCGCGGGCGACATTTCGGCAAACCGTTCCACCCAGGAAATGTCGGCGATGTGGGCGATCAGGGGATTGAACTGCGGTCGCCCCTTCGTTTCGAAAATCGACGCGACAGCCATATCGTTCGCGGCGTCCGCGCCCAATCCGTACACGGTTTCGGTCGGAAAAGCGACCAGCCGCCCCCGATCCAGCAGGCGCGCCGCCAAAGCCAGACTTTGCGGCGTCACTTTTTCAACAGACATCGTTTAATACCACTTCATTCTTTTCAACAAAAAAGCCAGCGCGACGCCCAGAAACAGCAGGGCGAACGTCGCTATGGCGAAACCGAATTCGCTGGTCGCCAGCGGAATCCCGCCGACGTTCATGCCGAACAGCCCCGTGATGAACGTCATCGGAACGAAAATCGCCGCCAGAACGGACAGCATGTACATGTTTTCCTGCGTTTGTTCGCGCACGCGGTTGGACAGTTCGTCCATATTGATCATCGCGCGTTCGCGCAGGGAATCGATGTCTTCGATGATCCGCAGCATGCGGTTGGCGTTTTCGCGCAACTGATAGCGGTTGTCCGCGCTCAGCCACGGCATGATCTGACGCGGCAGGACGTCCATCGCGTCGCGCTGGGGGTAAAGGTAGCGCCGCATTTCGGTCAGATTGCGTCGGGCTTCGGACAATTTGGGCATAAATTCGCCGTCTTCGTCTTCGACCTCGTCGATGATTTTGTCTTCGACGTCGTCAATGACGACTTCGACGCCGGAAACGACCTCGACGATCTTGTCCAGCGTGAACGTGCAGATTTCGTCCAGCAGTTCGCCGACGTTTTTCGCGCCGACGCCCGTGTTGAACTCGCGTTCCATCGCGGTCAGGAAATTCATCGGCGTTTCGCGCAAAGTGATGATTCTGTCCGTTTCGCACCAGATGCGCAGAGGGATCATGTCGTCGGGCTCTTCGCCGGGATTCAGGTTGATCGCGCGCAAAAACAGCATCAGCTTGTCGCCGAAAGCGACGGTGCGGGGGCGGTCCTCCTCTTCTTCGGTCAGGCTTTCCAGCGCCATCGGGTTGATGTTGCCGCGGTTTTCCAAAAAGTCGCGCGTTTCGGGGCGCTCCATATCCAGATGCAGCCACAAAATTCCCTGTTCCGGCGTCCAGTTTTCGGTTTCTTCGACGCTCAGGTGGCGCGCGCCGCCCTTGCCGTCCAGCAGCAGCGAAAACAACAGCCAATCGTCGTCGGTTTGAATGTCGGTGTCCGCCATTTTATCCTCCGGTTTTCCTTACTGCTTTCCTTTTACCAAAGAACGCCGCCGATTGCACCCGATTTTGACGGCGGGCGGGCAAAATTTTGCGACCTCCCCCTTGTTTTCGCCCGCAACCCGTGTATGATGATTTAAAATGAAAACAAAAGGATACGGACGACTTCCATGGATATTCTGTTCAAAAAAAATGAAATTTCAAGCGAAACCGCGCTGATCGTCGGCGTGTACGAGGATCTGGTCTTTTCCAAAACGGCGAAGAAAATCGACGAATCCCTGCGCGGCGCGCTGGCGAAAGCGTTGAAAATCGACGGCTTTACGGGAAAAACGGGCGACGTGTACGACTTTATCACGCTGGGCACTCTGCCCGTCAAGCGGCTGGTCTGCATCGGGCTGGGCAAAAAGGAAACCGCTGTTTCTGATCTGACCGCGCAGGAAATCGGGGCGCGCGCCGCCGCGGTTCTGCTGACCAGCGGGGAAAACGCCGTCGCGTTCGCCGTCGACGATCTGCCGCCCGCCGCCGTCGGGTTCGGCGCGAAAATCGCGTCCTACCGCTTTACAAAGCACAAAACGGCGGAAAAAAAGCCCGTCACCGTCAAGGAATTTTACATCATGTCGGACAGGGCGCAAAGCGCGCAGAACAGCTACGAGCCGTACTTTGCGATCGCCAAGGGCGTCCACACCGCGCGCGATCTGGTCAACGAACCGTCGAACGCCGTCACGCCGGCGGCTTTCGCCATGCGCGCCGAGGAACTGCAGAAATACGGGCTGAAAACCGAAGTCTACACGCCCGACCAGCTGAAAGCCAAAGGACTGAACATGCTGCTGGGCGTGGCGCAGGGATCGGTCAATCCGCCGCGTCTGGTCGTCGTGCAGTGGCGCGGCTGTCCGCAGGACAAAAACACGCACGTCGCGCTGGTCGGAAAGGGCGTCACGTTCGATTCGGGCGGCTTGTGCCTGAAACCCGCGCAGGGCATGGAAGACATGAAAGAGGATCTGGCGGGCGCGGCGACGGCTTTGGGCGTGTTGCAGACGCTGGCGATGCGCAAAGCCAAAGTCAACGCCGCCGCCGTGATGGCGATGGTCGAAAACATGCCGTCGGGAACGGCTCAGCGTCCCGGCGACGTGGTGAAATCCCTGTCGGGCGTCACGGTCGAAGTCATCAACACCGACGCCGAAGGACGGCTGATTTTGGGCGACGCCCTGTGGTACGCGCAGGAACGTTTCCGCGCCCCCGTCGTGATCGATCTGGCGACGCTGACGGGCGCGATCGTCGTGGCTTTGGGAACGGAACACGCGGGATTGTTCGTCAACAGCGACGATTTGGCGGCGCAAATCGAATCCGCCGCGAAAATCAGCGGGGAAAAGGTCTGGCGCATGCCGTTGGACGACACGTTCGACGAACAGATCGAATCCGACGTCGCCGACATTCGCAACACGTCCACGGTCGGACGCGCGGGCGGCAGCATCACCGCCGCGGCGTTTCTGAAACGCTTTGTCATGCCGGAAACGAAATGGGCGCATCTGGACATCGCGGGCGTCGCTCTGCGAAGCAAGGCGTCCCTGTTCGGACCGAAAGGCGCGTCGGGGTACGGCGTGCGGCTGCTGAACGCCTTTATCCGCGACAATCTGGAAAAGAAGTGACGCTTTTTTGAAACGAAATCCCCGTTCCGGCATCGGCGCGGGGATTTTTTTCACCGTCGAAAAAACGGTTTGCCGTCTTCGGGAAACGACAGCAGGACTTTGATCTGGTCGGGCGTCAGAACGAACGACAGCTTTGACCACGGGTTTAAAATCACGCCGTCGTTCGGACGGCGGCGCGACGCATGAATCCAATCGCGGCAATGCATGAAAACGGGATTGCCGGACCGGAATCCGGCGGGAATTTCGTCGGGCGTCGAAAAAACGGGGATCAGACGCTTGCCCAAAGCCGGAAAGAAAACGACGTCGGGGTCGAACCGGTCGGGAACCTCCGCCGCGCCGCCGTTGCCGAACAGGGGAAGCTCCCCGTCGTTTGGCAAAGCCCGCGCCACCAGCACGTCCGTATAGCGGAAAGCGTACAGCAGGCGGACGTAGTCGTCCTTGCTTTTGCTTCGCGCGAATCGGAACAGGTGCTTTTCCAGCGGGTTGTCGATTTCGGGCATGGGCGGATTCCTTTGAAAACCGAATCATTATAGCCGGTCGCGAAAACAAATCAACGCGGGAAAAGCAAAGCTGTTTCAAATCCCTTGCGGCGGCGGGAAAAAAGGATTAAATTCCGCGCCGTGATTTTGCGGGAGGTCTGCCATGCTGTCAAAAAAATATCGGGAAATGCTGGATCGGAAATCCGTCATTCGGGACATGTTTTACTTCGCTTGCGACCGGATCGAAACGCACGGGGCTGAAAACGTGTTCGATTTCAGCATCGGAAACCCGTCCGTTCCTGTTCCGCGCGAATACGACGAAACGATCAAAAAACTGCTGGACGATCCCGATTTCGTCGCGATTCACGGATACAGCCCGAATCTGGGCATTCTGTCCGTGCGGCAAAAGGTCGCGGACTACCTGAACAAAACGTACGGCATGAATTACGCGGCGGATCACGTTTTTATGACGTCCGGCGCGGCGGCGGCGCTGTGCCACGCCGTTCACTGCGTGATGGAGGCGGGCGAGGAGGTCGTCGTCTTCGCCCCGTATTTTCCGGAATACCGCCCCTACGTCGAATTGGCGGGCGGCGTTTTGCGGGTCGTTCCGCCCGACGTGAAGGCGTTTCAAATCGATTTCGACGCGTTTGAAAAAACGCTGAACGAAAAAACGGCGGCGGTCATCGTCAATTCGCCGTCCAACCCGTCCGGCGTCGTTTTTTCCGACGCGACGCTGAAAAGACTGGCGGCTGTGCTGAACCGCAAACAGGCGGAATACGGACACGAGATTTTCATTATTTCCGACGAACCGTATCGCGAAATAGCCTTTGACGGCGTCAAAGTCCCCTATGTGTCGAAATATTACGACAACACGCTGTCGTGCTATTCGTTTTCGAAATCGCTGTCGATCCCCGGCGACCGCATCGGCTATCTGGCGGCAAACCCGAAATGCAGGGACGCGGAGCTGATCGCCGCGATGTGCGGGCAGATTTCGCGCGGGCTGGGGCATAACTGCCCGACGGCGTTCGTTCAGCTGGCGGTGGCGGAAATGCTGGGCAAAACGGCTGATCTGCGCGTGTATGAAACGAATATGAACCTGCTTTACGACGCCTTTGCGGACATGGGGCTGGAATGCGTGCGTCCGAACGGGACGTTCTATCTGTTTCCGAAATCCCCCGAACCCGACGCCAAAGCGTTTTGCGACAAGGCGAAGTACGCCAATTTGATTTTCGTTCCGGGGGACAGTTTCGGGTGCGCGGGACATTTCCGCGTGTCGTTCTGCCGCGACACGGAAACGGTCGAACGCGCCGTTCCCGTCCTGCGCGATTTTATGAAAAAGACCTACGGTTTGGGGCGCTGAAAGCGGTGTGACGCGTAACACATTGTTTGAACTGTACTTTTTTTGAAACAAAGGGTAGAATAAACCTATCGGTTCGGAAAAACGACGGAGGCGGCGATGGATACGACTTTAACGGCTTTGGTCAAAAAACTGCTGTTCGCGAACGGCATGTATCTGATCGGTTCGATTATCGCCCTGCTGCTGATCGGGTACGTCACTTTGTGCGTTTTGGCGTGGATTTCCGACAAGCAGCGCGACATCATCAGCAAATTCTACCGTCCCAAAAAGATCATGGACGAAACGCAGGAACGGTTTTTCACTCGTTTGTGCCGGTCGGTTCCCGACGGGTGTCACGTTTTTCCGCAGGTGTCGATGCGCGCGCTGATCGAAACGAATCATTGGGACATGTGGGCGCCGTTCAATCTGAAACGCGTCGATTTCGTGATCTGCAATGCCGATCTGAACGTCGTCTGCGTCGTCGAACTGGAAGGCGCGAACGAACAAAAACGCCACTTGCGCCGCGAAAAAATGCTGAAAAACGCGGGCGTCAACATTTTGCGCTACCGCGTCGACGAAGATCCCGACATTGAAAATTTCCGCGGGGACATCGCCGCTTTTATTAAAACGGACGGTTAATTTTCGGGGTTGAACACTTTGGAATGGCGCAGGGGCGACGATCCCGCCCCCTTGCGCAATCCGCGCAGTTCGACGAACACGACGACGCCCGCCGCCGTCGTCACCTGCACCCAATCGGATTTCGGAACGTAGCCCGTGACGCGCAGAGGCGTTTGCTCGGGCAAAACGGCAAGGACGCCGCTGCGGTCGTCAGGGGCTTGATACGCGGGCGTTTGCGGCGAAACGGTGTGATAAAGCAGATTTTCGTTCGTCGGATCGAATTTGACGGGAATGACGTTTTGCGACCGATAGTCGGCGAAAACGGGGGGACGGTTCGAACGCGTCAGGAAATCGCGCAAAAACGGCGTCATAAACATCACGAACACGACGACGATGCCCGAAAACAGCGGCAGATAGACGCGCAGGGTGTCCGTCCAGCGAATTGTCCAAAAATCGCGTTCGACGGGCGTTTCGGCGTCGGGCAGGGCGTTTAAAAACGCGTCGATTTTTCCGCGCCGTTCGGCGTCGGCGGCAAAGGATCGCGCTTGTTTCGCCAGGGCGCGGGCGCGGTCGAAACGCTTTTCCGTCGCGAACGCGGCGGCGTTTTGCATCAGGACGGCGAAATTTTTGTCGGCGGGCATGTCGCCGAAATCGCGCGTCGTTTTCAGCAAAGACCAGCTTTTGACGGGGGCGGACAGAATCCTTTTCCAGATTTTGACGGCGGCGCGGAACTGTTCGCGCGACGCGCATTCGCGGCAGAACACGCCCCCGCGGCGCGCGCCGTTTTCTTCAAACAGGATAAAACGCGGCTGGCGGCACAGTTTGCCGCATTTGCAACACGGAACGAAACCGCCGTCGCCCGCGCCGTCGTAAGCCCGCCGCGCGTCGGGATCGATCAAAACGCGATAGGCTTCGTTCAGTTTCAGATATGTTTCGCGCGCGTCGGGGGAATCGTTCCTGTCGGGGTGGCACAGTTTGACTTCGCGGCGAAAGGCGGCTTTGATTTCCGCTTCGCCCGCCGTTTCGTCCAGCCGCAGAACGGCGTAATAACCTTTTTTATCGCTCAAACCAACACCCCCCGTTTGGCGGTCGAACTGGATTCGTCGCGAAAGTCGATGAAATCGTCCGTTTTGTCGACCTTGACCGCGCCCGTGTAGTTCAGCGCCGACAGCGTTCGCGCGAATATGCCGCGGACGGTTTCGTCGAAAACGGACGGCAATTCGTCGCGGTGGCGCACGATCAAATCGAAACGCCTGTCCTTTCGCCGCGCCAGCCCGTCCAGTTGAATCGCGCCCAAAGCCGTCAGATTCAAATCCAGAACAAAGCGGACGCCCGCCTGTTTCCGGTCCGTTTGCGCGCGTCGAATTTCGCCTTCGTTCGGGCGCTGCAAATACAGCGAAACGGGTTCGACGACCGTTCCCGACAGGATCGGAATGTCCCACGCCGTCCACGAACTTTGCCCGCCGGCGGCTTTTCTGGGCGCGGCTGAAAAAGCTTTTTCCAACGCCGTCAGAACCGATTTGCCGTGTTCCGATTTGTTCAGCGCGGCGATGTTCGTTTCGCCCAAAAAAGCGGCGAACGGCACGTTTCGCGCCGCCGCGTTCGCATACGCCAGCATCAGGGCGGGCAGCTTTCCGCCGACGCGAGGCAGGACGGATTTGACGGTTTCAAACGCCTGTTCGTCGACCGCGCGCAAACGGTCCAAAGCCGACGCTAAAACGCGCATCGCCGTCGGGTCTTTTAAATCCGCGGACGGTGCGAATCCGCCCGAAACGTCGGGGGCGGGCGGAACGATTTTGACGGACACCGGCGTCATATGCGGGAAAAAAACTGGCTCTTCGGGCTGTAAAACGCCGGCGGAGGTCACGATCAAAGGAGGGCGGACGGCGTTGTCGGGATTAAAAACGACGCCTTTGAATACGGAAGCACGCTCCCGCGCCGCGGTGTCCGAAGCCGTCTGAAACGGAGACGCGGATCGGACGGCGGTTGTTTCCGCGGAACGGAACGGGGCGGCGGGATTATCGGGACGGGAAACGGAATGCGGCTGTTCGGGGGGCGTTTCAGCTGATTTTGCCGGAAGATCGGGCGGGGCGGCGGCGAAAGCGGGCGCTTCGGACAAGCCGGCGGACGGATAGGCGGAAACGGTCGAAACGGGCGGGCGCGCGTCGAAAACCGCCGTTTCAGCCGGCGCGGCTGAATTTTCAAGGGGTTTTGCGGCTATCGGCTGAAAAGCCGTTGCGGTTGTCGGCGCGGGTTGAGCCGTNGGAAAGGCGGCTTGATCGGTTCGCGCCGGAACGGGCGTTAGCGGCGTCGCCGTCGTTTCTTTTGTGAAAACGGAGGTTGCTGGATCGACCGGCGTTGCGGATCGTTCGGGCAAAGCGGCGTCCGCGATCGGCGGTCGGGACGGATTTTGCGGGGGCGGCGGAGCGGGCTTCGCGCTGATTTCGACGGTGATTTTCGCGTCGGGTTTTGCGATCGGCGGCAGAGCGGCGTCCGCGATTTCGTTCGCCAAAGCGGCGACGGATTCGGGAATGTTCAGTACGGGAAAAGCCGTCACGGTGACGGAAACGGCGGCGGACGGGTCCGGCGGGACGACGGCGGGGGTGGCGGTTCCAACCGCGGTGTTCAGCGTGCGCGCCGCCAGTCCGACATCGGGCAGAGGGGCGGAAAAAATGATTTTAAAATTCGGTCCGCCTTTGGTTTCGGGGGGCTGGATTTTTATCGTGACGGGGGTGTCGACGGTGACGGGGCGCGCCGGTTTGATGGCGAAAGAAATTTCCGCGCCGTCCGGCAGAACGACGGCGATGGTCGACAGTCCCGATTCGTCCGGCGGAAAAACGACGGCGGGCAGAACCGTTCCGACCGGCAGCGCCGCCAGTTCGGGCGGAAGATCAACGACGCCGGCGGCGGGCGCCGCGGGGAAAAGGGCAGTCGTCACCGGATATTGAAAAACGACGGGACTGCTCATTTCCCACCTATTCTTTGGTCAGCCGGCGGGCGATCGCCAAAACGTCTTCGGCGGCTTCGGTGTTCGGGTGGCGGCGCAGAATGGACGTCTGGTTGCGGATCGCGTCGCGCACGCGCGTGTCGCGGCGGATCACGCCCGCCAGTGGCGGCGAAATGCGCAGAAATCCCTGACACGCTTTTAACAGCGTCGAATAGGTGCGTTCGCCCTCGCGGCAGGAATTCGCGGAATTGACGACGACGCTGACGTTCGGCTGGCGGTGTTCCATGCACATCATTTTGATGAACGCGTAGGCGTCCGTCAAAGACGTCGGTTCGTCCGTGCACACGATGATCAGCGACGCGGCGGACGCGGCGAACATGCGCACGGCTTTGTCGACGCCCGCGCCCAAATCGACGATGACGCGGTCGTATTGATTCGCCAGCAGACGCAAATCGTCGTTAATGATTTGCAAACGGTTGATCGGCACGTTCGTCAGCGCGCCCGATCCCGACCGTCCGGCGATGATGTCGAAACCGCCGTCTTCGTAGTGGCAGACCGCCTGATTCAGCGTGATTTTGCCGGCGATGACGCTGCCCAGATCGTGCGCGGGCATCAGCCCCAGCTGAATGTCGATGTTCGCCAGTCCCAAATCGCCGTCGAACAGCAGCGTTTTCAGCCCGCTTTGCGCCAAAGCGTGCGACAGCGTGATGGAAAACCACGTTTTGCCGACGCCGCCTTTGCCCGACGCGACGGCGATCATGTTGCGCACCTGCGGACGCGCGACTTTGCCGGGCGCCATAGCCAGAATCTGTTCAGAGCTGTTTTGCGTGGTATTCATGACATATTCCTTGTGACAGAATCGGTTGTTTCTTCCGATGACATTAAAAGCAGTTGCGCCAATGAAACGGCGTTGATCGGGGACAGTCCGCGCGCGACGTTGCGGCTCATGCTGGCTTCGCACATCGTCAGACGTCCCGCGTCCGCCGCCGCCATCACGCCGCCGAACCGCCGCGCGGCGTCCAGTCGGGTCGCCATCAGGTAAATCGCGCCAGCCTGACCGAACGCTTCGCCCGTTTCAGCCGATTCGACGGGGTCGACGCCCGCGGGCATCACCAGAACGGGCAGGGCGTTCGCCGCCTGCGTGTACGCGGTCAGATCGTCCATGTCCGATTGTTTGAACGGGTTGAAAGCGGGCATGTCGATATAGATCAAATCGCACGTTTTGCGCAAAGCGTCGATGTGCGACTGCAGGTTTTCGGGCGACCGCGCCTTTAACAGCGTGACGTCCAGAATGTTCGTGAACGCGACCAGCTGTTCCGCAGCCCCCGCGCGCACGGTGTCCGCCGAAATCAGACCGACCCTGCGCCCCGACAGGCACGCGCGCGTCGCCAGTTTGCCCGTCATGACGGTTTTGCCGCCGCCCGCCGCGCCGATCAGCATGAACGCCTGTCCCTTGATTTGTTCGGGCAGGGTGTGGAACGTGAAAACGGTGTCCAGAGCGGACGCGAAAGCGACCAGATCGTTCCGTTTGCCGCTTTCGTTGACGCTGAACAGGATTTTGTCGGTCAAAGACGGCGGCAGCCCGTGATAATTCAGCAGTTCGCGCAGTTTGCGTTTGAACGGGCTTTCCCCGGTTTCGGACGCGTCGCCGCCGTACAGGGCGTTGATTTCGTCGTCGGCGGGCGATTCTTCGATCGCGGCGGTCAGGCGCACGCCCATGCCCGTTCCCAAACGCTGGGTCGACACGATGATCGCGTTTTCCCCCAGCTCATGGCGCAAATGATCCATGGCTTCGGACATCGTTTGGGCGGTGTAGGTTTTTATCTTCATGGATTAAATCTGTCCTACCGTTCTGATTTTCGCGCGCGGGTGTATCTCGTTTTGCGATATTACCACAGTCGACGGACGAAATCGCTCAATAATTGAACGCACATAGGGACGGACGCCGGGGCTGGTCAGTAAAACGGGCGATTCCCCGCGGGATCCCTGCTCTTCGAACACTTGGCGCACGCGCAAAATAAATTTCTGAATCAGGCTGGGAGGCAGGGCGAGCGTCTTTTCCTCGCCCTGTCCGGTCAAAGACTCGGCAAAATGCTGTTCCCATTCGCCCGACAGGGTCACCAGCGGAATGACGCCGTCGGAACCCGCCGCCGCGTTCGAAATCTGGCGCGACAGGCGCGACCGGACGTGCTCCGTAATGACCATCAGGCTTTGAGTGACGGCGCAGGCTTCGGATATGCCTTCCAATATCGTGGGCAGGTCGCGGATCGACACGCGTTCGTTCAGCAGGTTTTGCAAAACGCGCTGGACGCCGCCGACCGTGAACCGCTTCGGGATCAGTTCCTCGACCAGTTTCTGCTGATCCTTGTCCAGTTCGTGCAGCAGCTTCTGCGTTTCCGTATAGCTGAGCAGTTCAGCCATGTTGGCTTTGACCAGTTCGGTGATGTGCGTCGTGATGATCGTCGGACAGTCCACGACCGTGTAGCCGCGGAACATCGCGTCTTCGCGCGCGGTCATGTCGATCCACATCGCCGCCAGTCCGAAAGTGGGTTCTTTGGTTTTTTCGCCCTGCAAGGCGATTTCCTCGCCGCGCGGATCCATGACCAGCAGTTTGTTCGGGCGCAGTTCGCCGCGCCCCGCCTCGGTTTCCTTGATATAAACGACGTACACGTTCGGGGGCAGGCGCATGTTGTCCTGAATGCGCACCGACGGCATGATGAAGCCCGTTTCCAGCGCCAAAGCGCGCCGCAGCGCCTTGATCTGGTCGGTCAGGCGGCGGTTCGACGTGTCGTTGATCAGCGACAAAAGGCTGTATCCCAGCTCCAGCCGCACCAGATCCATTTTCAAAACGCTGGAAATCGGTTCTTCGACGACGGGCGGCGGGGCGGCGGGCAGTTCGGCTTCTTTGATTTCAGCCTCTTTTTTCGCCTGCTGCTGCTGGCGGATCAGAAAATACGCCGTTCCCCCCGTGATCAGCGTCAAAAACAAAAACGGCGCGGCGGGCGTGCCGGGCAGGGTCGCCAGCATGAACGACAAAAACGACGTCATGCCCAGCGCTTTCGGGTAATGGGACAGCTGACCGAACAGCACCTTTTCCGTGCCGCCGGAAATGCCCGCTTTGGACACCATGATGCCCGCGGCGACGGAAATGATCAGCGCGGGGATTTGCGAAACCAAGCCGTCGCCGACCGTCAGCCGCATAAAGGTGTTCGCCGCCCGCATGAACGGCATGTCGAACTGCAAGACGCCGATCAGAATGCCGGCGATGATGTTGATCGCCGTGATGACCAGCCCCGCGATCGCGTCGCCGCGCACGAATTTCGACGCGCCGTCCATCGCCCCGTAAAAGCTGGATTCCTGCGACAGCTCGTCGCGGCGTTTGCGGGCTTCGGGTTCGTCGATCAGCCCCGACGACAAATCCGCGTCGATCGCCATCTGCTTGCCGGGCATCGCGTCCAAAGCGAAACGCGCGGCGACTTCGGCGATGCGTCCGGAACCTTTGGTGATGACCATGAAGTTCACCAGCACCAAAATCGCGAACACGATGACGCCGATGATGAAATTGCCGCTCATGATGAAACCGCCGAACGCGGCGATGACGTGACCGGCGGCTTCGGGACCCTGATTGCCGTTCGACAGGATCAGACGCGTCGACGACAGGTTCAGCGCCAGACGAAACAGCGTCGTGATCAGCAAAACCAGCGGAAAGGAAGTGAACTGAATGGGCTTTTCGATAAAAATCGACGTCATCAGTACCAGCACCGAAAACGTCAGCGACAAAGCCAAAGCCACGTCCAACAGCCACGGCGCCAGCGGCAGAATCAGAATGACCAGCATCAAAACGATGCCCAGCGCCAAAGCGATGTCCGACCGTTTGCCCAAGGAAAACAGTCCCTGCTTTATGTCGGCGGAGGTCGGAAGCGCGCTTGCTTTGACGGGTTCGTTAGCCATTCACCTTATCCGAAATCGTTGGGGGCGGAGGGAACGGGCGTTCCCTCTTCCATGTATTGTTTCAGCTTGTTGCGCAGGGTTCGGATCGAAATGCCCAAGATGTTCGCCGCGTGCGTGCGGTTGCCCAAAGTGTGTTTCAACGTGCCGATGATCAGGTCTTTTTCGACGTCGGCGACCGTGCGTCCGACCATGGTGTCGACCGGTTCGGCGGCGTTTTCGGACGCGGCGTCGGCGGACGGCGGCGTGATCGCGTCCGCGTCGATTTCGGAACCCGCCGACAGCAGGACGGCGCGGTGCACCGTGTTTTCCAGTTCGCGCACGTTGCCGCGCCACGGGCAAGCCAGCAAGACCTTTCTCGCCTGTTCGGACAGGGGTTTGACGGGAATGTCGTTCATTTCGGAATATTTTTTGACGAAGTGTTCCGCCAGCGGCAGAATGTCGTCCCTGCGTTTGCGCAGGGGCGGAATGGCGATGTTCACGACGTTCAGGCGGAAATACAGGTCTTCGCGGAACGTCTTGTTGTTGACCTCTTGCAACATGTCGCGGTTGGACGTCGCCAGAATACGCACGTCGACGTCGACCGGCTTTTTGCCGCCGATGCGGTCGATCTGGCGTTCCTGCAACACGCGCAACAGCTTGGCTTGCAGTCGGACGTCCATTTCGCTGATTTCGTCCAGCAGCAGCGTGCCGCCGTCGGCTTCTTCGAATTTGCCGATGCGCCGCGCGACCGCGCCCGTGAACGCGCCCTTTTCATAGCCGAACAGTTCGGATTCCAGCAGGTTTTCGGGAATCGCCGCGCAGTTGACCGCCACGAACGGGGCGGAAGCGCGTTTCGAATTGGCGTGAATGTATTTCGCGACGACTTCCTTGCCCGTTCCGGATTCGCCCGTGATCATGACGCCGGCGGTCGACGGGGCGATTTGTTTCGCCAGCCGCAGCACGCGTTCCATCGCCGCGTCTTTGCACACGACGGGCGTCGCCTGCATGGAAAAAGCCGACAGAACCGCGCCGATCAGTTCGGCGTCGGGGGGCAGGGGAATGTATTCTTTCGCGCCCGCCTTGATCGCTTTGACGGCGGCGCGGGCGTCCGCGGCGACGCCGCAAGCCACGACGGGAACGCAGATCCGTTCGGCGTCCAGCCGTTCGACCAGCGAATAGATGTCCAGCTTGACGTCCGCCATGATCAGGTCGGCGCCTTGCCCGCCGCGCAGTAAATCCAAAGCCTGTTCGATCGTTTCGGCGTGCGCGACGGAACCGCCCTTTTTGATGGCGATCTGTCCGGCGGCGCCGATTTGCCCGTCCAAGGATCCGATTAACAGCAGACGCATATCATTTTCCCGTTTGTTTTATTGAACGATCAGTTTCTTTCCGCTTTGATGATTTCGGTCATCGTGATGCCCAGCCGGTCTTCGATGACGACGACTTCGCCGCGGGCGACCAGACGGTTGTTGACGTAGATGTCGATCGCTTCGCCGATTTTGCGGTCCAGCTGGACGACCGCGCCGCGCCCCAGTTTCAACAGCTGGTGCACCTGCATGCTCGATTTGCCCAGAACGGCGGACACCTGCACGGGGACGTCGTACACGGCTTCCAGTTCCGCGGACGATTTCGGTTTGTCGGGGATTTCCTCGTTAAACCGGCTTTCCTTGGCGGGGGTCGCGCGCCGCGCTTCGTTTTCGTTCAGTTCGTCAAGGCTCAGTTCGCCCTCCGATCCCGGTTCAAAAGTCTGTTCAGGTATGTCAACCATTGTCGTTCTCCAATGCATCAGGTTGCGGGCGCGCTTCGGCGTACAGTTTCACCAATTCCCCCGTTTGGCGCAGAATGTCCTGCGTGTCGCGTTCCAATCCGCCGTTTTTCCATTCGACGCGGCAGTCGCCGACGGGCAGGGCGTCGTCGCGCACGACGGTGATTTTTCCCGCGAAGGATTCCTTGCGGATCAGATCGGCTAAAACCGGTTTGACGTTTTCAGCCAGAACGGGATTCAGCCGCAGGGAAATTTTAGGCTCGTCCCGCAAAAAACGGAAGTTTTCGCGCAACAGGTCCGCAATTTCGCCCAGAGCGTTTTTTTTGTTCAGCGCGGGGGCGATTTTCGCGCAAACCGCCATGGACAGGTTCAGCGCGGTTTGAAAAGCCGTTTCGCCGTCGTCGCGCGATTTTTTCACCATGTCTTTCAACGCGTTTTCAATGGAAATCAGCGTGTCGGCGTTTTGCTTTTCGACGGATTCCATCGCTTCTTTCCACGCGGCGTCGTGTCCGGCGGCGTTTCCCGCCGCGTATCCCTCCGCGCGCGCGGATTCGCGGGCGGCGTCCATTTCCGCCTGCGAAAAAACGGGCTCGACCTCGCGTTCCAGCTCCTGTTGAACGGTTTGGACGTTTTCCCGCACGTTTTCAACGAAAACCGGTTCGCCGCCCTCTGTTTCCGAAACGGGAACGGCTGTTTCCTCCGGTTGTTCCTCCGGCGTTTCGGCGGGGGCGGACGGTTGCGGCGCGCCGGCGTTTTCCGCCGTTTCCGTTTGTTCCCGTTCGGCGGCTTCCCTGGCTTTTTCGTTCAAAGTGTCCAGCAGTTCCGAAATCGACGGAATGCCGTCCACGGATTTGACGGACATGTCTTCTTTGACCGCGGGGGCGTTTTCGTCCTCCGGTTCGTCAAAGCGTCTGTCAAACATGAACTTGATTTCTTTCGCCATACGCCGCCGCTTTCAGAATCAATAGACCAGCTCGTCCTGCGAACCGCCTTCGGAAATCGTGATTTCGCCGTTGTTCGCCAAATCTTTCGCCGTCTGAACGATGACCGCCTGCGCGTCGTCCACGTCGCGCAAACGCACGGGACCCAGCGCCTCCATATCCTCTTTCATCATCTTGCCCGCGCGTTCGGACATGTTTTTGAAGAACAGATCCTTGATCACGTCGGACGCGCCCTTCAAAGCGATGCAAAGCTTGTCCTTGTCGACGTTGCGCAGCAGAACCTGAATGCCCAGCGAATCCAGACGGGTCAGGTCTTCGAACGTGAACATCAGGGACTTGATGCGTTCGGCGGATTCGCGGTTGCGTTCCTCCAACGCCGCCATGAACCGGCTTTCGGCGTTGCGGTCCATGTTGTTGAACATTTCCGCGATCAGTTCGTGCGAATCCTGACGCGTCGTGCGCGCCAGATTGTTCATGAATTCGGTGCGCAAAGTCTGTTCCAAACCGTCCAGAACGTCCTTTTGAATCGCTTCCATGCGCAACAGGCGCATGATGACGTCCATCGCGAACTGTTCGGGCAGCAGAGCCAGAACGCGCGCAGAATGGTCGGGTTTGACCTTTGACAGAATGACGGCGACCGTTTGCGGATATTCGTTTTTCAAATAGTTCGCCAGCACCTGTTCGTTGATGTTGCCCAGCTTGTCCCACATGGTGCGTCCGGCGGGACCGCGGATTTCCTCCATAATGCCGGCGACGCGGTCTTTGGGCAGGGTTTTCAGCAGCAGACGTTCCGTGTTTTCAAAGTTGCCGACCATCGTTCCGGGACCGGAAACGGAGCTGGCGAATTCCAAAAACAGCTTTTCGACCGTCGACGACGGCACCGTTCCCAGCGACGTCATCACGATCGACAGTTCGCGGATTTCCTCGTCGTCCATCAGGGACAGGATTTTCGAAACGTGTTCCTCGGGCAGCGACATCATCAAAATCGCCGCCTTTTGCGGTCCGGTCAGATTGTAGTAGTTTTCAACCGATTTTCCCATAACCGACCTTCCTCAGTTGTCCGAATACATCCACGAACGGATAATGCTGACCGCCGCGTCGGGGTGTTGGTCAATGATTTCGCCGATTTTGCGCAGGGACGACGCCTTGATGCGTCCTTCGACCTTGGCGATGTCGATCAGTTCCTCCAACTGTTCCGTTTCCGTCATCGGCGCGCCCGATCCGGACGCCGGACCCGTCAGCTGCTGCAAATCCTCGCTTTGCGCCATCAGCAGTTTCTCCTCTTCTTCCTCTTCGTCTTCGGGCTGTTCGAACGCCTTGACGATCAGCGGGCGGACGACCAGCAGAATAACCATGATCGCCACCAGCGCGACGCCCAGACCTTCGACCATTTTGATGATCTCCGCCTTTGTAAAGCCCATGAACAGGACGGGATCCTCCAGCCGCAACAGGTCGTCCGGATTGAAAAACGGCAGGTTGATGACCTCGACCGTGTCGCCGCGGTTCGCGTCGAAACCGACCGCCGAACGAACCAGCGTCGTCATCAGTTCCATTTCCTGATCCGTGCGGGGGACGTATTTGCGCGACCCGTCGGGCTGGGGAACGTAGGTGCCGTCCACGATGACCGCGACGGACAGCCGTTTGATCACGCCGTTTTTGCGCACCTGCGACACGACTTGTTTCGAAATTTCGTAGTTGACGGTTTCTTCGGAACGGTTGGACTGCTGTTTGACCTGATTCGCCTTTTGCGCGTCGGCGTCGGGAATGTTCTGTTCGACGCTGACGATCGGTTCGCTTTCGTCGGTTTTGGAATTTTCCTCGATCGTGGTCGACGACCGCAAAACCTGCTGGTCGGGGTCGTAGATTTCCTTGTTCACGACGACCTGGTCGAAATCCATTTCCAGCGACGCGTTGACGCGCACCTTGCCTTGACCGACGGACTGTTCGATCAGCCCCTGAACCGAACGGATCAGCCGTTTTTCGGATTCGCGGCGCATTTCCTCGTTCGTCGTCATCTGCATCTGTTCGTCGTCGTCGAAATTCTTTGTCAGCTGGTTGCCGCGCGCGTCCATGATGGACACGTTTTTCGTCTGCATTTTCGGCACGGCGGAAGCGACCAGACGCTGAATCGCCTCGACCTGTTTGGACGACAGTTTCGCGTCGCCGTCCATGCGAATGATCACGGACGCCGAAGGCGGCTGTTCTTCGCGGGAAAACATTTCGCGCCGGGGCAGAACCAGATGGACGCGCGCCGCCTTGACCTGTTCGATGGCTTTGATCGTGCGGGACAGCTCGCCTTCCAGCGCGCGCAGCATTTGCAGGTTGATGATGTCGTGACCGACGCCGGGGGACTGCGCCTTGTCGAAAATTTCGTATCCGACAACGCTGCCGGAATTGACGGTTTCAGCCAGCTGGACGCGCAGTTTCAGGGCGTCCGCCGCCGGAACTTGAATTTCCGTGCCGTTTTTAGCCAGTTTGTAGCGGACGTTCTGTTCGTCCAGCTGGGCGATGATTTTCTTTGTGTCGGCGGGATCCAGCTCGTTGAACAAAATCGACATTTCCGTCGACCCCAGATGCGTCGCCAGATAGACCAGAAAACCCATCAGAAACAGCAGAACGCCGCCCATCGCCGCCAGACGCGCCATTCCCAGGTTTTTCAATGTTTGCAGAAACGAATTCACTTTGTTTTCCCGACCGAAGAAACTTTTTTTAGTTTATAGCATAAGCGGATTCTATTAACAAATCATTTCAAAGCTTTTTTCGGCTTTCGCGCGGGACGAAAAAGCCCCGCCGGACGCGCCGGCGGGGGAAGGAAGAATGAGGTTCGACGGAAAAACTACCGCTTGATGGTCAGCAGTTCCTCCAACATGGAATCCGCGGTGGTGATGATTTTCGACGCGGCGGAATAGGCGCGCTGGGTCGTGATCATGTCCGTGAATTCCTCGGCGATGTCGACGGTGGACGATTCCAGCGAATTCGCCGAAATGACGCCCGCTCCGCCGTCGCCCGCCGTGCGCAGGGTGGCGTTGCCCGACGACGTCGTTTCGATGTACGCGTTGCCGGTCAGGGCTTCCAGCGAATTGGGGTCGACGAACGTCGCGATGGGAATCTGCGCGATGGCGCGGGTTTCGCCGTTGTCGAAAATCGCGGTGACGATGCCGTCTTCGGAAATCGAAACGCCCGTGTAGTTGCCGTATTTCGCGCCGTCCTGCGTGACGTAGTTCGTGGAAAACTTGCCCGCCAGCTGGGTCAGCCCGTTGGCGGTGTTTTCATCGCCGATGTACAGGTTGATCTGCGAACTTTCGTAATAGTTGCCGGTCATGTCGCTGGCGCCGTTCGCCCATTCCAGCGAGATTTTGCTGGTGTTGATTTCCTTCGGCGTGCCGTCGGCGTTGAAGCTGACCGCGGGAATCAGCGATCCGCTTTGCGCGTCTTCGACGTTGTTGTAGGAAAACGTGTTTTTCACCACCAAAGTGCCGTCCGTGTCGGGCTGGTCGGTCTGTTTGCCGTTGTCTTTGCCGACGATGCTCAGCGCTTCGCCCAAACCGTTCGTTTCCGTGAAATCGATCAGCGCAATGTCGTTCTGAACCGTCTGGGTCAGGTTCGCGCCGCCGATGGTGTTCGTCGCGGTCGGGATCGCTTCGGCGTTGTATTTCGACAAAGCCAAAGACGCGCCCGTCTGGTATTCCTCGACGCCCGCCAGTTTCGCCAAAGCGGTCATCAGCCCCGTCGGGTCGACGGTTTCGGCGATCGTGCCGCCCGTGACGTTCGTTTCGATCACGTTGCCGCTGAGCGTCAGCGTCGCGCCCGTGCGGCTGGCGCCCAAACCGGCTTTGTTCGCCAGGGCGGTCATCGCCTCTTCGGCGGTGGTGATGGCGTCCAGACTGATCTGGTTCGGATCGGTCGTCGCGCCGTCGACGAACGTGTAGGTCGTTCCCTTGATCGTTACGGTTTCGCCGTTTTGCGGTTTGTTCGCGAACGTCAGCGTCTGCGTCGCGATCAGGTCGTCCAGATCCAGCGTTTTGGAATCCGACGCGCCGCGCGCGAACGTGTAGGTCGTGCCGTTGATTTCGACGGTCTTGTTTTCGTAATCGGCGACGTTGGTCGACGTGAACGTCAGCCTGCTGACGTTCATGTCGATTTTCTGCGACGTCGCTTCCAGATAGTTTTTCGAAGACACCATGGTCGCGCCGTTGACCTGAATGTAGTTGGACAAGTCTTCGACTCCGGACGTTTTTTTGTAGTACGCCTGCATGGTGTTGTACAGTTCGTTCATCACGGCGACGGGGGCGGCGGACGTGCCGTCTTTTTCCGTCAGGTCGGCGATGTTGACGGCGATGTTGCCGTTCGCCAGAATCGTGCCGGACGTGATGCCCGTGTTGTCCGTGAATTCATACGTTTTGGACGCTCCGCCCCTGATGTCGCCGATCGTGACGGTCTGACCGACATAGGCGGCGACGTTCGTGTTCTGGAACGTGACCGAAGCCGAATTGCCCGAAGACACCAGAATGTTCGCGCCCGTCGACGTCGGATTGATTTCCAGCGTCGAACCCGAAGCGACGTAGCGCGTGTAGTCGGGTTCGTTGTCGTTGATCGTCTGTTTCAGCAGGCTGACCAGCTTGACGGGATTGATCGTTCCCGTGCCGCGGTCGATCAGCTTGGAAATGTTGACGGTGACGACGCCGTTCGCGGTCGGGGCGTCCTTGTCGGAAAAAACGTAGGTGTTCTGACCGATCGTGACGGATTTGTCCAGATAGTCGTCGATTTTGTTGCTGACGAAGTCGATGCGGGCGGTGTTTTTGACGTCCCAGTCGATTTCGGGCAGTTCGAATTCGCCCGTCGCGATGCCCGTCACGGGGTCGGGGTTGGTCGCGGATTGCAGGCAGGACGTCGTCGACACCTTGAATTTAACCGAAGAGCCGCTGTTGGACTGCTGGACTTCGATCGTCGTGCCGTCGGCGGCGACGGAAAAGCGCGCCGCGCCCGGCAGGGTGTCCTGAATGACGCTGTTGAATTTTTCGACGGCGTCCCCGACGGTCACGATGCCCGCGCTGAGGTCGACCGCGACGACGGTTTCGTTCGCTTTGGGCGAATAGCTGGTCGTGCCGTCCGTCGTAAATTCGAAAACGTAGGTTTTGCCGTTCGTTTCCATCGAAATCGTGGAATGGTTCGTCGGAATGGAGGTGAATTCCAACTGCGCGCGGGCGGAATAGACGTCCTGCGTCGCGTCGTTCGTCGTTTCGGTGGAACTGTACGTCACCAGCGTCGCCGCGCCCGACGGCATGCCGACGTCCAGCGACCACACGCCGTTGTCGGTTTTGGTGAACGTCAGTTTCGCGTTGTGCGAATTGCCCAGAGAGTCGTAAATCAGGACGGAAGAGCTGTAGCGACCGCCGGCTTCGGGATTGGCGGGATCGAACACGGGGGCGTCTGCGGGCAGGTTCGCGCCGAACGATATGTTCTGCGTTTCCTGCGCCGTGCCGCCGATCGTGTTCAGGTTGATAGGACGCATGTTCGTCGAATCGATGATGTTGTCGTTAACGTACACGGTCGCGCCGGACGCGTCGGTGTAGGCTTTCATGTACATGTTGTCGCCGACTTTGACCAGCGACGCGTTTTCTTCGCCGTCAAAGGCTTTCAGCGGCCACGCCTGCAAATAGTATCCGTTGTCGTTTTTCAGATAGCCGTCGTTGTCGACGCTGAAATTGCCGACGCGGGTGTAGCTCCACAAATCGTCTTTGGACGGCTGGGACGTTTGCGTCGTGACGAAAAATCCCTTGCCCGAAATGCCCAGGTCGGTGGATTGCGTCGCGCTGGACAGCAACCCTTGAACGTCGACGCCCGCGCGGGTGCGGCACTGAACGCCGCCGCTGGTGTAGCGCGTGGACGACGTCTGTTTCGTCACCAGCGTCGAAAAGCTGGCGGAGTTGCCTTTGTATCCGACGGTGTTGACGTTGGCGATGTTGTCCGAGATGATGCTCATGGCGGCGGATTGCGCGTTCAATCCCGAAACGCCCGATTTCAATGCTCCGAATAAACTCATTGTCATTCTCCTTCAAGTTTTTGGGCTTTCCATGGTTTTTTCTGCCGTCGGAAAGCGTTTTTTTTCGCGCCGGATTGTTCTTTCCGGCTTGATTGTTAAACCGTTTGCGTCTTTTCGTCCGTTTCGCCGTCCGAATCGCCGCCGTTGTCGTTTTTGCCGCCGCCGTCGGGCGGGGTCAGCGTGTCTTTGCCGTGAACCGCCAGAACGCTGTTCATGTCGACGGCGACGTCGCCCATGCCGATCGCGACCGTGCTGCCGTCGTAGGCAACGCCCGTGACTTTGCCGAATACCGTCTTTTGAACCTCGACCGTCGAACCGGTCGAATCGACCGCCGTGACGATCAGGACATAGGCGCCGTCGTCCAGCTGGTTGCCGTTGTTGTCTTTGCCGTCCCACGTCATTTCGTGGCGTCCGGCGGACAGTTCTACGCCCGTGAACGTCTTGACGTAATTGCCCGCGGAATCCTTGATCGCGACGACGCAGTTCGCCGCGTCCGACCCCAAAATGTAGGAAAACTTGGCGTATCCGTCCTGCAAAGGCAGATAGTCGCTTAACGCCTGAACGGTCTGATCCATGTAGCTGATCGCCTGCGTCGCCATGCCGTTGACGTTCTGCGCGACGATCGTTTCCAGATATTCGTTCGTCTGAATGCTTTGTTCGACCTGCGCGTACTGAACCAGCTGGTTGGTGTATTCGCTGGTGTCCATGGGGTCCAGGGGATCCTGATATTTCAGCTGTTGGGTCAGCAAGTACAAAAACGCTTCCATATCGTCGAACAGTTTTGTTTTCGACGACGCGGAGTCCTTGCCCGACGTCTGCGCGTTCGTCAAAACGTCCAAACCGCTGATAGATGACGTGTCAGCCATGGCTTAATCCTCCCTACACTTTGATGTTCAGGGCGTAAAGCCCCGAATCTTCCGCCGCGTCGGCGTCCGTTTCGTCCGCGTCGCCGCCGCCGTTCGAAAAACCGCCGTTCCGTCCGCGTTCGCCGCCGTCGTCGAACCGTTCGCCGCGATAGTTGAACGCGAACGATTCGTCGCCCATGTTGAAACCGCCGTCCGCCAAAGCCTGCTTCAACCCCGACAAATCGGCGCGCAACAGGTCGAGCGTGTCCGCGCGGGCGGTCGATATGACGGCTTTCACGTTGCCGTCCCGATCAATATCCAGATGCACTTTGACCGTGCCCAGATCCTTGGTTTTCAAAACGACGTCGATCTTGTCCAGTCCGGCTTTCAGCGCCTTTTGAATGTTGATTTTGACGGTGTCCGCCATTGCGCGGGTGAAGACGGTCTTTTGCGCCGTTTTCACGTCCGCGTCGGCGGATTTCCCGCGCGAAACCCTGTCCCCGGCGATGAACGCCTGCGCCATTTTCGATCCGCCGTTCGCCTGAACGCCGTCCGCCGGCTCGATCGCGGATTTTCCGCCGGCGGTTTCGGTCGGAACCGTTTTCGCCGTTTGCGCGACAAACGTCGAAACGTCGTCGACGGTCGGGGCGTCCTCTCGCGCTTCGGCGCGGGAAGCGGCGGATTTGGCGGGCTGTTTTTCAAAATCGAAAGACTTGGCGGACGCGTCGGCTTCGGCGACGGAAACGACGTCGTTGAACGGCGTCGCGGGCAGCGCCGCGTCGTCCGGATTCGCGCGCGGGGCGCGGGACTCTTTTTCCGTTTTGACGGGCGCGACCGTTTCGGCGGCGGTTTCGGCAACCCGCGTTTCGACCGAGATGTTCAGTTTCGTTCCGGCGGGCAGGCGATCGGCGATTTCCCGCGCTTGGCGGCGGGCGGCGGGATCGACCGTCTTCGTTTCCGAACCGCCGTCGAAACCGACGGACTCGGGCAGGTCGACAGCCGCCGTTTCCGCGTGTTTCC
>DJRZ01000053.1:26161-32956 GCA_002440235.1 Alphaproteobacteria bacterium UBA6347
TTCCGCGCTTTCGCGATCGGGGGCGGCGACGGACGCGGCAACTTTTTCCGCCCCGTCGGTCGGAACGAACCGAATGTTTTGTTCGGGCGCGGTTTTTTCCGCGCGCTTTTCAACGGGCGCCGCCGCCGCGGGGGCAAAAGATTCCCGCCGCGTTTCGATCCGTCCGGCGGGAACGTCGGGCGTCCGCGCCGTTTCGACGGGGCGGGAGATTTGCTCGGGCGCGGTTTCGCCGGAAAAGTCCGGTCGCGTTTCGGGCAGGGGGGCGAAGTCGCCGGCGGACTGCTCCGCATTGTTTTCAACAACGGGCTTTGCGGACGCGGCGGGCACGAAACTTGTTTCAACCTCCGCCGGAACAGGCGTTTGTTCTTGGGCGACGGGGGCGGAAACGGTCTGCAACGCCGCGTTGATCAAAATGTCGGCGGCGGTCAGCTCGACGTCCGGATTTTCTTTGTTTTCAACGGGTTCGAACGCCGGCGCGCGGAAATCGCTTTCCGCCGTTTCAATCGTCGGAACGGGAGCCGCGGAAACGGATTCGCCGCTGTCGACGGGCGCGAAAGCACTGTTTTCAGCCGCGGGAATCTTTTGCCTATCGTCGTCGCGGCGCGCGTCGGCGACCTGATTTCGCGTTTGCGGCTGTTCCGGCTTTTCACAGGCGCGCGTGCGTTTCAAGCTGATTTTCACAACCTTGACGTTTTCGCCCGTTTTGAAGTTTTTGAAAGAATCCGCATGCGCCCGCGCGTGCGCCGCCGTAAAGAAACTGTCCGCGTTCTGCTCCGTTTTGCGCGATCCGACCGTTTTCAGCAGCTGCATGAACGCTTCGCCCGTGCGCAAGGATTCCCGCGCCGTTCCGACCGCCGGCGCGCCGGTCGCCGCAACCCCGCCGTCCGCCGGATTGGCGGCGTTCAGAGTCGTGCTCATCAGCAAATTGAAAGCGGACAAATCCATGACGCGGTTCCTTGTTAAAGAATGTTCGCTTTTCTATATGCAAACGCCGTGCCAAATTGAATTTAGAAGGCAACTGGACGGTCGCTTCCGATGCTCGAATGCGCGCGTACTTTATGTACGCTTGCGCTTCTGCGCGTCGGGTCTTCCTTCATTTGCCTTTTAAATTCAATTTGATCCGCGGGAAGGCAACCGTGCGGTCGCTTCCGATGCTTGCGGGCTCAGAAAAAAGACGCAAAAAAAGCCCCTTGCCTTGGCAAGGGGCTTTTGACGAATACCGCCGTAAAATTAACGGGAGTAGAATTCGACGACCAGACTCGGTTCCATCTGGACGGGATACGGAACGTCCGCCAGTTTCGGCATGTGCAGGAACGTGCCTTTGCCTTCTTTGTGGTCGACGCTCATGTATTCGGGAACGTCGCGTTCGGTCGACGCTTCGGCTTCCAGAACGATCGCCAGCTGGCGGGATTTTTCGCGAATGGAGATTTCGTCGCCTTCTTTAACCTGATAGGACGGAATGTTCACGCGCTTTCCGTTGACCATGACATGTCCGTGGTTCACGAACTGACGGGCGGCGAAAACGCTGGGAACGAATTTCATGCGGTAGACGATGGCGTCCAAACGGCATTCCAGCAGACCGATCAGCAATTCGGACGTGTCGCCCGTGCGGCGGATCGCTTCGGCGTAGTATTTGCGCAACTGCTTTTCGGAAACGTTGCCGTAGTAGCCTTTCAGCTTCTGTTTAGCCAGCAACTGCGTGCCGTAGTCGGTCGGTTTGCCTTTGTGCTGACCATGCTGTCCGGGTCCGTAGGGACGTTTTTCGACGGGGGATTTGGAACGCCCCCACAGGTTGACGCCCAAACGGCGGTTGATTTTGAATTTAGCGGCTAAACGCTTTGACATTTTTTATGTACTCCACATAAATTTATTGTTGTTGTCCCGATAGTCCGCACCCGCTGTTTCAGGGGCGGCGGGGCGGCGAACCGTCCGCATTCTCGGAAATAGGGTTGCAGTCTGGCAAAAAAAAGACGGTTTGTCAATCCTTCGCGCCGGATTTTTTCGCCGGATTTTTCAACGTTTCGTTTTTCGCGCGCAGCTGCGCCGTCAAATCGGCGACGCTGCCGCCGTTTTGCTGTAAAACCGCCGTGTATTCGTTGCGGTAGCTCATCAGCATGCTGACGCCTTCGACGATCAGGTCGGCAAGCTTCGTTTCGCCCTTTTTGTCGACGACGCGCCAGATGATTTCGATCGCGTTTTCGCCGTTCGGAATGTCGATTTTGGACGAAACGTAGAAATCGCCGCCTCTTTCGCTTTGGCGCGCGCCCGTGAATTCGATCGTTTCGCCCGCGTAGTTGTTGAACCGTTCCGCCCAGGTGAAAACGATGTTGTCGACCAGCGCGTCGGTGTAGGCTTTGACGTCGTCGGGGGACGCGGATTTCGCGAATCTGCCCAGCGTGAACCGCGCGCTGGATTTGACGTTGATCGCGCCGGTGAATATTTTGCGGAAGGCGTCGCGCTTTTGCGTCAGCGGCGTTTTCGATTTCACGACGTCGCGCATGATGTCGTCCGCCAACGTTTCGGCGAAGCTTTGCGCCGATTGCGCGTCAAGCGCGCGCGCGTGCGGGGCGGCGAAGCACAAAAAAAGCGTGAAAAGCAGAATTTTTTTCATGGGGGATTTCCTTATTCCTCGTCATCGTCCAAATCGAAATCGTACGACGCGGCGGGGGCGGATCGCGTTTCGATCCCCTTGGCGTCGTCGATGGCTTTTTTGCGGTACTGCCGGTGCATGGAGCGCATGAAGGCGTAAAAGTCCAGCGCGGACTTTTTGCCTTCGTCCAGCAGATCGACGGCGTTTTCATAGGCGGCGACGGCTTCCAGTCCGTCCGCGGTGTAAAACGCGGCGGTCAGCTCGTCTTTGTCGTTGTTTCTGGAAACGTAGGTGAACGGGTCGAAAAAGATGTCCGCCGCCAGCCCCGTCGCGTCGCGCGCGTTCGACGGTCCCAGCAGCGGCAAAACCAGATACGGACCGGACGGAACGCCCCAGACGCCCAGCGTCGTGCCGAACCCCTGCGAATTTTTCGGCAGTCCCATTTTTTCGGCGACGTCGTACACGCCCAGAAAGCCGATGGTCGAGTTGATCACGAACCGCGACAGGTCTATGCCCGCGTTTTTGAAATTCAGCTGCAACAGATCGTTCACGACGGTCAGCGGCGTTTTCAAATTGCCCAGAAAAGTCCGCACTTTCAGCCTGAAACCGTCGGTCGTGACCGCGCGGTATCCGTTCACGACGGGGCGCAGGGCGTATTTGTCCGCCTGCATGTTGAACGCGAAGATCTTGCGGTTCATCGGTTCCAGCGGGTCGTTCGCCTCGCGGTACGCTTTCAGCGCGTCGGGATCGGTCGGCGCGGTGGCGCAGCCGGCGGTCAGCAAAATCAGCATAAAACTAATGACGACGGTGACTTTTTTCATAGCCGCAGATTACCTCCGTCCGCCGGATCGTACAAGTTTTTTTCGCGGACGGGCGGCTTTTTACCTTTTATAAAAGATGCCGGCGTATCATGAACCGAAACGGACGCAAAGGGAAACGGTGAAAAAAATGGACGCGGTCGACAAGGCGAAATCTGAAAGCGATTTGGTGGAAACGCTGTTCGGTCCGATGCCGGATTCCGCCGCAAACGGTTCGGACGCCGAACCGACGGAGGAAGAGGTGGATCATTATCTGTACAACGCCGGAAACGACGGCGAACAGAAAAGACTGCCGCTGATCAATGTTCCCCTCGGCCGTCCCAAAACGGTCGAGGTCGGACGCGTCGCCGATCTGGTGCCGTATCTGGACGAGCTGGCGCTGTTCGAAAAACGCTGGGGGTTTGAAAAAGAGGTCGCCGAATCGCGCGAAAACTGGTGTTTTCGCATGCGCGGGCAAGCCGTCCCCGTCTTAAACCGGCTGGTCGAGCTGTGCGACGGTTACGACGTGCTGCGGCCGCGCGCCGTGTACGCCTATTTTCACGCCGCGTCGCAGGACGGCGCGCTGTTGCTGTACGGCAGGGACAAGACCGAGCCGTTTTTGTCCGTCAATTTCAAACGCGGCGCGAACGGCGTCTGCGCCGCGGACAAAATCGCGCGCGCTGATTCGGGGGAATTCGACACCGTCGCGGCGGTCGGCGTCAACATGGGGCGCAACGCCGCCGAATTGGCGAAAAGCTGGTTGGAGGCGGGCAAGGAAACGGATTTCCGCTATTTGCACGGCTTCGCTTTGGAAATGCTGAACGCGATGACGGATTACGCCGCCGCCCGAATCGGGACGGAGGAATGCTGTCTGGGCGACGTTTTCGGGCTGGGAACGGCGAAACAGGGCGACCCGCGCGTGCAGTCGCCCCTGATCAAAGCTTTGGACGCGTCGTCGATCGACATCGCTTTCAGCCGCAATTATTTGATGATGCCCGAATATTCTTCGCTGGCGCTGGTCTTTCCGCGCTGATTTCAGCCGGCGATTTCGGAATCGATCGTCGGCAGAATGTCGTCGACGTTGTCGACATAAGTCAGCAGGTTCGCGTGTTCGGGGCGGACGTAGCCTTCGCCGATCAGCGTGTCGATGACGTTTTTCAGCGGATTCCAAAATCCGTTGGCGTTGTACATGATGATCGGCTTTTTGTGTTCGCCGATTTGTTTCAGCGTCATGACTTCGAAAATCTCGTCCAGCGTGCCGATGCCGCCCGGCAGGACGCAGAACGCGTCGGACGCTTCCAGCATGGCGTCTTTGCGGATATGCAGGGACGGCAGGATTTTCAGTTCGCTGAGCCGGAAGATCTGTTCCTCGCGGTCCTGCAACAGCGTGTTGATGATGCCGACGACCGTTCCGCCCGCATCCAGCGCGCCTTTGGCGACCGCGCCCATCATGCCGACGTGTCCCGCGCCGTAAATCAGCCGGATTCCGTTTTCGGCGAGCAGACCGCCCAGTCTGGCGGCGTCCTTGACATATTGCGGGTTGACGCCCGACGCCGAACCGCAAAACACGCCCAACGATTTGAATTTATACATTTTGCATTCCCGTTTAAGAAAAAGTAACGATATGACCGTATTATAAAGAGCAATATGTTAATCCTTTCTTACGGTTCGGACGATGAAACACCTTTTTGTTTTGATTTTCGGCGCGGCGGTTTCGGCGACCGCCCCCGCGGCGGCGCAACTGACCGATCTGTTCGGGGACGAGGATTTTCAATCGTCCGAAATCGAACAGATGCAGCGGCGCGAAGCCGAACGCAAAGCCGCCGGAAACGCCGCGCGCCCCGCGAACGATCCGGAACAGCCGCCCGCGCGTCCGACCGTTTCCGAACCCGCCGCGCCGCGACAGCCGCAAACGCCCGCGCCGCAGACGAAAGCTCCGCCTAAAGCGGAACCCGTCCCCGCCGTCGGCGCTCCGCCGGCGCGGGAAAAACTGCCGGATCTGGGCAGCCGAAGCCGGCAGTCCGCGAAAAAAAGCGACGAGGGGCTTTCCCTGTTCGAAATGCGGTCGAAAAAAACGGGCGGCGGCGGTTCGACCGACGTTTTGAAATTCGACATCGCGGGCGTCATGCTGAAAATGACCCCCGAAGAGGTCGCCGAGCACGCGCGCGAAGCGGGGTTCGAACTGACTTTTCAGGAAAAGAAAGTGCCGAGGCTGAACGAATGGCGCTACGCCCGCGCCTGTTTGAAGCAAAGGCTGTTTTTGTCGCGCGTCAAGGACGAATGCGTCCGCGAACAGGCGCGCGGGCAGGAAGCCGAATACGTGTCGCGGCAGGAATACGAAAACAGGGAACTGCGTGAAAAGATGACGGTCGAATTTGCCGACAACTCCGTCGGAAACGGAGCTTTCCGCATTTATTACGTCAATCGGGGCGACGCGTCGCTGGGCGCGACGGACGAGGCGCACTACCTGAAAACCATGCGGCGGCAGGAATTTTTGCGCCGCCTGATCACCAAATACGGCGCGCCGGACGACGAACAGGCGCTGTTGTGGGGCATGGGCGGGCTGAGCGCGACGTTGCGGGCGGATCTGTCCGAAGCGCAACTGGACGCCACGCTGATACTGGAAGATTCGTCCCTGAAAGACAGGGCGGACGAAAACATGGCGCAGGCGGACGCCAAACGTCCCGCTTTGGATTCGTTCGGATTTTAGAAAAAGCGGGTCAGTATCTGCCCAGCATGATTTCGCCTTTGCCCAGCAGTTCCGTAACCTGTTTGTCGAACGAACCTTGGCGGCGGACGGCTTTGATCGTCACGGCGTAACGCTGGTCGCGTTCTATGCACGGCGGCATGTAGGGATAGGGTTTCGCGGAATTGACGCGGCTGGCTTTTTCCTCGAACGCGAAGTTCGGCAGGGAAAACGTTTCGCCGGGAACGGGCAGAAGCGTGGCTGTGGAATTGCCGTCGTGGTAAAAGCCGATCGATCCGTTTCCGCCGTTCTTGCTTAAAGCGGGATCGTCCAGATTGTTGATTTCCATGATCAGCAGGTTCGCGTCCGACGGAATGTGCGACACGTACAGCGCGGGGGTCGCCCCGTGTCCGCCCTGCGCGCGGCAGATCTGTTGCGCGGGAATCAGTCTGCCGTTCCATTCGGTCGGCGGCATGAAGCGAACCGACAGCGTGGAAACGAAATGCCCGCCTTCGTAATAAAAGCACCCGCACAGGGGCGACAGGAGCAACAGACACAAAAACAGTTTTTTCATCGGGCTTTTTCCGCTATTTTGAACAAAAGATTTTTTCTTATACCACACTTTCGCGGACAGGACAGCTTTTTATGAATTTCGACGCCGTTTTAAACGCTTTTTTCCCGCCCAGATGCCCTGTTTGCGACCAAAGGACGGAAACGGCGGG
>DJRZ01000053.1:32995-33399 GCA_002440235.1 Alphaproteobacteria bacterium UBA6347
GAAACGGCGGGCGCGCTTTGTCCCGACTGTTACGCCAAATTGCGGCTGTCGCCCGTCTGTCCCGCGGGGCGCGCTGCGGCGGTCGTGTACGACGACGTCAGCAAAAAGTTGATTCTGTCGCTGAAATACGGCGACGCGACGGAACTCGCCGGTTTGATGGCGCGCATGATGTTCAACGCGGGCGGGGACGTTTTGAACGGCGCGGACGTGCTGACCGGCGTTCCCGTCCACCGCCGCCGTCTGCTGTCGCGCAAATACAACCAAGCCGATCTGCTGGCGTTTTCCCTGACGAAACTGTGCGGCGTCCCGACCGATCCGATGCTGCTTTTGCGCGTAAAATCGACGCCGAAGCAGGGGACGCGCAGGGAACGGTTCGAAAACGTCAGAAACGCTTTCGTTTTAAG
>DJRZ01000053.1:33460-40030 GCA_002440235.1 Alphaproteobacteria bacterium UBA6347
CGACGTCGTCACGACGGGCGCGACCGCCGACGCCTGCGCGCGCGTCCTGTCGAAAGCCGGCGCGAAAGAGGTGCGGCTGCTGACGTTCGCCAAAGCCGTTCGGGATTAAACGCGCCCGTACACGTCTTCGTAACGGACGATGTCGTTTTCGTCCAGATCGTCGCCGGTCTGGACTTCGATGAACGTCATCGGAACGTCGCCGGTGTTTTGGATTCTGTGCTTTGTTTTCGCGGGAATGAACACGGGGGTGTTCGCCCGCGCCGTAAAGACCCTGTCCCCGACGGTGACCTGCGCCGTTCCGTCGACGACGATCCAGTGTTCGTCGCGGTGGTCGTGGCTTTGCAGGGACAGCTTGCCGTTCGGGACGACGACGATTTTCTTGACCGTGTGGCGGTCGCCCGCGTCCAGAACCTCCCACGTCCCCCAGGGGCGCGCGTCGCGCGCGCCGCGTTCGTATTTGACTGCCATGATGCCGTATCCTTTCCTGCGGTTGTTTTTCGATTCTTGTATCCCATTTTTCGCGCGAAATACACCTTTTTTTAAAGGCGGGCTTGCTTTGTCCCTTTTATTAAGGTAATAATCCCGTGTTAAAAGGTTCAACGGACTTTCGGATTAAAGCTTTATGGGACTTGTTGTACAAAAATTCGGCGGCACCTCCGTCGGTGATACGGACCGCATCAAAAACGTCGCCCAAAAGGTCAAAAAGGAAATCGACGCCGGCAATCGGGTCGTCGTCGTCGTTTCCGCCATGGCGGGCGTCACCAACCGGCTGGTGAAGTATTGTCAGGAAATATCGCCCGATTACAGTCCGGAGGAATACGACGTCGTCGTGTCCACGGGCGAACAGGTCACGATCGGACTGCTGGCGATGGCTTTGCAGGCGATCGGCGTCCCCGCGCGGTCGTGGACGGGCTGGCAGGTTCCCGTTCTGACGGACGACGCCGCGTCCAAGGCGCGCATCGCCCAAATCGACGTCGAGGGGTTGAACGCCTGTCTGGCGCAGGGAAGGGTTCCCGTCGTCGCCGGTTTTCAGGGCGTTAACGAAAACGGCAGAATCACGACGCTGGGGCGCGGCGGGTCGGACACGTCCGCGGTCGCGCTGGCGGCGGTGCTGAAAGCCGACCGGTGCGACATCTACACCGACGTGGACGGCGTCTACACGACCGATCCGCGGTTTGTGAAAAACGCCCGCAAGCTGGACCGCGTCACTTACGAGGAAATGCTGGAAATGGCTTCCCTGGGGGCGAAGGTTCTGCAAACGCGTTCCGTGGAACTGGCGATGAAATACCGCGTCAATTTGCGCGTCGTTTCCAGTTTTGAACAAAATCCGGTCGGTACGACCATTTGCGACGAGAGGGATATCGTGGAAAAAGAAATTATCAGCGGCATCACGTGCAGCCGCGACGAAGCCAAAATCACGCTGGTCGGCGTTCAGGACAAACCGGGCGTTTCCGCCGCCGTTTTCGACGCCATGGCGCAGGCGAACATCTGCATCGACATGATCGTGCAGAGCGATTCGCCCGACGGCACGCACACCGACATGACGTTCACCCTGCCCGAATCCGAACTGGGCAGGGCTTTGGGCGTTTTGGAAAAGAACAAAGCCGGCATCGGCTACCGCGACGTGATTTCCGATTCCGACTGCGCCAAGATTTCGCTGATCGGCGTCGGCATGCGCACCCACACGGGCATCGCGCAAAAAATGTTCGCCGCCCTGTCCGCCAAGGGCATCAACGTGCAGACGATTTCCACGTCCGAAATCAAAATCAGCGTACTGATCGCCGCGGAATACGCCGAACTGGCGGTGCGCGCCCTGCATAACGCCTTTCATCTGGAAAACAAGGAAAAATAAAATGCTGTCGAACGAAGAGATTTTGGATTCCTACTGGAAACGGGGACGCGATTTTCTGGGCGTCCGCTACGCGATCATGGGCGGGGCGATGTCCTGGATTTCCGAACACCGTCTGGTCGCCGCCGTGTCGAACGCGGGCGGGTTCGGCGTGATCGCCAGCGGGGCGATGCCGCCGCAGATTCTGCGCGACGAAATCGAAAAGACGCACGCGCTGACGAAAAACAATTTCGCCGTCAACCTGATCACCATGCACCCGCAGCTGGACGAACTGATCGACGTCTGCGTCGACATGAAAATCAGCCACGCCATTCTGGCGGGCGGCATTCCGACCGCGCAGTCCGTTAAAAGGCTGAAAGACGCCGGCATCAGGGTGATGTGCTTCGCCCCCGCTTTGGTTTTGGCGAAAAAAATGGTCAAATCGGGCGCGGACGCCCTGATTTTGGAAGGAACGGAGGCGGGCGGTCACATCGGACCCGTCGCCACGAACATTCTGGTGCAGGAAATCCTGCCGCACGTCAAGGACGTTCCCGTGTTCGTCGCGGGCGGCATCGGTTCGGGCGAAATGATGGCGGCTTTTCTGGCTTTGGGCGCCGCGGGGTGCCAGCTGGGAACGCGGTTCGTCTGCACGGACGAATGCATCGCGCACCCGAATTTCAAACAGGCGTTCATCAAGGCGAACGCGCGCGACGCCGTGCCGACGGTTCAGATCGATCCGCGCTTTCCGGTCATTCCCGTCCGCGCGCTGGCGAACGAGGGGACAAAGCGTTTCGCGCAATTCCAGCTGGAAACGATCCAAAAATACCAGAACGGCGAAATCGAACTGAAAGACGCGCAGATGGCGATCGAACATTTCTGGGGCGGGGCTTTGCGCCGCGCGGTCATTGACGGCGACGTCGAAAACGGTTCCGTCATGGCGGGGCAGAGCGTCGGTCTGGTCAAGGACGTCAAACCCGTCCAAGCCGTCGTCGACGAATTGGTTTCGGACGCCGCGGACGCTTTGCGGCGCTGGGAAAACCGTCAACAGGCGTAATCGAAAGGAAAACGAACTATGACGCAGGACGAAAAACAAACGCGGGAAACGGCGGAAACGGATCAAAAGCCCGCCGAAAAAACGGAAACGGTCGGCGACACGCTGCGCCGCGCGCGTTTGGCGAAAAATCAGGATTTACGCGACATCGCCGCGTATCTGTGCATTCGCTGCCAGTTTTTGCAGGCGTTGGAGGAAAACCGGTACAAGGAATTGCCCGGCGAAGCCTACGCCAACGGGTTCGTGCGCACTTACGCGTCGTATCTGGGACTGGACCCGTCGGACATCATCACGCGCTACAAGCGGGAACTGAGCGCGCAGGCTAAAAGCGAACGCCGCGACATAAACGTTCCCGACGAGGAAACCGAAAACATGACGCCCGCGCCGAAAGCCCTGCTGGTTTCTCTGGCGCTGCTGATCGCGGCTTACGGTCTGTGGCAGGCGTGTTCGAACACAGAAGACGCCGTGCCCGACGCCGTCCCCGTCGAAGTCGCCGGGGAAAACATCACGGTCGAACAGGGCAGTTTTCCTTTGGACGGACAGGCGCTGAACGAAGCCGAAACGATTGCCGCGGAGGAAAACGAACCCGCCGCCGACGACGGCGCCGCGCCCGTTCCCCCCGTCCCGCCGGTGAAACCCGACGCGCCGACGACCGCCGCCCTGCCGGCGCAAAAAGCCGAAAATCCCGCCGATCGCACGATTCGCGTGTTCGGTCAGAAAAACTACAAACCCCGTCTGGTTCTGGTCGCGAACGAAGACACGTGGGTGGAAATCACGCGCGGGGACACGGTGCTGTTTTCGCGTCTGCTGGCGAAAGGCGACCGCTATCAGGTGTCGTCCAACAAACCCGAAGAGCTGTTTTTGAAAACGGGCAACGCGGGCGGTCTGGACGTTTATTGCGACGGGAATTTGACGCCGCCTTTGGGACCGCGCGGCGCCCTGCGGTCGAAAATCGTTTTGAATCCCGACGATTTCGCCGCCAAAACGGTCGAATCCGCCGAAGAATTTGAATAACAGGTGAGTTATGAAAGCTGCTGAAATCAAACGCCGTCGTTCCAGACGGATTTACGTCGGCTCCGTTCCCGTGGGGGACGGCGCGCCGATTTCCGTTCAATCCATGACGAACACGCCGACGGCGGACGTCGCCGCGACGGTCGCGCAGATCCGTTCTTTGGAGGCGGTCGGCGCGGACATCGTGCGCGTTTCCTGCCCCGACGAGGCATCGACCAAGGCTTTGCGCGAAATCGTCAAACAGGTTAAAGTGCCGATCGTTTCCGACATTCATTTCCATTACAAACGCGCGATCGAATCCGCCGAAGCCGGCGCGGCGTGCCTGCGCATCAACCCCGGCAACATCGGTTCCGCCGAACGCGTGCGCGACGTCGTCAAGGCGGCGAAGGATTGCAACTGTTCCATGCGCATCGGCGTCAACGGCGGGTCGCTGGACAAGCATCTGTTGGAAAAATACGGCGAACCGTGCGCGGACGCGATGGTCGAAAGCGCCCTGGAACACGCCAAGATTTTGGAAGACAACGACTTTTTCAATTTCAAGATTTCCGTGAAATCGTCCGACACGCTGATGATGATGGACGCTTACCGCAAACTGGCGGCAAAATGCGACTATCCGCTGCATCTGGGCGTGACCGAGGCGGGCGGACTGCGCGCCGGAACGGTCAAATCCGCGCTGGGGATCGGCACGCTGCTGATGGAGGGGATCGGCGACACGCTGCGCGTTTCCCTGACCGCCGACGTGACCGAGGAAATCAAGGTCGGGTTTGAAATCCTGCGCACTTTGGGATTGCGCTATCGCGGCGTCCGCATCGTGTCCTGCCCGACGTGCGCGCGCCGCGGCATCGACGTCGAAAAGGTCGTCAAGGCTTTGGAAGTCCGCTTGGAACACGTTTCCGAACCGCTGAAAGTCGCCGTCATGGGGTGCGTCGTGAACGGTCCGGGCGAGGCGCGCGAAGCCGACGTCGGCGTTTGCGGCGGCGGCAACGGCAAGGCTTTGCTGTTCGTCGCGGGACAACAGAAAGAACCGATCGACGCGAACAACGCCGTTGACGTGATCGCGGATCTGGTCGAAAAAATCGCGGCTCAAAGAGCGGAGAAAAAGTGATGAAAATTCAGCCCGCGCGCGGCACGCGCGACATTTACGGCGAGGATCTGTCCGCGTTCATGTTCGTGCAGAACACGGCGCGCGACTTTGCCAAACGCTACGGTTTCGGCGAGATTCAGACGCCGATTTTCGAATCGACCGACGTTTTCGCCCGCGGGGTCGGCGAAACGTCCGACATCGTGTCAAAGGAAATGTACACCTTTACCGACAGGGGCGGCGAAAGCTTCACCCTGCGTCCGGAGGGGACGGCGGGCGTCGTCCGCGCCTTCATTTCCGAAGGCATGGAACAGAACCAGCCGGTCAAGCTGATGTACGCGGGACCGATGTTCCGTTACGAACGTCCGCAAAAGGGACGCTACCGCCAGTTGCATCAGGTCGGCGTCGAGGTGCTGGGCGCGTCCGCGCCGCAAACGGACGTCGAAGTGCTGTGTCTGGCGTGGGACTTCTTGTCCGCTTTGGGGCTGGCGCCCTATATCCGGCTGGAGCTGAACACGCTGGGCGACGTCGAAAGCCGCGCCGCCTACCGCGACGCTTTGGTCGCCTATTTTGAACGGTACAAGGACCGGTTGAGCGAAGACAGCCGCGTGCGTCTGGAAAAAAATCCCCTGCGCATTCTGGATTCCAAGGACGAGGGCGACAGGAAAATCGTCGAAAACGCCCCCGCGATGACCGATTACCTGAACGACGAATCCCGTCAATTCTTTGACGCCGTGAAAAACGGGCTGACGAAAATGGGGATTCCGTTCGCGGTCAATCCGCGGTTGGTGCGCGGACTGGATTACTACCGCCACACCGTATTTGAATTCATCACGGATTCTTTGGGCGCGCAGGGAACGGTTCTGGCGGGCGGTCGCTACGACGGCTTGGTCGAACAGCTGGGCGGACCCAAAACGGCGGGCATCGGTTTCGGCGCGGGCGTCGACCGTTTGGCTCTGCTGTTGCGGGAAGTCGGCAAACAGCCCGAGGAACCCCGTCCGATCGCGGTCGTTCCCGTCGGCGACGACATGACTTTGCCGGTGATGAAAATCGCGCGCGATTTGCGTCGGGCGGGCTTTATCGTCGATATGGCTTATTCCGGCAATATGGGCAAGCGCATGAAAAAAGCGAACAAAATCAACGCTTGCGCCGCCGTGATTCTGGGGTCGGACGAATACGCCAAGGGCGTCGCCGCCGTGCGCGATCTGGACGCGGGCGATCAAAGCGAGGTCGAAATCGCCGCTCTGCCGGATTTCATGCGAAAATACCGCGCCGCGCGGGGGCTTGACGCATGAGCTTCGAGGAAAAGCTGGACGTCGTTCTCGCCCGCAACGACGAACTGGAATCCCTGCTGGGGTCGGGAACGGGCGTCGACGGCGACACGTTTGTCAAGCTTTCCAAGGAACTGGCGGGACTGAAAGACATCGTCGCCGCGATTCGGGACTATAAAAATGTATTGGCGGATACGGACGGCGCGCAGGCGCTGCTGGACGATCCGGAAACGGACGACGAAATGCGGGCGATGGCGCGCGACGAAATCCACGCCGCCAAGGAAAAACTGCCGGAATTGGAAAAGCGGCTGAAAATCCTGTTGCTGCC
>DJRZ01000053.1:40101-40309 GCA_002440235.1 Alphaproteobacteria bacterium UBA6347
GGCGGCGAGGAAGCCGCTTTGTTCGCCGCCGAACTGTTCCGCATGTACGAACACTACGCCGCGGCTCAGGGGTGGAAATTCGAAACGCTGTCCGTCAACGACACGGGCATCGGCGGATACAAGGAGGCGTCCGCCAGCATCACGGGCAAAAACGTTTTCGAACGTCTGAAATTCGAATCGGGCGTGCACCGCGTCCAGCGCGTGCCGG
>DJRZ01000053.1:40341-50813 GCA_002440235.1 Alphaproteobacteria bacterium UBA6347
CGGGGCGCGTCCACACGTCCGCCGCGACGGTCGCCGTCCTGCCCGAAGCCGAGGAAGTCGATCTGAAAATCGACGAAAAGGATTTGAAAATCGACGTCTACCGCGCGTCGGGGGCAGGCGGTCAGCACGTCAACAAAACGGAATCCGCCGTTCGCATCACGCACATTCCGACGGGGTTCGTCGTCGCGTGCCAGGACGAGCGGTCGCAGTTTAAAAATAAGGATCGCGCCATGCGCATCTTGCGTTCCCGCTTGTTCGACATGCAGCGGGAACAGCTGGACAGGGAACGCGCCGTCGACCGCAAAAAACAAGTCGGATCGGGCGACCGGTCGGAACGAATCCGCACCTACAACTTTCCGCAGGGGCGCGTGACCGACCACCGCATCAACCTGACTTTGTATAAAATCGACGAAGTGATGAACGGCGCCGCGCTGGACGAGATTATCGAAGCGCTGATTACCGAAGACCGGCTGTCCCGTTTGTCCGAACTGGATTGACCGCGATGACGGTAAAGGAAATCCTGTCCGTCTTGACCGGACGGTTTGAACGGGCGGGGATCAAGGAACCGTCGGCGGACGCGCGCGCTTTGGTCGCTTTCGCGATCGGAACGACGCCGATTTTTTTGCGGCTTCACCCCGATTTCGCGGTCGAACCCGACGTTTTGCAAAAAATCGAAAGCTTCGCCGATCGGCGCGTCAAACGCGAACCCGTGTCGAAAATCATCGAAACGCGCGGATTTTGGCGGTTGGATTTCAAAGTGACGAAAGACGTCCTCGATCCCCGACCGGATTCCGAAACTTTGATCGAAGAGGCGTTAAAGCTGTTTTCCGACAAAACGGCACCGTTGCGGATTCTGGATCTGGGGACGGGGTCGGGCTGTTTGGCGCAAGCTCTGCTGTGCGAATACGCGAACGCGCGCGCCGTCGGGTTCGACGCGTCGGACGCCGCGCTGAAAATCGCCGCCGAAAACGCCGCGGCGAACAGGCTGGCGGAACGGTTCGAAACCAAATCGGGCAGTTGGGACGTTCCCGGCTGGTTCGATGATTTGGGGCAATTCGATCTGGTGGTTTCCAATCCCCCCTACATCGCCGAAAGCGAACGCGCGGATCTGGCGCCCGAAGTCGTGAATTTCGATCCTGAACAGGCGTTGTTCGCGGGCGCGGACGGGCTGGACGCTTATCGGAAAATCGCCCCCTCCCTGCCTTTTTTGTTAAAGAACGGCGGCGCGTTCGTCGCGGAGTTCGGCAAGGGACAACACGACGCCGTTCGCGGCATCGTCGAATCCGCGGGGTTGGATTTCAGCGCTTTTGGCGTCGATTTGGGCGGCGTGGTGCGCTGTTTGTCCGCTTTTCGGCGAAAATGAGGCGCGGACGGATAAAAAAAGATTGAAAAAAAAACGCGGGGCATATAATTTATCGCCGTGAAAACGGTTTCCGCCGGAAACGATGGCGGCTATTTTTATTTTTTCAACAGCTTTCAAAGAGAAACTTCATGGGAATGAATCCTCGGGGACGTTCGCGCGGACGCAACCATAACAACTTTAACAATAACAACAACCGCCGCTTTAACAACCAGCCGAACCGCAACACGGTGTACGACAGCATCGGTCCCGCGGGACGTTTGCGCGGCACGGCGTTTCAGCTGATGGAAAAATACCTGTCCGCCGCCAAGGAACTGATGTCCTCCGACCGCGTTTTGGCGGAAAACTGCTTGCAGCACGCCGATCATTACAGTCGGTTGAACGCGACGGCGATCGCCGCCGAGGGCGCGCGTTTCGCCCAGCAGGCGCAACAGTTCGAAGCCGCGCAAAACAACGGTTTCGACGTTGAACGCGAAGAGCAGGCGGTTGACGACGCCCGCGAAATCGAAGCGGAATCCCCCGTCGAACAGCCCGCCGCGGTCGTTCCCGTCCCCGTTGAACAGCCTGCCGTTTCCGCCGGACAGCCCGAAGCGGTCGATTTGTCCGTTCCCGTCGCGGCGATGGCGCAAAACGAAATGAGGCGGCGCGGTCGTCCGCCGGTGAAGCGTCCCGCCGAACCCGTTTCCGGCGACGTTCCTGCCCAGCCCAGACGGCGCGGTCGTCCGCCGGTGAAAAAGCCGGTCGACGCGCAGGCGTAAAAAAAATTTCCGCCGCCCTTTCGCGGTTATTGCGAAAACGAAAGTCCCGACCTATATCAAGCGTCGGGATTTTTGTTAAGGAGGTTCGTTCACAATGAATATTGAAAAATTTACGGAAAGAAGCCAAGGGTTCATTCAATCCGCCAAAGGGTTGGCTGAACGCAACGACAATCAGTTTTTAACGCCGGAGCATTTGCTGAAAGTGTTGCTGGACGATAACGAAGGCATGTGCGCCGGACTGATTCAACAGGCGGGCGGCGACGCCAAAAAGGCGAAAAAGGCGGTCGACGAAGCGGTCGACAAACTGCCCAAAGTGTCGGGGCAGAGCGTCGAGTGCTATCCGAACCAGCAGTTCGGAAAACTGATGACCCAAGCCGAGGAAATCGCGCGAAAGGCGGGCGACGAATATGTGACGGTCGAACGCATTTTGCTGGCGATGCTGATCGTTCCGAACACCGAGGTTCACCGCGTTTTGACCGAATGCGGGCTGAACGCGGTCGGGCTGAACGCCGCGATCGAGGAATTGCGCAACGGCAGAAAGGCGACGTCCGCCAACGCCGAGGACAAATACAAGGCGTTGAAAAAATACACGCAGGACTACACCGCGCGCGCCCGCGAAGGAAAGCTTGACCCCGTCATCGGACGCGACGAGGAAATCCGCCGCGCGATTCAAGTCCTGTCGCGCCGGACGAAAAACAATCCCGTTCTGATCGGCGAACCCGGCGTCGGCAAAACCGCCGTCGTCGAAGGGCTGGCTTTGCGCATCGTGAACGGCGACGTTCCCGAAAGCCTGAAAAACAAAAAGCTGCTGGCTTTGGACATGGGCGCGCTGATCGCGGGCGCGAAATACCGCGGCGAATTTGAAGAACGCCTGAAATCCGTGTTGGAGGAAATCGACGCGTCCGACGGATCGATCATTTTGTTTATCGACGAAATGCACACGATCGTCGGCGCGGGGGCGAGCGAAGGGTCGATGGACGCGTCCAACCTGCTGAAACCGGCTTTGGCGCGCGGCGAAATGCACTGCATCGGCGCGACGACGCTGGACGAATACAGAAAGTACGTTGAAAAGGACGCGGCTTTGGCGCGCCGGTTCCAGCCCGTTTTCGTCGACGAACCGACGGTCGAGGACACGATTTCCATTCTGCGCGGGATCAAGGAAAAATACGAACTGCATCACGGGGTGAAAATCTCGGACAGCGCTTTGGTCGCGGCGGCGACGTTGTCGAACCGCTACATTTCCGACCGTTTCCTGCCCGACAAGGCGATCGACCTGATGGACGAAGCCGCGTCGCGTCTGCGCATGGAAATCGATTCGAAGCCCGAGGCTTTGGACGAAATCGACCGCCGTCTGATTCAGCTGAAAATCGAACGCGAAGCCTTGAAAAA
Source organism: Alphaproteobacteria bacterium UBA6347 (assembly GCA_002440235.1). Taxonomy (GTDB): domain Bacteria; phylum Pseudomonadota; class Alphaproteobacteria; order CAAGCB01; family CAG-977; genus UBA11549. Next base: position 43,849 of record DJRZ01000053.1, read on the forward strand.
GGAAACGGATCAGGCGTCCGTCGAACGGCTGGAAAAACTGGAAAAAGAGGTTAAGGAGCTGGAAGAGCAGTCCGCGTCCAAAACCGCCGAATGGCTGTCGAGCAAAAACGCTTTGGCGGGCGCGGCGAAGTTGCGCGAACAGCTGGACGCCGCGAAAATCGCGGTGGACAAGGCTTTGCGCGAAGGACAGTACGAACGCGCGGGCGAATTGCAGTACAAGCAAATCCCCGAATTGACCAAAAAACTGAAAGACGCCGAAGCGTTGGCGGCGTCGGCGCAGGTTTCCGCCAGCAAAAACGTGACCCCCGAAATGATCGCGGCGGTCGTGTCGCGCTGGACGGGCATTCCCGTCGACAAAATGCTGACGGGCGAACGCGAAAAACTGCTGCATATGGAAGAGCGCATTCAGTCCCGCCTGATCGGGCAGGAAGCCGCCGTCAAAGCCGTGTCCGACGCGGTGCGCCGGTCGCGGTCGGGGTTGCAGGACCCGAACAGACCGATCGGTTCGTTCCTGTTTCTGGGACCGACGGGCGTCGGGAAAACCGAACTGGCGCGGTCGCTGGCGGACTTTCTGTTCAACGACGAAACGGCTCTGTTGCGCATCGACATGTCCGAATACATGGAAAAGCACGCGGTGTCGCGTCTGGTGGGCGCGCCTCCGGGCTATGTGGGATATGATCAGGGCGGCGTGTTGACCGAAGCCGTGCGCCGCCGTCCGTATCAGGTCATTTTGTTCGACGAGGTCGAAAAAGCGCACCCCGACGTGTTCAACATTCTGTTGCAGGTGCTGGACGACGGACGGCTGACGGACGGGCAGGGGCACACGGTCGACTTTAAAAACACGCTGATCATTCTGACGTCGAACCTCGGCGCGCAGATTCTGGCAGAACAGCCCGACGGCGAAGACGTCGAAAAAGTGCGTCCGCAGGTCATGGACATCGTTCACGCGGCGTTCAAACCCGAATTTTTGAACCGTCTGGACGAAATCCTGCTGTTCCGCCGCCTGAGCCGCGCGGATATGCGGGGCATCGTTCAAATCCAGCTGGCGCGTCTGGGCAACCGTCTGGCGGAACGCCACATCAAACTGGATCTGGACGAACAGGCTTTGACGTGGCTGGCGAACACGGGATACGAACCGATGTACGGCGCGCGTCCGCTGAAACGCCTGATCCAGCGCGAATTGGAAAACAAGCTGGCGACGGCGATTCTGGACGGGTCGATCCGCGACGATTCCGTCGTGAAAATCCGCGTCGAAAACGGCGCGCTGAAAATCGCCGGCGACGAAGCAGCGCCCGAAGCGTGACGCGCCTTGAAAACCAAAGCAAAGGGCGGAAAGTTCTTTCCGCCCTTTCGCGTGCCGAAATTAACAGGTGCAACCGGCGCGCCGATCTGGTAAAACAAGGGAAGCTTTTTTAGGGGGATATCACGCCGTGCCGTCTTTGTTCGACAATACCGTAGCCCAGCCGCTGGCGGACAGACTGCGCCCGCGGACGATTGACGACGTCGTCGGGCAGGACCACCTGCTGGCGCCCGACGCGCCGCTGGGACGCATGCTGATTACGGGAAAGGTGTCGTCTTTTATCCTGTGGGGACCGCCAGGGTGCGGCAAAACGACGATCGCGCGGCTGCTGGCGCATCACACGAACATGGCGTTCGAACCGATTTCCGCCGTGTTTTCGGGCGTCGCCGATCTGCGCAAGATATTCGAGGAAGCCAAACAGCGCCGTCAGACGGGGCGGGCGACGATTCTGTTCGTCGACGAAATCCACCGTTTCAATCGTTCCCAGCAGGACGGTTTCCTGCCCTATGTCGAAGACGGCACGGTCGTTCTGGTCGGCGCGACGACGGAAAACCCGTCGTTCGAACTGAACGCCGCCCTGTTGTCCAGATGCAAGGTCTTCGTTCTGAAACGTCTGGGCGAGGACGCTTTGGAATCCATTATCCGACGCGCGGAAAAGCTGGTCGGTCGGTCGCTGCCCGTCATGCCCGACGCGCGCGGACAGCTGAAAGCGATGGCGGACGGGGACGGACGCTATCTGTCCAATATGCTGGAGGCTTTGTTCGACCTGCCCGACCGCGATCTGGCGCAGGGTCCCCTGTCCGTCGAACGCATGCTGACCGTCGTCGCGCGCCGCCCCGCCGTCTACGACAAAGACCGCGACGGGCATTACAATCTGATCAGCGCGGTGCACAAATCCCTGCGGGGGTCGGATCCGGACGCGGGGCTGTATTGGGTCGCGCGCATGATGTCGGCGGGCGAGGATCCGAAATACATCTTCCGCCGCCTGACCCGTTTCGCGGTCGAAGACATCGGGCTTGCCGATCCGAACGCGCTGGTGCAGGCGGTGTCGGCGTGGGACGCCTACGAACGTCTGGGATCGCCGGAGGGGGACTTGGCGCTGGCTCAGCTGGTCGTGTATCTGGCGACGGCGCCGAAATCCGTCGGCGTGTACAAAGGCTGGAACGCGGCGGTGCGGCTGGCGCGGGAAACGGGATCGCTGACGCCGCCGATGAACATTCTGAATGCGCCCACGAAACTGATGAAAGAACTGGGATACAACGCGGGGTACGAATACGACCCCGACACGGCGAACGGCTTTTCGGGCGCGAACTACTTCCCCCCCGAAATGGGGCGGCAAAAGCTTTACCACCCGATCGAACGGGGATTCGAACGCGAAATCGTCAAGCGAATCGCGTACTGGGACAAACTGAGAAAGGAAATCGAAAATGACAGGCGTTAATATGGTGACGGTCAGCGCGGACGACGGCATCGTGCGTTTGGACCGCTGGTTCAGACGCCACTATCCGCAGGTGACGCAGGGACAGCTGCAAAAGCTGCTGCGCACGAAACAGGTCAAGGTCGACGGCAAACGCGCCGAAGCGTCGCAGCGCGTGTCCGCGGGGCAGGTCGTGCGCGTGCCGCCTTTGCCCGAACGGGGATCGCCGATGGGGCTGGCGAAAGCCCGCCGCGACGCCGTGACGGTTTCCGAACGGGACGCCGCCTTTGTTCAAAGTCTGGTGATTTACAAGGACGACGACGTTCTGGTTTTGAACAAGCCCGCCGGTCTGGCTGTGCAGGGCGGGACGGGGCTGACGCGCCATTTGGACGGCATGCTGTCCGCTCTGCGTTTCGAAAAGGACGAAAATCCCCGTCTGGTTCATCGGCTGGACAAGGACACCAGCGGCGTTCTGGTCCTGGGACGCACGCCCGCCGCCGCCGCAAAACTGGCGGAGGCTTTCCGTTCCCGCGAAGCCAAAAAGGTGTACTGGGCGCTGGTGTTCGGCGCGCCCGAAATCAAAGAGGGCAGAATTTCCGCCAAACTGTTGAAATCGACGGGCGAATTCGGCGGCGAAACGATGCGCGTCGACGAAAAGAACGGACAGTTCGCCGTGACGCTGTACCGCGTGGTCGACGAAGCGTTTAAAAAGGCGGCTTGGCTGGAAATGATGCCGCTGACGGGGCGCACCCACCAGCTGCGCGTGCATTGCGCCCACATGGGGCACCCGATCGTCGGCGACGGCAAATACGGCGACAAAAACTTGACGGCGGACTATCTGAAATACGGAAAATTCCTGCATTTGCACGCCCGCGCCTTGCGCATGCCGCTGCCGTCGGGTAAAATGCTGGAAGTCTACGCGCCGCTGAACGAAAAAATGGCGGACAGTTTCGACTTTTTCGGCTTCGCACACAAAAAGCCGGAAAATCCGTTTAAAAAATTTCCTGCGGACTGAGGGGCGAACATGAAAAAAGCTTTGACGGCGATATCCGTTTTCGTTGTTTTGACGGCGGCGGTCTGTTTCTGGACCTTGCGCGATTTCGACGCAAAACTGCAATCCGAACTGGAACGCGTCGTTTTTGAAAAAACGGGGCGGGAGCTGAGCATCGCCGGCGCGAAAACGCGGCTGTCCCTGTCCCCGTCCGTCGAATTGCGGGACATGACCCTGCGCGACGGCGGCAAAACGCTGGCGAGCGTCGGGCTTCTGTCCGCCGAAGTCGAACTGATCCCGCTGTTTTCCCGCCGCGCCGAAGTCAAGCGGTTCGTCTTGCGCGACGTTTCGGTCGACGCCGTCGTCAACGCCGCCGCAAAGGATAAAAAATCAGCCGGTCCGTCCGCGCCCGCCGGAAAAGCCGCTCCGGCGGAAAAAGGCGGTTTCGAATTGCGGCTGAACGACGTCTTGTTCGAAAAAATGCGGGTGACGCTGACCGACGCCGCCAAAGGCGCGGTCTACGCCGCCGCGGTCGATTCGCTGACGCTGAAAGAAAACGGCGGCAAAGCCGATCTGAGCGCCGACGCGATGATCGGGGGCGAGGAATACGGCGTCCGCGCACGCGTCGACTACGCTTCCCGCGCGTTTGACGCCGAAATCAAAAATCCGCGCCTGTTCGTGAAAATCGACGGGACGGCGTCGTCGTTCGCCGATTGGAACGCCGTCGTCAAAGCCAGCGTGACGGATCTGCGTGTTTTGAAAAACGTCGTCGCCGGACTGCCCGCGCTGGAAAACGTGGTCGCGACCGCGCGCGTCGAAAAACGGGCGGGGACGATTTCCGTTCCCGAATTCGACGCGTCGACGGTGATGAACGGCGCGCTGACCGCGCGGATCGGCGGCGGCGTTTCGTCCCTTTCCCCTTTGAAAACGGACTTTTCAGCCGATATCGACGCGCCCGACGCGTCAAAGGTCGACGGTTTTCCCGCCTTGCCCGCGTCTAAAATCGCCGTCGCCGGAAAAATCGACGGCGGATTGAGGATCGACAGACTGTCCGCCGTCGTCGGCAAATCGGATCTGTCGGGAACGGTTTTCGCGGAAAAGAAGCCCCGTCTGTCCGTTCGCGCGGATTTGAAATCGTCCGTTCTGGATTTGTCGGAACTGTCGGGCGTCAGGCTGAAATTCCGCTCGTCCGCCGCCGGTCGGCGCGGGACGGAACGCCGGTTTGAAAAACGAGGCGGGGAAAAGCGCGTGTTTTCCGACGAACCGCTGGATTTGAACGCTTTGCGCGCCGCCGACGTGAACATGCGCGCGTCGGTCGGAAAACTGATCGCCGCCGACGGGACGGATCTGGGCAAAGTCGACGCCGCGGCGGTGATGAACGGCGGCAAGTTCACCTTGTCGAACTTCAAACTGGCAAACTACCTGTCCGCCCAAGCCGTCATGGACGCGACGGGCGGCGCGGCGTCCGTCGGAGCGACGGTCAGAATCAACGCCATGCCGTTAAAGCTGTTCTGGGCGAAATCGGGCGTCGACAAAGGGACGCTGTCGGGTTCGGCTGTGCTGAGCGGTCGCGGCGCGTCGCAACGCGAAATCGCGGCGTCCCTGAACGGCAGAATCCGGCTGGACGTCAGGAACGCGCATGTCGGCGCCGTTCAAATCGTCCCCAAAGATTTTTCCTTTTTAAAACTGAGTAAAATCAACGAGATAACCGTTCCCTGCGCCGTCGTCAACCTGCCCGTCGCCAACGGCGTCGCGACGTCCGACAAAAAAATCGGACTGGAAAGCGATCTGCTTGATCTGCAAATCAGCGGCAATGTCGATTTCGGCACGGAAAAGCTGGGCGTGAAGTTGAAAATGACGCCGCATTCCGACGGCGTTTTGGAAAACAGCGTCACGTCGGCGAAAATCGGCGGCACGCTGGGCGCGCCCGAATTTAGCATCGATCAGGGCGAATCTTTGAACCGCGCGCTGTCGATCGGCGTGGCGTTCTTTATGGGCGGCAGGGATCTGGCGCGCGAAACGGCGAAAGAGGGGGCGCTGGCGAACGTCTGCGCCACGGCGGCGAAATGAGGGACAGAAAAGCTCTGACCGACGAACAAATCGCGTTCGCCGCGGCGGACACGGTGCTGTTCTTTGCGCCGCAACCCGATGAGCTCGCCGCTTTGCAGCGCGAAAAATGGCTGCCCGTCATCGAACGCGCGAACGGGCGCGGAGCGAACTTTTCCCCCGTTTCCGGGCTGGACGTTCCGGATTTGGACGACCGGACGCGGGCGTATCTGAAACGGCGGCTGGACGCGCTGGACGACGGCGGCTTTTCCGCTTTTTGTCAGGCGTCCGGCGGGTTGAAGTCCGTCATTCTGGCTTTGAGCGTTCTGGACGGCGATTTGACGGCGGATCAGGCGTTCGATCTGGCGGCGCTGGAAGAGTTGTTTCAAAACCGCTTTTGGCAAACCGACGACGAAGCCGCCGCCGCGCGCGAAAACCGCAGGCGCGCCGTCGGCGACGCTTTGAACAAAATAAAAGGAGGCAAATAATGGCGCAGGAAACGGTGCATATCCGGATTCAGGGACGGGTGCAGGGCGTGTTCTACCGTCAATGGACGATGAGCGAGGCGCGCGCCCGCGGGCTGTCCGGCTGGGTCAGAAACCGCGTCGACGGATCGGTCGAAGCCGTGTTCAAGGGCGAAACCGACGTCATCAGCGACATGGTGCGGGCGTGCAAACGCGGATCGCCGCGCGCTTTTGTGACAAAGGTTGAATACCAGCTGGCGCCCGACGCGGAAATGGAACCCGTCGTCGACGGCGTTTTCGATCAGAAAAGGACGGTGTGAGATGGAGATCGCGCATAACGAACGGGAACGCGCGTTTGAAACCTTTTCGGACGGCGCGCGGTCGCATTTGGATTACGATTTGACGGAGGAAAACGGGGAACGGCAAATCGTTTTTACGCACACGTTCGTCGCCCCCGAACACCGCGGCAAAGGCATCGCCGCGGCTTTGGTCGAATCGGGGCTGGCGTTCGCGCGCGAAAACGGGCTGAAAGTCGTCGCGCGATGCTCTTACGTCGCGGCGTATCTGGAGCGCCGCCCGCAGTAAAATTTCGGTTGCCAAGCGGCGGCAAGTCTGATATTACCGAAAACAGCGCGGTCATGGTGGAATTGGTAGACACGAGGGACTTAAAATCCCTTTCTGGTGACAGAGTACGGGTTCGACTCCCGTTGAGAGCATTGGGCCGATGTGATGGAATTGGCAGACGTG
>DJRZ01000045.1 GCA_002440235.1 Alphaproteobacteria bacterium UBA6347
GCGATGATCGTCATTTCGGGAAAGTTTTCGCGGACTTTGCGGACGTATTCGACAAAGTGCTGGGAATACCCGTTCGCGACGTCGATGCAGATGAACTTGATCGCGGGGTTTTCGCCGCAGATGCGGAACAGGCGTTCGTAATCCTTGTCCGACGTGCCGGACGTGATCGCCAGATAGTTGTAGTCTTCGGCGGGCGTTTCGGCGTTGAACGCGCTCCATTCCTCTTTGGTGTAGTGTTTTTGAATGCAGGTGAACATATGAAACTTCTTCAACACGTTGAAGACTTCGAACCGTCCGACCGTATCCATGTTCGCCGCCATGATGGGAACGCCCGTCCACGTTTTTTTGGAATTTCTGAACGTGAAAGTGCGGTTCAGGTCGACTTCGGAACGGGAACGCAGAGTGCTGCGCTTGGGACGGAACAGCACGTCTTTGAAATCCAGTTTCATATCTTCTTCAATTCTCATTTTTTACTCCTCAAACGAGATATTACGGTCAAATTTTTTCATAGCACCATTGCGGGTGGTGTTCGTTCAGCCCCGCCGGATCCTGATGAATGATGATTTCCGCGTTCGGAAAAGCGGATTGCAGTCTTTTTTCAACCGCGTCGGCGATGGCGTGCGCGCGGATCAGAGGCAGGTTCGGGTCAAGCTCCAGATGCAGCTGGATAAACCATTGCGTTCCCGACGAACGCGTGCGCAAATCGTGCAGTCCCGACACGTCGGGCGTCGTTAAAACGATGTTCGCGATTTTTTGTTTTTCGGCGTGCGGCAGTTCCGCGTCGATCAGCTGCCCCATCGCCTGCCGGAACACGCGGCGCGCGCAAACCAGCAGATAGACGGCGATTCCCAGCGCGAAAGCCGGATCGCTGTACGGAAAGCGGAAACGCGCGCTGACGAACAGGGACGCGACGACGCTCAGATTCATCATGACGTCGCCCGCGTAATGGGCGTAGTCGGCGGTGATCGCGACCGATCCCGTTTTTTTGACGACGAAACGCTGAAACGCCACCAAAAGCAGGGTCAGCAGAATCGACACGCCCATCGCCGCGATGCCCGTTTCGGCGTGCAGGACTTCGCGCGGGTTCAAAATATAGTGTATGCTTTGGAAAATCAGCAGAAACGCCGATCCGGCGATGAACGTCGCCTGCCCCAGCGACGCCAGCGGTTCGATTTTCCCGTGTCCGAAACGGTGGCGGGAATCGGCGGGTTCCAGCGACTGGCGCACCGCCCACAAATTCAGAAACGACGCCAGCGCGTCCAGCGAGGAATCGATCAGGCTGGACAGCATCGCGACGGAATCCGTCATAATCAAGGCGAACAGCTTCACCCCGATCAGAACGACGGCGACGCAAACCGACGCCGTCGCGGCGGCTTTCATCAAAAACGCCGAAGATTTTTGTTCAGACACGACCCGATCGTCCCCGATAAAATTGCAAAGTGCCCTACTATACCAGACAACTTTGTTTTATGGAAACGATAAATTCCGAAAAAAAAATCGAAAAAAGCCGCTTTAACGGCTTGCCCCGGCGGCTCGGCTATCCTATTTTATAAGGCATAGTTTTATTCCATTGACGGCAGAAAGAAATGGCTAATCCATACACTCTTTTAGGCGTGCCGCAAACGGCGACGCAGGACGAAATCAAACAGGCGTACCGCAAGCTGGCGCGCAAAATGCACCCCGATTTGAACCCGAACGACCCGAAAGCCGAAGACAAGTTCAAAGAAATCTCGTGCGCTTACGACCTTTTGTCCGATCCCGAAAAGCGCAAACGCTTCGACGCCGGCGAAATCGACGAAACGGGCAAGGAACGCCCCGGCTTCGGCTACGGGTACGGCGCGAACGGCGGCTACCGCCGCCAGGGCGGCGCGGGCGGATTCGAAGGCTTCAACTTCGACTTCGGCGGCGCGCAGACGGACGGGGCGCGCAAGCGGTCGGGATTCGACTTTTTCAGTTCGATGTTCGACGGCGGCGGCGAAGATTTGTTTTCGGGAATGAAACGCCGCGCCCAGCGCAAAACGCCCGGGGAAAACGTCAACTACGACCTCGGCGTTTCGTTTCTGGAAGCCGCGCTCGGCAAGGAAAAAGAGATTTCCATGCCGAACGGCAAAATTTTGAACGTCAAAATTCCGGCGGGCGCGGCGGATCAGACCGTTCTGCGGCTGAAAGGTCAGGGCGCGCCCAGCCCGAACGGCGGCGACAACGGCGACGCGCTGATTCGCATTCTGGTTCAGCCCCACCCTTATTTTTCGCGGTCGGGCGACAACGTCCTGCTGGACGCCCCCATCACGCTGCAAGAAGCTGTTCTGGGCGGCAAAATCACCATTCCGACGCTGGAAGGCAAAGTCGCCCTGACCGTTCCGGCGCATTCCAACTCCGGATCCGTCCTGCGCTTGCGCGGCAAGGGGATCAAAACGGCGAAGAACACCGGCGACCTGCTGGTGACGCTGCGCATCGTCCTGCCCGAAAAAAACGACGACGAACTGACGAAGTTCATGCGGGAATGGAAGCCCGCGCCGTTCGACCCGCGCGCCAAGGCGGGTTTGGTCTGACGGGACGGAATAATCGAAAGGGACGCCGCGGCGTCCCTTTTCCGTTTGTTTCCGCCGTTTTTTCCGTCATTATCAAAGTGACGGCGTCAATCGCCGATTAAATCGTTTTTTCGTTTTCCGCGCCGAAAAAGCTTTTTTCTCGTTTTTTTTTGTGTTATGCCTCTTTCATCATTTTCAATCAATCGAATGAATAGAGGTGCAACATGGCAGGTTTGATGGAAGGTAAAAAAGGTCTGATTCTGGGATTGGCGAACGACAAGTCGATCGCCTGGGGGATCGCTTCCGAACTGCATAAACACGGTGCCAAACTGGCTTTTACGTTCCAAGGGGAAGCGTTGGAAAAACGCGTTCGCCCGCTGGCGGCGTCGATCGGCGAAGACTTGGTTCTGCCCTGCGACGTGACCAGGGAAGAAACCATGGACGCTTTGTTCGAAACGTTGGAAAAGGAATGGGGAACGCTGGATTTCGTCGTTCACGCCGTCGCTTTTTCCGATAAAAACGAACTGAAAGGCCGCTATTGCGATACGTCGCTGGCGAACTTTTTGAATTCGATGCACATTTCGTGCTATTCGTTCACCGAAATCTGCCGCCGCGCGGCGAAAATCACCAATCCGGGCGGCAGCTTCGTCACCATGACCTATTACGGTTCGGAAAAGGTTCTGCCGAACTACAACGTCATGGGCGTCGCCAAAGCCGCTTTGGAAGCGTCCGTCCGCTATCTGGCGCGCGACATGGGACCGCAGGGAATCCGCGTCAACGCCGTTTCCGCCGGTCCGATCAAAACGCTGGCGGCGTCGGGCATCGGCGATTTCCGGCTGATTTTGAACTGGAACGAATACTGCGCCCCCCTGCACCGCAACGTCACGCAGGACGAAGTCGGCAAATCCGCCGTCTATCTGCTCAGCGACCTGTCCAGCGGCGTCACGGGCGAAATCCTGCACGTCGACGCGGGCTACAACACGATCGGCATGATCAGCCCCGACTACGCGCACGAAGCCGCCGAACTGCTGGGCGCGTTCGCCGATAAAAAGAACGGATAAGCCGGCATGTCGGGAAACGGCTTCGGCACACTTTTCCGTTTTACCGATTTCGGCGAAAGCCACGGCAAAGCGATCGGTTGCATCGTCGAAGGCGTCCCCGCCGGCATCGATTTAAACGAATCGGACATTCAGACCGCCTTGGATCGCAGACGACCGGGGCGGTCGAATTTCGTCACGCAAAGGAACGAATCGGACGCGGTTCAAATCCTGTCGGGCGTGTTCAACGGCAAAACGACGGGAACGCCGATCGGTCTGCTGATTCAAAACGGCGACCGGCGTTCCGGCGATTACGCGGACATCGCGGACAAATTCCGTCCCGCGCACGCCGATTTTCCCTACTTTGTCAAATACGGCAACCGCGACTGGCGCGGCGGCGGACGGGCGTCCGCCCGCGAAACGGCTTTGCGCGTCGCGGCGGGGGCTTTGGCGATGAAAGTTCTGCGCCGCTTCGTCAAAACGCCCTTTTCCGTCGCGGCGGGCTTGGTTCAGGTCGGAACGGAAAAGGCGTCGGCTTGGGTAGACGGGGAAATCGACCGCAACGCGCTGTTTTGCCCCGACCCCGACGCCGTGCCGCGTTTTGAAAAGGCGATAACGGACGCGCGCGAAAATTCCGATTCCGTCGGCGCGGTCGTCGAAATCCGCGCGACCGGTTTTCCGGCGGGGCTGGGCGAACCCGTGTTCGACCGTTTGGACGCCGATTTGGCGAAAGCGCTGATGAGCATCAACGCCGTCAAAGGCGTCGAAATCGGCGACGGATTCGGCGCCGCGTCGGCGACCGGCAGTCAAAACGCCGACGAAATGCGCGCCGACGCGACCCGACCGAACGGCGTTTCCTTTCTGTCCAACCACGCCGGCGGCATTCTGGGCGGACTGTCCACGGGACAGCCGATCGTCGCCCGCATCGCCGTCAAACCCACGCCGTCGATCGCCCGCGCGCTCGACACCGTGACGACGGGCGGACGGAACGCGGTGATCGAAACCAAAGGGCGGCACGACCCCTGCGTCGGCGTCCGCGCCGTTCCAGTCGCCGAAGCGATGACCGCCTGCGTTTTGGCGGATCATCTGTTGCGTTTCCGCGCCCAGTACGGCTGATTTTTTCATTTTCCACCGAGGTGTCCCATGCCCGATTTCAGCGGCGTTTTCAAATCCGGCGCGTTTCAAAAAGCCAAACGTTGCGCCTTTGCGTTCTTTTGCGCCGTCGGCGTCGCCGTCAGCCTTGCCGCCGCCGTGTTTTTCTGGCGTTTTCTGCGCCCCGCGCCGCTTGACGTCGCGGACGGGACGTATATCCGCCTGAACATCGAAAACGACGTGTTCGAAACGCGTCCGGACGACATCGTCGGATCGCTGACGTTCGGCAACCCGCCGACGCTGAACGATCTGGTGTCGGGACTTTACCGCGCCGCCGCCGACCCGAGGATCAAAGGCGTCGTCGGCTATATGACGCAATCGCCCCTGACCCTGACGCAGATTCAGGAATTTCGCGCGGCGGTCAAAGCCTTTAAACGGGCGGGAAAGAAAACGGTTTTCTACGCTCCGACGATCGGAGAACTGGGCGGCGGACTGGGCATGTACTATCTGGCGTCGGCGTTCGACGAAATCCGCGTCCAGCCGGGGGGCGAAGTCGGCGTCGCGGGCATCGCGGCGGAAACGCCTTATTTCAAATCCGCGCTGAAAAAGCTGGGGATTTCGCCGTCTTTCGGGGCGCGGTACGAATACAAAACGGGAGCGGACAGCCTGTCGGCGGAAAAGATGTCGGCGGCGGAACGCGAAAATCTGACCTCGATTTTCAACAGCTTTTTGGACACGATTGCGGCGGACGTCAAAGCCGACCGCCCGCAGATCAAGGGAAACCCGCGTAAAATTTTGACAAACGGTCCCTATTTCGCCGAACAGGCGCTGAAAATGAAGCTGATCGACAAAATCGAATACGCCGACGTTCTGGAACGCGAATTAAAGGAGCAAAACGCCGAGATCATCGATTTGCCCGACTACGCCGACGCGACGGTTCCCGAAGTGTCCGCGAAAACGCCCGTCGTCGCGATCGTTCCCGCCGCCGGCGTCATTCAATTCGGCGAATCCGCGTTCGGCGGAGATTCGTACCGTTCCGTGCTCGGCGCGGCGACGTTCGGCGGAAACCTGCGCGACGCGGCGGAGGACGAAGCCGTCAAAGCCGTCGTCGTCAGACTGGATTCGCCGGGGGGCGGCTACACGTCGTCCGACGCGATCCGGCGCGAAATCGAATATGTCAAAACCGTTTCGCAAAAACCCGTCGTGTGCAGCATGGCGTCGACGGCGGCTTCAGGCGGCTATTTCGTATCTCTGGCGTGCGACAGGGTTTTCGCGGACGCCGCCACTTTAACGGGATCGGTCGGCGTTTTCGGCGGCAAGCTGGTGTTCGGCGATTTATTGAAAAAGCTGAACGTCGCCGTCGATTCGATCGAAATCGGCAAAAACGCGGGGCTGTTTTCCGCGACAAAGGACTTCACCCCCGAACAACGCGAATTTTTCGACGCCTCGCTGGACCGCGTGTACGCCGACTTTACGGCGAAAGTCGCGGAACGTCGCCACTTTGACGCCCGAAAGCTGGACAAGATCGCCCGCGGCAGGGTTTTCACGGGCGCGCAAGCCAAAGAAAACGGCATGATCGACGAAATCGGCGGATTGACCGACGCCGTGCGCGACGCGGCGAAGTCGGCGGGACTGCCGGAAAACACGCCCGCGATCGAATTTCCGTTCACGCCGTCCAGACTGGAAATGCTGTTCGGACTGCTTAATTCCGACACGGCTGTCGCGATGCGCCGCGTCGTTGCGGCGCGCGGAATCGTTCCGTCGATGAAAGCGTGGCTGACCCGCATGACGCGCGGCGATTTCCGCCTGTATTTCAACGGGTGGAACCTGAACTGAAAAAAAACGGGCAAGTGTCTGTTTTTTCATCACACTTTCAGCCGGAATCGGGTATGATGAGAATGTGTTTCTGCCGATGGAGGGAAAGATGAAGCGTTTTGCCCTGTTGATTTTAGCCGCCGCCCTGTCCGCCTGCGCCGCCGCGCCGGAGGAGCAGCCCGCCGCGAAGCCCGCGACCGTCGTTTCCGCCGCCCCCGCGAAAGCGAAAAAAGCGGCTCCCGCCGTTTCGAAAATCGACGCTTCGTCGCCCGAACGCTATATGACGAAACAAGAAAGCGACTTGAAATCCGCGTTAAAGGGCGCGCCGTTCCAGGTGTCGCGCGAAAAGAACACCCTGATCGTTTCCTTTGCGGGTCCCGATGCTTTCGCCCCCAGCGCGTACCGTCCGAAACAGGCGGTCGCGGACGCCGTCCGGAAAATCGCCCCCTTGTTGTCCGCCTATCATAAAACGCGCGTCGGCGTCATCGGCTTTGCGGACGGTGCGGGAAAGCCCGCCACCGATCGGGAAATCAGCCAGAAACGCGCGGACAACGTCGCCGCCCTGCTGAAACAGTCCGCCAAAATCGCCGACGCCCGCCTGTGGGTCGAAGGACGCGGCGCGGACGGCAGACCCGACGGCGCGGCGGACAAGGTCGACATCGTTTTAACGCCGACTTTCATTAAAACGGCGCAATGAAACGCCTGTTTTTCCTGTTGTGCCTGACGGCGCTGAACGGCTGTTCCGCGCTGTTGTTCCACCCCGAACGGGAATTGATTTTGACGCCCGCGCGGCTGGGATTGCCCTACGAGGACGTCGACATGAACGCGCCCGACGGCGTGAATTTGCACGCGTGGTTCGTTCCCGCCTACTGCGCCGGAAAATCCCCCTGCCCCGCCAAAGCCGACATTCTGTTTTTGCACGGCAACGCTGAAAACATTTCGACGCACACGTTCGCCGTGCTTTGGCTGACTTTGCACGGCTACAACCTGTTCGCGCTCGACTACCGCGGTTTCGGGCGTTCGGGCGGATCCGTCAGCCTGTCCGGCGCGGAAACGGACGCGCAAACGGCGATGACCCGTCTGCTGAATCAATATCCGCGAAAGCCCCTGTTCGTGTTCGGACAGAGCATCGGCGCGGCGATCGCCGTTTCCGCCGTCGCCAAATACGACCGGAAAAACGAGCTGGCGGGCGTCGTCATCGACAGCGCGTTTTCGTCCGCCCGCCGCATCGCGCGGGAAAAGGTCGGATCACTGTGGCTGTTGTGGGCGTTTCAATACCCGCTGTCCTATCTGGTTCCGGAAAACGATCCGCTGGGAAACATCGCCGAAATCGGCGTTCCGAAACTGTTTTTGACGACGGAGGACGACACCGTCGTTCCGCCCGCGCACACCGAACGCCTGTTCGCGGCGGCGACAGCCCCCAAAGAAATCGCGACCGTCCCCGCCGGCGGACATATCCGCGCGCTGTCGAACCCGCGGGCGAAAGCGGCGCTGTTGGATTTTCTGGACAGGAACAGCCGGAAATCCCCGAAGCCGGACTGAACTAGCGGCGGCGTTTTTTGTCGCGCTGCGTATGGTTCGCCGCGCGTTGGGCGCGGGCTTTTTCCTCGTACGGGTTTTTCGCCTTTTTCATAATGATGCGAATCGGCACGCCGCCGATTCCCAAATCCGTCCCCAGCCCTTTGATCAAAAAGCGCAGATAGGATTCGGGCAGTTTTTCGGGATTGCTGGAAAACAGGGCGAACGTGGGCGGACGCGTTTTCGCCTGCGTGATGTATTTCAGCGGGATCGGTCGTTTCGTCGCGGACAGCGGCGGAGGCGTCGTTTCCGTCATCTTTGCCAGCCAGCGGTTCAGCCGTCCCGTCGACACGCGGCTGTTCCAAACGTCGTACACGTCGAACACCGCCCGCATCAGCTTGTCCAGCCCTTCGCCCGTTCTGGCGGAAATGGCGACGGTTTTCAGCCCTTTGACCTGCGTCAGGGACGTCGCGACGCGGTCGTTCAGCACCGCCATCGCCTGTTTTTTATCGCGCACGGAATCCCATTTGTTCACCGCGATGATCAGCGCGCGCCCCTCTTCCAGCACCTGACGGGCGATGGTCAGATCCTGCTTGTCCAGAATGGCGTCGGCGTCCAGCACCAAAACGACCACCTGCGCCAGAAAAGCCGCGCGTTTCGTGTCCGCCGCGGACAGCTTTTCCAAATCGTCCTCGACCTTCGCGCGGCGGCGCAATCCCGCCGTGTCGGTCAGGCGCAAAGCCCGTCCTCCGTAAGTCCAGTCGATCGAAATGGAATCCCGCGTCAGTCCCGCCAAAGGTCCCGTCAGCATGCGTTCTTCGCCGATCAAACGGTTGACCAGCGTCGATTTGCCGACGTTCGGGCGTCCGACGATCGCCAGATCGATCACGCGATCGGCGGTGTTTTCCTGTTTGACCGTTTCATCGGTCAAATCGATTTCCTCTTCGTCCTTTTTCTTGCGCCGCGCGCGTTTTTCACGCGGCGTTTCGTCGTCCTCCTCCGGCTGTTCCGTTTTGATGAACGGCGACAGCGCTTCGAACAGATCGCTCATGCCGACGCCATGTTCGGCGGAAATCAGCAACGGTTCGCCGAAGCCCAAAGAATACAGATCCTGCACGGAAACGTCGCGTCCCTCGGCTTTGTTCGCCGCCAGAATGACGGGCTTGCCGATTTTGCGCAGCGTCAGCGCCGTTTTCTTGTCCAAAGGCGTCACGCCCGCGCGCGCGTCGACGATAAAAACGACCGCTTCGGACGCCTGCAGCGCCTTTTGCGTCTGACGCCACATCGAATCCGCCAGCGCGCCGCCCGTTTCCAGCCCCGCCGTGTCGACGACCGTGAACGGACAGCCGAACAGGACGGCTTGTCCCTCGCGCCTGTCGCGCGTGACCCCGGGACGGTCGTGCACCAAAGCCTTTTTGCGCCCCGTCAGGCGGTTGAACAAAGTTGATTTGCCGACGTTCGTTCTGCCGACCAAAGAAATTATCGCTGTCATTTATCTGTACGCTGTCAAGTTGCCGTCTTCCGTAAAGAAGAACAAAGTGTCGTTTAAAACTATCGGGGACAAAGCCGCCGCGCCGATGTCGTCCCAGCCGATGATCGTTCCCGTCTGCGGGGCGACGGCGATCGCCTTGCCGTCGGAATTCGTCAGGATCAGACGGTTGCCCGCCATGACGGGTCCCGTCCATTGGACGGCACCCTTTTTCTTTTCGGGATTGCGCCACTGCGTCAGACGGTTTATCCACAAAATCTTGCCGGAAACCGCTTCCAGCGCGATCAGTTCGTCATAGGACGAAACGACGTACAGGACTTCCCCCGCCAGCCACGGCTGGTTGACCCCGCCGATTTCGCGTTCCCAAATCACGCCGCCCGTTTTCAAATCCAGCGCGGACAGCAAACCGCCGTTCGACACGACGAACACCCTGTCGTCGGAAATGACGGGACGCGCGCGGATATCGTTGATTTCGGACCCCGTGTCGCCGATTTTCGCCATGCCCGCGGACTGCGTCCACAAAATACTGCCGTTTTCGGGACGGAATCCGACAATGTCGCCCGACGCGAACGCCGCGACGCCGACGCCGCCGTCAATCGCGGGCGCGGCTTTGCCCAGCAGGGAAAAGCTTTCGAAAAACGCGGCGTAATCCCACAGCGTCCTGCCGTCGTCCTGCGCCAAAGCCGTCAATTTGTTGTCCGCAGTCATCACGAACAGCCGTCCGCCGTACACGGCGGGGGCGGAACGCACGGGGGATTTCAGATCGACGCGCCACAGCTCCAACCCGTTGTAGGCGTCCAGAGCGACCACTTCGCCGGTGCCCAGCGCGGCGAACAGGCGTCCGTCGTCCAGCGCCAGCCCCGTTCCCGCGCCGATGCGCCGCACCGATTTTTTCGGCAGAAGGACGTCGAAAATCTTTTTACCGCCCGAAACGGACAGCGCCTGAACGCGTCCGACGGAATCCAGCGTGTACACGATGCCGTTCGCCCCGACGGGTTCCGCCAACAGGACGCTTTTGCCCTCCGCCCCCCTGCCGACGTTCACTTTCCACGCCTGCATGATTTTCGGGGCGAGCGCGGGGTTCTGCATGACGTGGTGCGACATGCCGCCCGCCTGTGCCCACGCCGTCACCGTTTCGGGTTCGGTCAACAGCCAGTTTTTTTTCAGATCGGCGTCCGCGACCAGCTCCCTGCCGTAAGCCAGCACGGAAATCTTGCGTCCGCGAACCGCGGGACCGTCGTCCGACGAACACGCCGTCACCCCCGCCAAAGCCGCCGAAAACGCCGCGAAACGGAACAATCCCGAACGGTTCATCGTCATTTGCCCGCTTTGCCGGAGGATTTTGCGCCCGCCGCGTCGTCCATGAACGAAATGTATTCGGACACCTGACGGCGTTTGGCTTCGCTGACGCCGGACAACCCCAAAATCTGCCGCCAGCGGGATTTCGCCTTTTCGACGTCGTTCTGACGCAAAGCCAGTTCCGCCGCCATTTCCAAAGCCAGCGGCGTCCACGCGTCACTTTTCGCCGCCAGCGCGTCCAAATCCTTTTCCATATCCGCGTAGTCCTTGTCGCCGCTTTCGATGCGCAGAACGATTTTGTCAAACACCGCCATGTTTTTAAACGGCGCGGGCGCGCGCCCGTCGGCGATCACGACGTCCAGCGTTTTCACGGCTTCGTCGAATTTCTTTTGCCCGATCAGATAGTCGGCGTAGTGAAAAGCCGCCAGCCAGCGATAGCCGCCGCGGTCGGACGATCC
Source organism: Alphaproteobacteria bacterium UBA6347 (assembly GCA_002440235.1). Classification (GTDB taxonomy): domain Bacteria; phylum Pseudomonadota; class Alphaproteobacteria; order CAAGCB01; family CAG-977; genus UBA11549. Next base: position 11,240 of record DJRZ01000045.1, read on the forward strand.
GGCGATGTTTTTCAAAATCTCCGCGCCCGATTCGGCGTCGTCCGTGTCCAGCATCGCCAGCGCGGTCCGCATCTGTTCGGACTGTTCCAGCGCGATCCGTTTTTGCGTGTGCGCGTAAAATTCGTACCCGCCCGTCGCGACCAGAACCGCGACGATCAGTCCGACGACATAGGGACCGATCCTGTTCCACAACGCTTTGTACTGTTCCTCTTTGATCTCCTCGGCGACCTCGCGCAGGATTTCGGCTTCCAAAGGTGTTTTTTCGTCATTGCGATCGACCACGGGACATACTCCTTAAACAAAAAAAAACTTTTTATACGCTACATTTAAACGCCGCAAAGGACAAGCTGTTTTAATTCTTTTTTCACAAGACGGCGCGTGATACAACAGAAAAAACGGAACGGTGGACCATGAGACATATCGCCTTGCTGATTTTCACGACATTGTTATCGGGGTGCTGGCTGACGGCGCATTCGTCGAAAATGCCGTTCGGAGCGATGCCGCTGACCGTCGTCGCGGCGGGCGAAGCCGTTTCGTGGCTGACGACCGACAAATTCCTGAGCGACCATGTCGCGTCCCTGTCGACGGGCAAGGACTGTTCGCTGGCGCGCAAACTGTCGGGCGAAGGCAAATACTGCATGACGGAACTGGAAATCGAACGCGCGAACCGCCCCGCGTGGACGGCGCAAAAGGTTTATTGCTACCGTTCGCTCGCCGCCCCCGCGTGCTACGATCGTCCCAGCCCGAATCCGCGCGACGCGCTGATCGGCGTGTACGACCGCCCCGTCTATCCGCAACGGGGCGACTGACTTACTTGATTTTGATGAACCGGTAGAGTTTTTGTTTCGAATCGCCCGCCCGCTTGTATTCGTCGGACGGTTCCTTCATCGCGATGTACAAAAAAGGAACTTGCTCTTGATTCGCCGCGTGTAGTAGGTTATCACCTGTGGTGACGGGCTGTCCGGCGGTTGTTTTCGTCTTCGTCTGCTTGGTCTTTTTCATCAAAGCCCCCTATGGTCAATGCGTTCGATTCGCTCAGAGGTTTAGCACAAAATGATCAAAAAGCTATTTGATTCTTTTTTTATTTTGCTTTCTTCGGGCGTTTTGCTGCACCGTTCGACCGTTTCCGGCGTTTTGTGCGCGGTCTGGGCGGCGGCGACCGCCGATCCCGACGAAAGCGCGTTCGCCTGTCTGATGAACGCCGACCTGTATTTCGCCCTGGCTGTTTTTCTGGCGTTTTACCGTTTTTCCTTTAAAAAGGTGACGCGCAGGGATAAAACGCTCGATTTGCAGGAAATGGGCATGGGATTTTTGGGGGATTTCGTCTGGGCAGTTCTGGCGATGGTCTGCGCCGCGCCGTTTTTCCTGATGACGACCCAGCAAAGTCAGGTCGATTACGCGGAACGGGCGCGAATCGCCGTCGATCCCCGTTCGCTGATGAAACAAATGCCCCGCCCGAATTTTTAAAAGGATAGCCGTAATGAACCTGATCGGATTAAGCCGCGACGAATTGCGCGGAGAACTGGAAAAACTGGGCGAAAAGCCTTTCCGCGCCAAACAGCTGTGGCATTGGATCTATTTTCAGGGCAAGCGGAATTTCGACGAAATGACCACGCTCGCCAAAGATTTGCGCCAAAAACTGACGGATTGCGGCTACACGCTCGACCGTCCGCGGGTCGCGCGCGAACAAAACGCCGCCGACCGCACGCGCAAATGGCTGTTCCGGTTCGACGACGGACAGTCCGTCGAAACCGTCTACATTCCCGAAGAGGACCGCGGCGCCGTCTGTCTGTCGACTCAGGTCGGGTGTCCCAACGGGTGCAAATTCTGCCACACGGGTTCGCAAAAATTCGCGCGCAACCTGACGGCGGGCGAATTCGTCGCCCAGTTTATGGCGGCGCGCGACAGCTACGGCGAATGGCCCAGCCCGTCCCACGACATCAGATACCTGTCCAACATCGTCGTGATGGGCATGGGCGAACCTTTGCTGAACTATGAAAACGTCAAAAAGGGTCTGCAAATCATCATGGACGGCGAAGGCATCGCGATTTCGAAACGCCGCATCACGCTGTCGACCAGCGGTGTCGCCCCGATGATCCCCCGCGTCGCCGAGGATCTGGGCGTCAAGCTGGCGGTCAGTCTGCACGCGCCGACGAACGAAATCCGCGACCAAATCATGCCGATCAACCGCAAATACCCGTTGGAGGAACTGATCGCCGCCTGCAAAAAGTTTCAGGAAATCGGCGGCACGCGTCAATACATCACGATGGAATACGTCATGCTGGACGGCGTGAACGATTCCGACGCCGACGCGCGCGAACTGATGCGGCTGGTCAAAGGGCTGGCGGTCAAGTTCAACTTGATTCCGTTCAACGAATGGCAGGGCTGTCCGTTCAAATGCTCGTCTTCCAAACGCATCAGGCGTTTTTCGTCGCTGTTGGAGGAACACAACTACGCCGCCCCGGTGCGCCAGTCGCGCGGACAAGAGATCATGGCGGCGTGCGGACAGCTGAAATCGGCGGCGGCGAAAGCTTGATTTCGCGGCAATTCGGGCTTTATTTCAAACGAAAGCCCTGTTAAAATAACGCCGTTCCCTTTCGAAACGGAGGTTCTTTCGTGGCAACCAAAATCGCTTTAATCGACGACGACCAAAACATTCTGACGTCCGTTTCCATGATTTTGGAAGAGGAGGGATTCGACGTTTTCACCTACACCGACGGCGTTTCGGGATTGGAAGGCGTCCTGAGCGAACAGGTCGATCTGGTCGTTTTGGACATTAAAATGCCGCGCATGGACGGCATGGAAATGCTATGCGAATTGCGGAAAAAATCGAACGTCCCCGTCATTTTCCTGACCAGCAAAGAAGACGAGATCGACGAACTGTGCGGGTTGCGCATGGGGGCGGACGACTATATCAAAAAACCGTTTTCGCCGAATTTGCTGATCGCGCGCATCAAAGCCTTGGTGCGGCGCGCGGAACACGTCTACAATCAGGAAACGGGGGCGGAGGAACAGGACGTCGTCGTCCGGCGCGGCGGGTTGGAAATGAACAAAACGTGCCATCAATGCCTGTGGAAGGGACAGCCCGTCGATCTGACGATCACCGAATTTTTAATGTTGTCCGCCCTGGCTGAAAAACCGGGGATCGTCAAAACGCGCGACCAGCTGATCGACGGCGCCTACGGTCCGAACGTGTACATCGACGACCGCACCGTGGACAGCCACATCAAACGTCTGCGCAAAAAATTCAAAGACATCGACAAGGATTTTTCCTGCATCGAAACGCTGTACGGCGTGGGCTACCGTTATCGGGAGGAATGACCCGCCGTGCGTCTGCGCCGCCCTTTCCACCGTAAAGACGACACGCCGCCGCCCGATAAAAAAGCGGCGGTCAAGCCTTTTCCCGTCATTCTGTCGCCCCTGTCGCGCCGTCTGCTGATGCTGAACCTGCTCGCCCCCGCCCTGCTGGTCGCGGGATTGCTGTACATGGATCATTATCAAAAGGGGCTGATCGACGCCGAAATCAAAATTCTGAAAGTCCAAGCCGAACTGATGGCGGTCGCCGTCAGCGAAGGCGCGGTCAATTCCGAACTGCTGTCGTCCCTGCCGCCCGTCGATCTGGAACACGCCGAAAGTCAGGGGTATGTGAAACGCGGCGAGCGAAACGCCCGACCGTTCTTTTCGGATTTCGGATCGGCGGGCTTTATGCCGGCGCGCGCCCCGCGGGAGTTTTTCCGCCTGCTGCCCGACGCCGCGCGCCGCATTCTGACGCGCCTGCCGTCTTTGGACAGCGTGCGCGTCCGCCTGTTTGACCACAACGGCGTTTTGACCGCCGACAGCCGGCTGAGCGGCGAAAGCGCGCCCCTGCCCCGCGCCGAAATCAAAACGGAAAAATCGTTTTGGAACAGCTTGTTCGCCGACAAGACCCTGCCCCGCTACGACGAACCCAAAAACCAGACGGCGTTCGATTACCAAGAGGTCGGCGCGGCTTTGGGCGACGGCGTTTTTTCATCTGAAATCAGATACCTGGACGGATACGGCAAAGTCATCAGCGTCGCCGTCCCCGTCGTGTTCGAAGACCAGATCGTCGGCGCGATCATGGTCACGGGCGGCATTGAAAACGTGTTGAAAAATCTGGTCGCTTTCCGGCTGGCGGTGTTCCGCCTGTTCGCTTTGGCGTTCGCCGTGACGATTCTGCTGTCCTATTTCATGATGCGCACCATCGTCATGCCGCTGAACAGGCTGTCGAACGCGGCGGTGAACATTCGCGTCAGCGGCGGCAGACGTCAAAGAATCCCCGACGAAACCGGCAGACGCGACGAAATCGGCGCGCTGTCGGGCGCGCTGATCAAAATGACGGACACGCTGTGGGAACGTCTGGACGCGACGGAGCGGTTCGCCGCGGACGTGTCTCACGAAATCAAAAACCCGCTGTCGTCCATGCGAAGCGCGATCGAAACGATCGGCATGATTTCCAACGAAGAAAAGAAAAAGCGTCTGATCGCCATCGTTCACGACGACGTTTTGCGTCTGGACCGTTTGATCACGGACATTTCGAATCTGTCGCGTCTGGACGCGGAGCTGTCGCGCGAAGTGTTCGAAGCCGTCGACATTCACAAACTGCTGTCGTCGGTGATAGAGGTCTACAATCTGGGCGACGCGGCGGTCAAACGCGGCATTAAATTCGTTCTGGACTGGTCGAAATCCCTGCCCGACCAAGTCGTGATTCTGGGTATGGAAACCCGATTGACTCAAGTGTTCTACAACCTGATCGGCAACGCGATTTCCTTTTCTCCCGACAAATCGACGATCGCCGTCCGCGCGACCCCGACCGGCGGCATGCTGGAACTGCGTTTCGACGACGAAGGTCCCGGCATTCCCCCCGGCGACGAGGAAAAACTGTTCCGGCGTTTTTATTGCGAACGTCCCACCGCCGAACAGTTCGGACATCATTCGGGGCTGGGGCTGTCGATATCGGAAAAGATCATCGCGGGGCTGGGCGGCAAAATCCGCGCCGAAAACCGCGCGGACGCCGGCGGAAAAATTCTGGGGGCGAGCTTTGTGATCACCCTGCCCGTCGCCAAGGGGGACGCCGCATGACCTGTCTGCACGCGACCTGCGTCGAATGGGACGAAACGGGGATATTGATTTGCGGCGCGTCCGGTTCGGGCAAGTCGGATCTGGCTTTGCGCCTGATCGACGCGGGGGCGGAACTGGTCGCGGACGACCGGACGGTCGTCGAAAACCGCGGCGGCGCGCTGGTCGCGACATGTCCCGACCTGATCAAGGGATTGATCGAAGTCCGCGGCGTCGGCGTCGTCGAACAGCCTTTCGTCCCCGAAACGAACGTCCTGCTGAAAATCGACCTGCGTCCCGCCGGCGAAATCGAACGTATGCCCGCGCCCGAAACGGAATTGATTGAAAACGTCTCCGTTTCGGTGTTTAATTTAAACGCGTTTGAATTCTCCGCCGTCGCGAAAGTCAAAACGATGGTGCGGATTGTCGGCAACAAAAGGAAAACGGTTTCATGAAACGCATCGTCATCGTCAGCGGTCTGTCCGGCGCGGGAAAGTCCAGCGTTTTAAAAATATTGGAAGATTCGGGGTTCGAAGTCATCGACAACTTGCCCCTGTCCCTGCTGGAACAGGTGATCGCGGAGGCGGCGGCGGATTCGTCGATCGCCGTCGGCATCGACGTCAGGACGCGCGATTTCGATTGCGAAAAGCTCTGCGCGATTTGCGGCGATTTGAAAAAAGATCCGAACATCGCCGAACGGATCGTGTTTTTGGACTGCGACGACGAAAAGCTGATGTTGCGCTTTACGGAAACCAGACGCGCCCACCCGCTGGCGAAAGACATGAAGCTGAGCGACGGCATCGCGCTGGAACGCCGGCTGACCGCCCCTTTGCGCGCTAAATCGGATATCGTCGTCGACACGACGGATTTGAAACCGCCGCAGCTGCGCGCGCGGCTGCAATCCGAATTCGGCGCGGCGATCCGGCGGGAACTGTTCGTTTCCGTCGTGTCCTTTTCCTATCGCGAGGGACTGCCCCGCGACGCCGATCTGGTTTTCGACGCGCGTTTCCTGCGCAACCCCTATTACGATCCGACCCTGCGCGAACTGACTGGACGGGATCCCCGCGTCGGCGCCTATATCGCCGAGGATCCCGACTTTTCCGCCTTTTTCGACAGGCTGACCGGATTCATCGCCCCTCTGCTGCCCCGTTTCAAACAAGAGGGGAAAACCCGCCTGACCGTCGCGATCGGCTGCACGGGCGGCAAACATCGTTCCGTTTATACGGCGGAACGACTTTATAAATGGCTTTTGGAACAAAAAACGTGTATGGTGGCGTTAACGCACCGCGAATTGGAAAAAAACAAACAGGACAAGTGACATGATTGGTTTGATTTTGGTTTCTCACAGACATCTGGCGGACGAAATGAAAGCCGTGATGGAAGACGTCGTCGGCAAACAGGAACACGTCGAAACGGTCGGCATTTTTCCCAACGACGACATGGAGCAACGCCGCGGCGAAATTCAGGAAAAGATCGCCGCCGCGGACACGGGCGACGGCGTCATCGTTTTGACCGACATGTTCGGCGGCACGCCGTCCAATCTGGCAATTTCCATGATGACGCGCGACAACGTCGAAGTGCTGGCGGGAATGAACCTGCCGATGCTGATCAAGCTGGCGCAGGTCAGATCGACACTGCCCGTCAAAGAAGCCGCCGTCAGCGCGCGGGACGCCGGCAAAAAATACATCAACGCCGCGTCGGCTTTGCTGAACAACGAATAGCGGTTTTCCTTCCCATGACCGGAATTTCGAAAACGCTGACCATTTCCAACGAAAAGGGACTGCACGCCCGCGCGGCTGCGGCGTTCGTCCGCGTCGCCGAATCTTTCGACGCCGAGGTCAACGTTGAAAAAGACCGGCAGGAGGTTTCGGGGCATTCCATCATGGGGCTGATGATGCTGGGGGCGGCGAACGGCAGTCAAATCACCGTCACCTGCCGCGGCAGTCAGGCGCGACAGGCTTTGGACGCTTTGGAAAAACTGATCAATGACAAATTCAACGAAGATTAAAAAGCTGACGCCCGCCCTGAAACGCCGCCGGAACGTCTACGGTCAGCCCTGTTCCGCGGAAACGGCGGAAATCGCGCGCGAAGGAACGGGCGTGTCCCCCGGCATCGTGATCGGGCGCGTCTACGTGTACGATCCTTTGCTGAAATCCGTTCCGCAATACCGCATTCGCGAAGAGGACGTCCCCGCCGAACAACAGCGCTTTTTAAAAGCCGTTCAGGACACGCTGAAACAGTTTGATTCCATACTGGACAAAGCCAAGGACGCGTTCAAGGACGACCCGCTGGGATCCCTGTTCGACGCCTATCGCCACATGTTGAAGGGATCGCGCCTGATCCGCGGCGTCAACGACCGCATCAAAAACGGTCTGATCAACGCCGAAGCCGCCGTTCAGGGCGAAGTGGACGCCATCGCCGACGTGTTCGCGGCGATGGACGACGTGTACATATCGGGACGAATCGCCGACATTCGCAGCGTCGGCGTCAGAGTCCTGCGTAATCTGCAAACGGATTCCAAACGCGGAAAACTCCACCTGCCCGAAAACGCCGTCGTCGTCGCCCGCGACCTCAGCGTCGCCGACGCGACTTTGGTCGACCCGAAAAGCATCGCCGCCTTTGTCACGGCGGACGGTTCGGTGCAAAGCCACGCGGCACTTTTGGCGCGGTCGATGGGCATGCCCGCCGTCGTCGGCGTCCCCGACATCATGCGCGTCGCGCAAACGGGCGACGTCGTCATCATCGACGGCACTTACGGCAAGGTCGTTCTCTGCCCGACGCAAAGCGACATCGATCTGTACCGCAAATACCGTTCGGACTTTTTGCGCTGGAAACGGTCGCTGAAACGTCTGCGCAGTCAGCCGTCGGTCACGACGGACGGCGCGTTTATCCGGTTGCAGGGCACGATCGACCTGCCGCACGAGCTGGACTTTCTGCAGCAGACGGGCGTCGACGGCATCGGTCTGATGCGCAGCGAATACCTGTTTTTAAACCGCGCGAACCTGCCCGACGAAGACGAGCAGTTCGAAACCCTGCGCGCGATGGCGGAAAACATGCGGGACAAACCCGTCACGTTCCGCACGTTCGACATCGGCGGTGAAAAATGCCCCGACACGCTGCACGTTCCCAAAACGGAAAATCCGGCGTTGGGATTGCGGGGGATACGCTACGCCCTGAAAACGCGCGATTTGCTGAAAACGCAGTTCCGCGCCGTCCTGCGCGCCGCGCGGTTCGGAAATATCCGCGTGCTGCTGCCGATGGTGTCGTCGGTCGAGGAAATAGACGCCGCGAAAAGCCTGTTTTACGAATGCGCCGAAGAATTGCGCGCGCAAAACGCCGTTCTGCCCGAACGTCTGCCGCCCGTCGGGGCGATGATCGAAACGCCCGCCGCCGCTTTGGAATCCGGCGTGCTGGCGCGGCATTGCGACTTTTTATCGATCGGGACGAACGATCTGGTGCAGTACACGCTGGCGGTCGACCGTTCCGACGCGACCGTCGCGCCGCTGTTCAACCCGTTGCACCCGTCCGTTTTAAAATTGCTGAAACGCACCGTCGACGCGGCGAACGCGGCGGGCGTCCCCGTCGGCGTTTGCGGCGAAATGGCGTCGAACCACCGCTATTCCGCCGTTTTGATCGGCTTGGGAATCCGCGAACTGTCCATGCCCGCCATCAACATTCCCATGGTCAAGGAACGCGTCCGCGCGCTGAACCTGCCGGACGCAGAAAACTACGTCAACCGCCTGCTGTCCCTGCCGACGGCGACGGAAGTGACCCGCGCCTTTAACGATTTTGAAGAAGGGATTCGATTCTATTGAAAATCTCAACCGAACAGATTATGAACGCGATCCGCGCCCCCCACCCCGGAATGATCCTTATCGCCGCGGCGGTCGCGCTGTCGCTGTTCATCATTGTGCGGGCTTTGTTTTTCCGGAAAATCCCCCCGTTTCAAAAAGCGCTGGTCAATGGGGCGGCGCGGCACGTGCGCTATTATCTGAAAACGGGTCTGGTCGTTCCGGACGGACGCGACGAAACGGGCAAGACGCCGCTGATGACCGCCGCCGCGTTTAACAAAAGGGCTTCCGTCTGCGCCGCTTTGATCAAGGCGGGCGCCGACGTTAACGCCAAAGACGACGCCGGCATGACGGCTTTTCTGCACGCCGCCGCGAACAACGCGCCCGTGTCCGTTCTGAACGTTCTGGCAAAACGGAAAAGTGTCCTGACCGAACGCGACGCCGACGGGAAATCGGCGTGGACTCTGGCTTTGTCCAATCACCCGAAGATTGAAACCCTGCGCTGGCTGTTGGCGCGCAAATTCGACGTCAACGGGCGCGATCCGAACGGCATGACGCCCCTGATGACCGCCGTCGAACAGAACACGTCGCCGGACATCGTCAAATTTCTGCTGGATTCCGGCGCGCGCGTTTCCGACCGCGCCGAATACGGCATCACGCCGCTGATGCTGTCGGCGGGACGCAATCTGAACCCGTACGTGCTGTTGACTCTGCTGGAACGCGGCGCAGGGCTGGAAGACCGCAGCGCGGAGGGACTGACCCCGCTGATGTACGCGGCGGCTTTCAACCCGAACGCGACGGAAATCGTCGATCTGCTGATCGAATGCGGGGCGCGGATCACCGCCGCCGACAAAGAGGGGCGCACCGCGCTGGATTACGCCAAAACAAACCCGCGCCTGTACAACACGGAAACATACTGGCGGCTGAACAACCTCAGCTACGAATAATCAATGCGTGTCGAGGGGGACGCGCCGTCCTTCGAATATTTCGCCGTAGGAATCGGAAACCTCATACGTTTTGATGCCGTACACGTTTCTGACGCAGGCGTTCAAAACCGTCAAAGCGCAGAAAATCAGCGCGATTCGAAAACATTTTTTCATTTTTCGCCTTTCCTTTTCCGAAACGGCGCGCGCGCCGCGATCAAAACCGCCAAGAACAACGCCAACGGAACGCCGTTGCCGAAACGGGCGTACACGGTCGGCTTTTCCGTGCGCCGCGGCAGTTCCGCGTCGACGACGCCCTCCGCGCCCAATCCCAGCATTTTCGTAACGCGCCCGTAAGCATCAATCATGCCGCTGATTCCCGTGTTCGCCGCGCGGGCAAGGGGCAATCCCTCCTCCGCCGCGCGCAGTTGCGCCGTCGCGAAATGCTGATAGGGTCCCGCGCTGATGCCGTACCACCCGTCGTTGGTCGCGTTCAGCAACCAGTACGGACGAGTTTTTTTGTCGGCGACGCGCGCGGGAAAGATGACTTCGTAACACACCAGCATGCCGACGGGCAGCGTGCGGGGCAGTATCACCGTTCTTACCCCTTGTCCGACTCCCAGATCCGCCGCGACGGGAGTCAGCTTGCGGATAAAGGGAAACAGTCCCGCCAGCGGGACGTATTCGCCGAACGGCACCAGATGCGATTTGTCGTAGCCGCCCAGATATTCGCCCAAATCGTTCAAGGCGACGATGCTGTTGTAATACTTTCGCCCCCGCCCGTTTTGTTCGACGCGCAACGATCCCGCCAGCAGAATCGCCCCCGGCGTCAGCGCGCCGACGACCATCGACCGCGCGAAATCGTCCTGCGCCAGGAAAAACTGCGTCGCCGTTTCAGCCCAAACGACGTGCGTCGCCTTTTCCGCGCCGGCGGACCGGCTCAGATGAACGTGTTTCATCAGGTTGCGTTCCGCCTCGTCGGCGTTCCATTTCTGCCCCTGCGGAACATTGGCTTGAACCAGCCGCACCAGAACGCCGTTCACCGGATCAGCCGGCGCGTTCCATAGCCGGCAGACTCCGTATCCCCACAGCGCGAGCAGGAGGGAGAAGCTGACCGCGGCGGGGATCAAGCCCTTCGCGCTTTTCGACGCCAAAGCGGGCAGTCCCGCGGCGAACACGGTCAGCGCGCCCAGCCCGTAGGATCCCCAAACGGAAACCGTTTGCATCATCACGGGACGGTCCGTCCAAACCGACGCGACCAAATTCCACGGAAAGCCCGTGAACAGCCACGAACGCACCCATTCGAACACACCCCACGCCGCGGCGAAAGCGATCAGGCGGCGCAGTCCCTTTTTATAAAAAAAAGCCGTCAGCACCGACGCCGCGCCGAACAATCCGCCCCACAATCCGAATCCCAAAGGCGGCAGAGGCGCCAAAACTTCGAACCCCATGCCGTCGATCAGCAGGGCGTTGGACACCCACGCCAGCCCCAATCCGAAGAAACCGGCGCCGAAACAAAAGCCCGTCAGCGCCGCCCGTTTTTTGCTTTCGGCGGCGTTCAGCAAAACCGCCAGCCCCGAAAAAGCGATCCAAAGCAGCGGCGTGTGAAAATACGGCGGCAAAGCCCCGACGGCGATCAGTCCGCAAACAAACGCCGACGCGTATTTCCGTTCAAAAAAGATGCCCGCGGCGGCGTCAGTTTTCATACGGATCGTCCATGCCGTTTTCGACCATGATTTTCGTTTCCAGCGCCTCCATCACTTCGGCGTCGGCGTCTTCGACGTGGTCGTACCCGATCAGGTGCAGAACGCCGTGAACGATCAGGTGGAAAAAATGTTCCGCCAGCGTTTTGTTCTGTTCCGCGGCTTCGCGTTCGGTCGTTTCAAACGCGACGACGATGTCGCCCAGCAGCATCGGATCGACGATCGGTTCGTCCTCGTCGTCCAAAGCGGCGAAAGACAAGACGTTCGTCGGTCGATCAACGCCGCGGTATTCCCTGTTCAGGGCGTGCACCGCGTCGTCGTTTGTCAGCATCACGCTGACTTCGGCGTTTTTGACCGGCAGGACGCAATCGCCGGCGTTTCCGGCTTTCCAAGCGGCGCGGGCGGCTTTTTCGACGATTTTTCTGACGTCGGGCAAAGCGTCTTTCCACGCTTTGCAGTCCGCGCGCAAATCAACCTTGACCGCCATGTCAGCCCGCCAAGCCCTTGCGCGACGCGTAGCGTTTGTCGTACGCCTTGACGATCGCGGACACCAATCCGTGACGCACGACGTCCTTTTCGCTGAACGTGACGACGGCGATGTCCTTGACGTTGCGCAGGACGTCCAAAGCGTCCGCCAACCCCGACTGCACTCCGCGGGGCAGGTCCGTCTGGCTTAAATCGCCGTTGATGACCATGCGGGAATTTTCGCCCAGACGGGTCAGAAACATCTTCATCTGCATCGGCGTCGTGTTTTGCGCCTCGTCCAGAATGACCATCGCGTTGGACAGCGTGCGCCCGCGCATGAACGCCAGCGGAGCGACCTCTATTTCGCCGGATTCCAGCTTTTTGTCGACGACGTCGTTCGGCAGCATTTCATACAGCGCGTCGTACAGCGGGCGCAGATACGGATCGATTTTCTCTTTCAAATCCCCCGGCAGGAAACCGAGGTTTTCGCCCGCTTCGACGGCGGGGCGGGACAGAATGATTTTGTCGATCTGCCCTTCGATCATCAGGGAAACCGCCTTGGCGACCGCCAGAAACGTCTTGCCCGTTCCGGCGGGTCCCAAACCGAACACCATTTCATAATCGCGCATCGCGCGGATATATTCCGCCTGCGTCTGCGAACGCGGCTGAATGTGGCGTTTGCGGGTGCGCAGAGTCAAATCCTCTTCGCCGTCTTCGGTTTTGACGGTTTCGTCGGCGCGTTTGTCTTTCGTGTTCATTTTGTGTCCCTCGCTCGTGTGTAAAGCGTTGTCGATGTCGGAATTGTCGATGTCGCCTTTTTTCTTGGCGGCGGCGTAGATCTTGTCCATGGCGGCGAAAGCGTGTTCAACGTCCTTTTCGTCGCCCGACACGGTGATTTGATTGCCGCGCGTTTTGATTTCGACGCCCAGCTTTTTTTCCAGCCGTTTCAGATTGTCGTTGTGCGCGCCCAGCGCGACCAGCAACACCTGATTGTCGTCGTATTCGCGGACGCGGCGGAAATGTTCGGATTCTTTTTTCTTAGCCACGGAACAGCCCTTTCGTCATAAAATGTCTTTGAATTGATTATGACTTTTTTTCCGTGTCTTGGCAAGCGTTAGTGTACGCCGGTCCGGCGATTTCGCGCCGCCGCCCGTCAGACCAGTTCGCCGTCCAGCGTCGTCGCCGCCGTTTTGGTCACGCGCACGCGGACGATTTTGCCGGACAGGCTGTCGGGCGCGCGGACGACGACGTTCTGCATGTGCGGCGTGTGTCCCAGCAAAAAGCCGTCCTTTTTGGCTTTTTCTTCCAGCAGGACATCGACCTCGCGTCCTTTGAACCGCGCGTTAAAGACGGCGTGCTGTTCGATCAACAAAGCCTGCAACCGTTCCAGACGTTCGGTTTTGACGTCTTCGGGAATCTGGTTTTTCATCGCGGCGGCGGGCGTTCCGGGGCGCGCGCTGTATTTGAACGAATACGACTGCGCGTAATTCACGCGGCGCACCAGATCCATGGTTTGTTCGAAATCGTCGTCCGTTTCTTCGGGAAAGCCGACGATGAAATCCGACGACAGCGCGATTTCCGGACAGGCGTCGCGCAGTTTGGCGACGATTTCCTCGTACCGCGCGCAGGTGTAGCGGCGGTTCATCTTTTTCAAAACGCGGTCGGATCCCGATTGAATCGGCAGATGCAGATACGGCATCACTTTGGGAATGTCGCGGTGCATGGCGATCATGTCGTCCGTAAAGTCGGACGGATAGGACGTCACATAGCGGATGCGCTCGATCCCGTCGATTTCGGCGACGGATCGGACCAGCCGGCTGAGATCGGACGGTTTGCCGTTTTCGTCTTCGCCGTGCCAGGCGTTGACGTTCTGCCCCAACAGCATCAGATCTTTCGTCCCCGTTTCAGCCAATCGGCGGGCTTCGGCGACGATTTCCGCCGCCGGACGCGAATATTCGGCCCCGCGCGTGTACGGAACGACGCAGTAGGAACAGAACCGGTCGCACCCCTCTTGAATCGCCAGAAAAGACGACACGCCCGTCGACCGCGTTTCGGGCAGGAAGTCGAACTTTGCCACCGCGGGGAACTCCACGTCGATAATGCGGCGTTTTTCCCTGCGTTCCAGCTGGCGCAGCATTTCGGGCAGACGGTGGTAGGTCTGCGGTCCCAGCGCGATGTCGACGAATTTCGCGCGGTTCATGAATTCGGCGGATTCCGCCTGAACGACACAGCCCGCGACGACCAAAATCAAATCGCGCCCCTCGGCTTTGCGCCGTTCCTTCAGCGGCTTGAACCGTCCGAGTTCGGAAAAGATCTTTTCCGACGCCTTTTCGCGGATATGGCAGGTGTTGAAAATGATCATGTCGGCGTCGTCGGGATTTTCCGTCTGTTCAAACCCCAGCGCGCGCATGATGTCCACCATGCGCAGGGAATCGTACACATTCATCTGACAGCCGAAAGACTTTACATAAACTTTTTTCGTCACGGTCGTTCCACAGGTAAGAAAGGATTGATTTTCAAGGCGTTTCGATCGCCCGTTTCAGACTGCCCAAAACGGGAACCTTGGCGGCGTTCATGTTGTTCGGGGTCAGCAAAACGGGCGACAGCCAGTCTTTGATGACCCGCATCGCGTTTTGCTTGTCCGCATAGGACATTTCGGGCGGGAAACGCGGGGAAACATCGGGCTGCAAAGCGTCCAGATATTTTCGCAAATCGGATCGACCGCGCGGGGTCAGAAACTCGTCTCCCGCTTCGGTCAGCTGTTCGTGCTGAAACTCCGCGACCTCTTTGTACGACGGAATCACGTCGTTCAGGACGCCGGCGACGGAAGCGGGCAAATCGGCGTCCGCCTTTTCGCCCTTTGCCGATTTCATCACGCTGTTGATTTTCGAATACATCGACGCCGCCGTTTTGTCAAAAGACGAACCGACGACGTAAAACCAGCGCGTTTCCGCCGGTTCTTGCGCCAGATACAGCCACTTGTGCGCCATTTTCATGTTTTTGGCGACCCCTTCGCCGCGCCAGTACAGCAGCCCCAGCTTGACCTGCGCGGGGGCGTAGCCGTTGTTCGCGGCGCGGGAAAAGAAAGCGGCGGCGCGGCGGTAGTCGGGCTTTTTCAGCCCTTCGCCGCGATAGAACATCGCGCCCAGCTTGTATTGGGCTTCGGGGTCGTTTTCCTCTTCCGCGCAATAGATGTACTGCATCATGGCAATGGCGGGCTTGCCCGATTTTTCGGCTTGCTCCGCGAACGTGCAGGCGGCGCGCGCGCGCGCCGGCATCAATGCGGCGACAAGGATTATCAGACGAAACAGCATGATTCCGCACCCCGTGAAAATCGAACACATATCTGAAAAGGTATCATTCGATTTTCCGAATTTCCAGCTTTAAATGAAAAAGGGCGGAATTATTCCTCGCCCTTTTCGACGTTGTCCATGACTTCCGCCATATCGTGGTGGTCGTCGTCCAGTTCGGACGCGTCTTCGATCATTTCCAGATCGTCGTCGGCGGCGTCTTCGAATTCGGCGTCGTCGGTCGGAATGGCGTCCAGTTCGTCATGGATCTTGCCTTTGCCGCCGCGTTTGGACTTGCCCGCCAGCTGCGCCTGCAAACGCAGAAATTCGTCGACGCTCATCGTTTCGCCGCATTTCGGGCAGACGATCGGATCCTTGCCCAAATCGTAAAAATGTTCGCCGCATTGCAGGCAAATGCGCTTCGTTCCCCATTCAGGTTTTGACATTTTCAAACATCTCCTTTAAAAAAACCGATTTGACGGATTTGACACATTCGCGTCAGCCGTGTCAAACAAAAAACAGTAAAAAGTGATTTTTTTCATGTCCGAAACCGTTTCCGAAAAAGTCGATTCCCTGCGCGGCGATTTCATGGTCGCCGCCGACAAATCCGTTTCCCACCGCGCGCTGATGCTGGGCGCCGTCGCGGACGGCGCGACCGAAATCCGCAACCTGCTGGAAAGCGAAGACGTGCTGAACACCGCGAACGCTTTGCGGCGGCTGGGGGCGGAAATCGAAAAATCGAACGGCGTTTGGACGGTCGCGGGCGTTCCCGCCTTTCATTCCCCCGGCGCCGTTCTGGACATGGGCAATTCCGGAACGGGCGCGCGGCTGCTGGCGGGGCTGATCGCGGGGCAAAGCGTCGCGGCGACGCTGACGGGGGACGCCAGTCTGCGGACCCGCCCGATGAATCGAATCGCCCTGCCCCTGTCCGAAATGGGGGCGCGCGTCGAAACGGCGGACGGCAAACTGCCGATGACCGTCGCGGGCGGCGTCGCCGACGAACCGTTCGCCTATACCCTGCCCGTCGCTTCGGCGCAGTTGAAATCCGCCGTTTTGCTGGCGGGACTGAACAAAAGATCCCCGACGACCGTCGTCGAACCCGTCCCCTGCCGCGACCACACGGAAAGAATGTTAAAGGCGTTCGGCGCGGACATATCGGTTGAAAAAATCCCCGGCGGCGGCAACATTATCACTTTGCGCGGCGGCAAACGGCTGAAAGCCCGCGCCGTCGACGTTCCCGCGGACATCTCCTCCGCCGCCTTTTTGATCGCCGCCGCCGTAATCGGCGAAAACCGCGACGTCCTGATCCGGAACGTCGGCTTGAACCCGTTGCGCGCGGGGGTGCTGACCGTGTTAAGGGAAATGGGCGCGGACATCGTTTTCGAAAACCGGCGCGACGTCGCGGGCGAACCCGTCGCGGACGTGCGGGCGCGGTCTTCGCGGCTGAGGGGCGTCGACGTTCCCGCCGAAACAGCGCCGTCCATGATCGACGAATACCCGATCCTGGCTGTCGCGGCGGCTTTCGCGGAGGGCGACACCGTCCTGAACGGGCTTTCCGAACTGAAAGTCAAGGAAAGCGACCGGTTCGAAGCGATCAAATCCGGACTGAACAAAAACGGCGTCGACTGCGTCGAAATCGCCGGCGACGCCCTGAAAATCCGCGGAAAAGGAAAAAAGCCTTGCGGCGGCGGACGGATTGAGGCAAAACTGGACCACCGCATCGCCATGTCTTTTCTGGTGATGGGCACGGCGAGCGAAAGCCCCGTCGTCGTTGACGACGTTTCGTCGATCGCCACCAGTTTTCCGAACTTCATATCTTTGATGAACAAAGCAGGAGCAAACATTCATGATTATCGCGATTGACGGTCCCGCCGCCGCCGGCAAAGGCACTTTGGCGCAGAATCTGGCGAAACATTTCCGCTACGCCTTTTTGGACACGGGCAGACTGTACCGCGCCGTCGGGTACGCCGTTTTGCAGGAAAACAAGGATCCGTCCGACGAAACCGCCGCGGCGACCGCCGCCAAAGCTTTCGATCCGCAAAGCATCAACGCCGTCCTGAAAAACCCCGCCCTGCGCGACGAGGCGACCGGCAACGCGGCGTCCAAAGTCGCCGCCATTCCCGCCGTCCGTCAGGCTCTGCTGGATCTGCAGCGCGATTTCGTCGCCCGCCCGTTTTTCGAAGACGGCGCCCCCGCCAAAGGCGCGGTGCTGGACGGACGCGACATCGGCACGGTCGTGTGCCCCGACGCGGACGTGAAATTCTTTGTTACCGCCAGCGCCGAAGTCCGCGCCGACCGCCGTTTCAAGGAATTGAAAGAAGCCGGCAAACCCGCCGATTACGACAAAATTCTGGCGGATATCAGGGAACGCGACAAACGCGATTCCGAACGCGCGACCGCCCCGCTGAAACCCGCGGACGACGCCTTTGTTCTGGACACGTCGAACATGAACGCCGTTCAGGCTTTCCAAGCCGCGCTGGATTTCATCGCGATCAACCACGAATAAAGCTTTTCCTTTTTCATATAATCCGCCGCGGCGATCGCTTCGGCGGATTTTTCATATTGTTCCGAAACAAATGAATATTATTCCGAAACATTGACATTATTCCGAAAATCCGGTATGTTTTTCAAAAGTTGAGGGGTGCCGCCCAATGTATTTGTCCGCACGGGAAACAGCCGAAAAATGGAACATATCGGAAAAACGCGTCCGCGTTTTGTGCCGCGAAAACCGCATTGCGGGGGCGGTTCAATCGGGGCGGAACTGGCTGATTCCGTCCGATGCGGTCAAACCCGCCGACGCCCGATTGAAAAAGGCGAAAAGCCTGCTTTCTTTGATTGACGATAAAAAAGCCGCCCTGGACGCGTGCCGCCCGCTGACCGAGGGCGAAGCCGAACGGCTGGCGCGGGAATTTATCGTCGAATACACTTACAATTCCAACGCGATAGAGGGCAACACGCTGACCTTGCGCGAAACGGATTTGGTGTTGCGCGGACTGACGATCGGCGAAAAACCGCTGAAAGATCACTTGGAGGTTGCCGGACACAAAGAAGCGTTTGATTTCGTCCGCGAACTGGTGCGGGAAAAACGGTCGCTGACCGAAACCGCCGTCAAGCAAATTCACGCCCTTGTTTTGGCGGACAAAAAGGACGATCGGGGCGCGTACCGCCGCATTCCCGTGTATATCGCAGGGGCGAAAACAACGCCGGTTCAGCCGTACTTGATCGCCCCGAAAATGGAACGGCTGATTGCCGATTATCAAAACGGCGAAGGGCATATCGTTTCCCGTTTGGCGCGGTTGCATCTGGAATTTGAATCGATCCACCCGTTCATCGACGGCAACGGCCGGACGGGACGTTTGATCGTCAATCTGGAATTGATGAAAGCGGGATTTCCGCCGATCGACATCAAATTCACCGACCGCAAAGCGTATTACAACGCCTTTGACGCCTATGCCGGAAAACAGTCCGTTTCGGCGATGGAAAACCTGTTCGCCCGTTATTTGAACGAACGGCTGGACACTTATTTGAATATGCTGAAAGGTTGAACAAATGCCCGAATGTTTCGCACCGTCCGTCAATTCCGGTTGCACCAAATTGATTTTGGGGTCGATGCCGGGGGTGAAATCGCTGGAACGGGCGCAGTATTACGCCCACCCGCAAAACGCGTTCTGGCGGATCATGGCGGTGCTGTTTGGCGCGCCCTACCCGTTCGCCGCATACGACGACAAGCTGAATTTGCTGTTAAAACATCATATCGCGCTGTGGGACGTGATTTCGACCTGCGCCCGCGACGGCAGCTTGGATTCGGATATCCGCAACGCCGTCCCGAACGATTTTGAACGCTTTTTCAAGCAATACCCGAACATTAAAACGGTGTTTTTCAACGGTCAAAAAGCATATAACAACTTTACCAAAGCTTTCAAAACCGCGCCGTTTGTCAGCGCGCTGACACTCGTCCCCCTGCCGTCCACCTCGCCCGCCAACGCGCATTTGTCGTTTGACGACAAGTTAACAGCGTGGAACGTATTACTGTAAAAATATTATATGCATTTTTGAAAATGCCTTGTTTTCATAAAGCATGATAAATCCCTCAACAGTACCCCATGTAAGCATACACATTATTTTTTACTTTACATATCGATTGAAAACAGATATCTTTGATAGAGAAACAGTTACTGGAGAAAAACATGATAAATTTATATGATAAATTAAAAACTTGTTCAAAAGAAATTGAAGTCCAACAAAAATTTATTAATTTCTTCAAAATCGACATAAAAGCCCTTGGAAACATAGATAATTACACTCCCCAAGTCCTATACGAATTCAAATTAAACAGAAATTTTGAAAATAACAATGATTTGTGTAAAACCATTGCACAAATTGTTTATTATCTGCATGATTTAAAATATGGTGACTACATAGAGCCCGTATCTTTTTGCTTTTGCGGAGCAAGTAAGCGTACTACATTCATTGGAAAATCCTCTGAATATGCTGAATGGTACAATTCATCAAAATACGACTGGGATCGGGCAGCGAGCTCTCCTGATGAGAAATTAATTCAAGATATATCCAAAAAGTTACAAAAAGATGGGGAAAAAGAAAAGCGAAAATACAATATCCGTATATACGATCTTTCAAACTCCATTTCAGAAAGTTCTTTTATTGATGAATTAAAAAAAATAACGAGCCAAAAATCTTTTTTTGAAAACATTGATTTTTGCAAAAAGAAAATAACTCCTTTAAATTTTATATCTATTTTTGACCTATGGTGTAAAAATTTCAAACATGCCATTGATGATAAAAAGCATTCTATTCAAGATTATTTCTTATCCGATATATATACCGGAGCAATTGTCAATGACAAGGTGTTATTGCAATTTTCAGACGGCTCTTTCGATGCGATTAATATACCTATACGCAAATATAGAGATTTTTGGAATATGTTTGAAAAATGCAAACCGCAAGATGTTTGCAATTTGCGCCAATTCGGAGATCGTTTAATTGAAGAGTCCAAACGTCGCTTTGAGGGAGCTTTTTATACGCCTTTGTCTTTTGCGGGAAAAGGCTTGCAATATTTGGAAAGCGTCATTGGCAAAGAATGGTGGAAATCCGGAAAATACAGATTTTGGGATATGGCTTGCGGAACGGGAAATTTGGAATTTACTTTACCAAGCGACGCTCTGCAATACTGTTATTTATCAACGTTAGAAAATGATGAGGTTTCATATCTGAATCAGATATATCCGTCAGCCACATGTTTTCAATACGACTATTTAAATGATGATATTGAAAATAATACATTTTCATACAAGAAGCTTCCTCAAAAATTGCAAGATGATTTAAAAAACAAAGATCTGATATGGATCGTTTTTATCAACCCGCCTTGGGCTACCGCAAATAATCCGGAAGTCGGTGAAGGAGTATCCAAAACAAAAATTCGTAGCATGATGGCAATCGACGGTATGAAAGAAGTTAGCCGCGAACTGCTTATCCAGTTTTTATATCGAATTGAAAAAGAAATGCCATCACATACAACGCTTTGTCTGTATTCAACGATAAAATATATCAACTCAAACAATGATCAAAAAATCAGAGACAAGTTTTTTGATTACACTTTTAAAAAAGGATTTACGTTCTCTATCGGGAATTTTTACAGAGCAAGCGGTCGTTTTTTATGCGCTTTTGCCATATGGGATATGAATGCTCATAAAAAAATTGAAAAGCAGAAGATAGTGCTTGATTATTTTAATGATGAAGCAAAAAAAATCGGAAAAAAACGTATTCTATCCGATACGAATGAAACATTATTAAACAAATGGTTTGTAAGACCTAAATGCACGATCACGTTTCCTCCGCTTAAAAACGCCATAAATATTGCTAATGGCAACAAGGATAAACGGGACAGAATTTGCAAAAATTTTATCTGTTCTATATGCGCTTGCGGTTCTGACATGCAACATCAAAAATATTGGACGATTTTGTCGGCGCCAAACGCCAGTGCCGGCGCATATTCGGTTAATCCAGATATTTTTGAAAAAGCGATGATTTCCCATTGCGTCCGTTGTTTGCCAAAACCGACACCCGAAAACAATAAGGACTTGTTCCGGCAACCGCATGACTTCGTCTCTGACTCTTTCGCATTGGATTGCACAATCTACAATGCTTTTTCAAAATCAAACAATACATCTTCGCTAAAAGACGTGTTCTATAATGAAAACATCTATCAAATAGAGAATCATTTCTATCCTTTTATGCTTGATAAGATAAAAAAATGGACATGCAATGGTGATATTTGTTTCAATCTAGCCTCTGCCAATCAAGACAGATTCTTAGCAAAATATATTGCACAAAGAAAATCTTTGCTTACCTCTGAGGCAAAAGACGTTTTGGAATGCGGAAAGAACTTGTATAAATTCTTCTACGAAAATTTTCCTCAAATTGATTCCAGAAAATACAAAATCGACAGTTGGGATGCAGGTTTTTGGCAAATTCGAATGGCTGTACAAGACGCATACGGCGAAACAGAAGAAATTAAAAAGCTAAATGAAGCCCATAAACGCTTGCATGACAAATTGCTTCCCAAGGTTTACGAATATGGCTTTCTCGACACAGAAATCGAACTGTTTGAATGAGTGCTTTCTTAATAAATCCCTTGCAAAACCGCCCGTTTTCGTGTATACAGGGCGCGAAGCCGCAAGGCACGGGCGGCTTCGTCGTTTTCAACGTGCAGACCTCCGGACACAACCGGACGGCAAGAATACACTTTTGTGAAGGATCTAAATTTTATGGTAACTAAAAACACAGCCGAAGAAATTCCGGCGATGAAAGAAAATTTCGCCGACCTGTTCAACGAAATGTTCGGCGAGGACAAAGGGCTGGAAGGCTCTGTCGTCAAAGGCACGATCGTCGGTCTGACCGACGATTTCGTCACGATCGACGTCGGTTTGAAATCCGAAGGGCGCATCGCCCGCCGCGAATTCGGCTTTAACGCGGAAATGAAGGTCGGCGACCAGGTTGACGTGTTCATTGACCGTTACGAAGACAAGGACGGCATGGTCGTTCTGTCCCGCGAAAAAGCCCGCCGCGAAGAAGCTTGGAACGAATTGGAAAAAGCCCAAGCCAACGGCGAACGCGTCACCGGCGTCATCTTCGGTCGCGTCAAGGGCGGCTTTACGGTCGACCTGTCCGGCGCCATCGCTTTCCTGCCCGGTTCGCAGGTCGACATTCGCCCCGTCCGCGACGTCGGACCTTTGATGGGCACGCCGCAGCCGTTCCAGATTTTGAAAATGGATCGCGCCCGCGGAAACATCGTCGTTTCCCGCCGCGCCGTTTTGGAAGAAACCCGCGTCGAACAGCGTTCCGAGCTGATTAAAAACCTGTCCGAAGGTCAGATTTTGGACGGCGTCGTCAAGAACATCACCGATTACGGCGCGTTCATCGACTTGGGCGGCGTTGACGGTTTGCTGCACGTGACCGACATCGCCTGGAAACGCATCAACCACCCGTCCGAAGCGTTGCAGATCGGTCAGCCCGTCAAGGTTCAGATCATTCGCTTCAACCCCGAAACGCAGCGCATTTCGCTGGGTATGAAACAGCTGGAAGCCGATCCGTGGTCCAACGTCGAAGCCAAATATCCGAAAGGCGCCAAACTGACCGGTCGCGTGACGAACATCACCGATTACGGCGCGTTCGTCGAATTGGAACAGGGCGTCGAAGGTCTGGTTCACGTTTCCGAAATGAGCTGGACGAAGAAAAACGTCCACCCGGGCAAGATCGTTTCCACTTCTCAGGAAGTCGAAGTCGAAGTTCTGGACGTCGATCAGGCGAAACGCCGCATTTCCCTGGGTTTGAAGCAGTGCATGCCCAATCCGTGGGAAGCGTTCGCCGAAAAGCACCCGAAGGGTTCCGTGATTGAAGGCGAAATCCGCAACATCACCGAATTCGGTCTGTTCGTCGGTCTGGAAGGCGACATCGACGGCATGGTTCACCTGTCCGACCTGTCTTGGGACAAAAGCGGCGAAGAAGCCGTCAAAGACTACAAGAAGGGCGACGTGATCAAAGCCAAAGTGCTGGACGTCGACGTTGAAAAAGAACGCATTTCTCTGGGTGTCAAACAGCTGTCGAACGATCCGTTCGCCGACGCCGTTTCCGACATCAAGAAAGGCGACGTCGTGACGGGTGTCGTTTCCGCGATCACCGAAAACGGCATCGAAGTCGACGTCAACGGTTCCAAGGGCTTTATCCGCAAGGGCGACCTGTCCCGCGACCGTTCCGAACAGCGTCCCGAACGCTTCGCCGTCGGCGACAAAGTCGACGCGAAAGTCACGCAGATCGATTCCAAGACGCGCAAAATATCCCTGTCGATCAAAGCGCGCGAAATCGCCGAAGAAAAAGAAGCTTTGTCCGAATTCGGTTCGACCGATTCCGGCGCTTCCTTGGGCGACATCTTGGGCGCCGCGATCGCCAAGAAAGAAGCCGAAAAGAAATAATTTTCGATTTCTTTCGGCGTCAAAAGGACTTTCCGCTTTCGGGCGGAAAGTCTTTTTTTATGCTTGATTTTCGCGCCGCGCCATTTCCCTTTGATTTGTTTTGCGCCACCGTAAAGACCGTTTGAAACCAACGAAAGGAAAATCGAAATATGACGGTGTACGGATATTTGCGGGTGTCGACGGACAAGCAGGATTGCGACAATCAGAAAATCGGCGTGGAGGAGTTGTCGCAGACACGGGGGCTGCCGATTGAAAGCTGGATTATCGATGACGGTGTGTCGGGGATAAAAGAACCCGAAAAGCGCAAACTCGGCAAGTTGCTGAAACGGATAAAATCGGGCGACGTGATTATCTGTTCGGAACTGTCGCGCTTGGGGCGGCGGCTGTTTATGGTCATTTCCATTTTGGAACATTGCATGAAGATCGGCGCGAAAGTGTTGACCGTCAAAGACGGTTACGAACTGGGCGACAACGTGCAGAGCAAGATACTGGCGTTCGCTTTCGGGCTGGTCGCGGAACTGGAACGGGAAATGATCAGCAAGCGCACAAAAGAAGCATTGCAACGCCGTAAAATGAACGGACAAGCGATCGGACGGCGGAAAGGATCGAAAAACAAGCGGCACGTTCTGGACGGGAAAGGGGATAAGATCATCGCCCTGTTAAACGCGGGCGTGAGTAAAACAAAAATCGCGAAAACCATGAAAATCAGCAGCGGAACACTGTACGATTTCATCAAAAAGCAGAAATAGAAGAAAGCGTCCGCTAAATTCGGCAAAACGCTATTCAAATTTAGCGGACGCTATTTTTATAGACTTTTTCATAGCCGGAGTCAATGTTTTTTTTCATATTTTCCCAATCGCCTTTTTTCAAAAATAGCGTCCCTAAAAATAGGAACACTTGTATGGAACAGTTTGGACATAAGGAGATTTGAAATGATCGGAGCAGTAAAACAAGACGGTTCTTCTATCCGCATCTATGATGAAAACGGGAACTTTAAATCGACCATTCCCGCATACGACGGTTTAGTCGGATATACAGCAACAACCGTTAGTGTTAAAGATGGTTCGTCTACTCGTATATATGATGAAGACGGGAACTTTAAATCGACCATTTAAATTTTTCGCGAGGGAGGGGATTCGTTTCCTCCCGTTTTTTATTTCTTTTTTCGCGGAACGGTGTTTAACATTATAAACGATGGAACAAACGGATGTATGCTCTTCTTAAAAAAGGAGGCGTCTACGATATCGGATTTGTTTTCAACGCAAAAGAAACCGGCAAAAACGCCCTCTCCTCTTTCATACGCGCGTTTTCCCCCTCCTGCAAAGGTCATAGAAAAAGGAATCCAAACCAAAAGCTTGTTTTTCCTCTTGCGACAAAATAAGCGTTTCCCTTGTCAACAGTTGAAGTTTTGCACTCTTTCGTTCGGTTGCGAATAAAAATGAGGAAATATAACAATGATCGATGATTTGTTTAAAGCCATACGGAATAATAATATCGATTTAGTCGAAAAACTACTGATCGAACACGATGACGACGTCAATGCAGAAGATGACGACGGCAATACGCCGTTGCACGAAGCCGCAAGCA
>DJRZ01000033.1:0-6967 GCA_002440235.1 Alphaproteobacteria bacterium UBA6347
GGCACCGCGCTCCGCCAGCGTCATCGCTTTGGAACCGACGGAAATCGCCTTTTTGTCGGCTGAAAAGTTCATGGACTGCATGCGCGAGGAATTTACGGTCGCTTTGCGCACGATGCAAAGAATGGCGACGATCGTCCGTTTCGCCAACGAACGGATCATCGAACTGTCGACGCTGGGGGCGAACAACCGCGTTCACGCCGAAATTCTGCGTCTGGCGCACAAACAGGGCGTCGAAAAGGACGGAAAGGTCTACATTTCCCCCATTCCCGTCCACAGCGACATCGCCGCGCGCATCAGCACGGTGCGCGAAACCGTCGCCCGCACGATGAGCGATCTGGCGAAACAAGGCATCGTCACGCGCGAAAACGGCGCTCTGGTCGTTCACGACATGAACCGTCTGGAACAGCTGGTGCATAACGTGCGCGGCGGCGATATGGGTGAAAAGGAAGCTTGATCATGACTTTTGCGCGCGGTTTCAAACACGGTTTTCTGGTCGGGACGGTTTGTCTGGCGCTGTCGTCGCCGGCGTTCGCCACTTTGCGCGAAGCGATGGACGCGCTGAACGAACGCGACTACACTTTCGCCGCCGAGGAATTCACCCGTCTGGCTGAAAAAGAGGGCGACGCCGACGCGCGCTATTATCTGGGACGCATGTACGAACAGGGGCAGGGATTCGAACCCGACCCGTTCAAAGCGATGGAAATCTACCGCAAAGCCGCCGGAGAAGGCAGTGAAAAGGCTCAGCTGAAAATCGGCAACGCCTATTACACGGGGCAGGGCGAGGACAAAAGCTACAAAGACGCCTTTTTCTGGTATTCCAAAGCCGCCGAAAACAACAGTTTTCCCGCGCAATACAACATCGCCCTGATGTACGAAGAGGGGCTGGGCGTCAAAAAGGACGCCGTCAAATCGTTTTCGTTTTACAAAAAATCCGCCGATCAGGGCTACGCCCCCGCGCAAATGGCTTTGGGGCGCATGTATCTGAAAGGCGTCGGCACGCCGCAGGACTTTTCGCAAGCCGTTTTCTGGTACAAGCTCGCCGCCGACCAGGGCAATTCCAAAGCGCAGATGGAGCTTGCCGACCTGTACGGCAACGCGACGATCCGCGGATTGCCGTTCAACATTGTCGGCGCGCACACCTATTACAACCTGGTCGCCGCGTACGGAACGTCGCCCGCGAAAGAGGAAGCCGCGCAAAAACGCGACACGCTGGCGAAAAGAATGCGCAGCGAAGAGGTTTCTTTGGCGCAGGGACGCGCGCTGAAATGGAAGAAAAAAACGCGCGAGGAATCCCTGCCGCGTCTGGCGATGGCGGATTCCTTGCTGGAAGAGGGGACGGGCGGCAAATCGCCCAAAGCTAAAAACGGCAAGGAACCTCAAAAGGAAATCAAGCTGACCATTAAAACCCCGACCGAAGATTTGATCGTCGCGGGCGGCGTTCCCCGCCGTTTGCTGAACAAAGCCGTGCGCGAAAACAACTTTCAGCCCGTCGTCGACGCTCTGAAAACGAAAGCGGACGCCGGCGACCGCGCGGCGATGCTCGCTTTGGCGGACGTGTACGTTCTGGGGCAGGGGCTGGAATCCCCCAATCCGCTGGCGGCGCTGGACATTTATCAGCAGCTGGCGAACGAACGCGACGACTTCATCGCCTTTTCCAAAATGGGTCCCATGTATTGCGAAGGCAACGGCGTGACGCCCGATCTGGCTGAATGCTACAAATACATTTTGCTGGCGCAAAAGTACACGGACGAAGATTCCCTGTCCGCCGCGAACGCCAACGTGCAGATGCTGGACGAAAATCTGGAAAAGTCCATTCGGGATTCGGGAAAACAGCTCGCCGACGCGTGGATCGCCAGAAAAGAAACCCCGAAACAGGAAAAGAAGAAAAAGCTGTTCGGCAACATTTTCAACGCTTTTTCCGACGATGACGACGGCGCGATGGAAAAGCCGCGGGACGAACCCGACGATAAAAAATCCGAAGAAGCGAACGAAAAGAAAGACGGCAAAAAATCAGCCGCCGTCGACGACTTGTTTTCCGATTTGTAAGGGAGAAAAAACATGGACGCCTTTTTGACGTTAAAGGACGGGCGGCGTTTGTCCTATCGCCGCGTTTCGGGGGACAAGCCCCTTGAAATCGTTTTCATGCACGGCACGCTGTCCGACAAAAACGCTTCAAAGTCGCTGTTTTTACAGGAATACTGTCAAAAAAAAGGCTTTTCGTTCACGGCGTTCGATTTTATCGGACACGGGCAATCGTCCGGAAAATACACGGACGGCACGATCGGGCTTTGGCTGGACAACGCGCTGGACGTTATCGAACATGCGGCGCGGTCGCCGCTGATTTTGGTCGGCAGTTCGATGGGCGGGTGGATTTCCCTGCTGGCGGCGCGCGCGCGTCCGGAACGCGTCAAAGCCGTCGTCGGATTGGCGGCGGCGGCTGATTTCACCGTCGGCGTGTGGGCTTCCTTTTCAGCAGAACAGAAAAAAGACGTCTTGGAAAAAGGCGTCGTCTACACGCCGAACGGCTGGACGGAGGAGGGCGACCCGTGGACGCGCGATTTGTTCGAAGACGGAAAAAATCATCTGGTTTTGAACGGCGCGGACAGTCTGGACGTCGCTTGTCCGATGACTTTGATCCACGGGAAAAAAGACGACTGCGTTCCTGTTGAAACGGCTTTTAAAATATGCGATGCCGCAAAAAGCGAAAACGTTAAAGTCGTTGTTTTGAAAAACAGCGGGCACCGTTTGTCCGAACCGCCCGAGCTGGCTGTTCTGGAAAACGAACTGAATATCCTGACCGGAGCGTCGTTATGAAAAAATGGTATGACGAGGAATACGAATTTAAAATCGAGGTGACGGGTTTCCTGCGCGGCGACCGCACCGAACATTACTGCCGCAACGGCGAAGAGATCGGCGACGTCTACAAATGCGCCTACGGTTGTTCGGTCAATCAATGCGGGCAGGGGATTTGTTCCAAAATGATGACGGTTCTGTTTCCCGTTATGGAAGCGGTCAGAAGCGGCGGCGATTTGGAAAACATCGGCGGAGAGGGAAAATACGTAAAAACGATTGTCTGCCCCGACGGCTGCGTCGTTTTCAGGCTGACCGCCGAAAAAACGGGACATGAAAACTTTTTCAAAGGAAAATTTGCGGGCGGCTGAAAAGCCGCCCTCTCTTTTTATTTGTACACGGGATCCATGCGCAAACGGACGCGGCGGTTGCGGCGCTGGTTGTGCGGGATCGGTTCGCCGTAAGCGTCCCTGTTCGGATAGCGCGGCTGAACGTCGGCAAGACCGACGGCGCGAAAACGCGTCGGGTCGATGCCGCTTTGAATCAAAAAGCGCGTGACGGCGGACGCGCGGGCGGACGACAGTTCCCAGTTGGACGGGAATTGCGACGTCGCGATCGGGTTGTCGTCGGTGTGTCCCTGCACTTCAAACCTGAAAATGCGGTATCGCGGAGAATTCATCGTCGACGCCAGACGGCGCAGAACGGGGATCGCGGCGGGTTTCAGCTCCGCCGATCCGCTGTCGAAAAAGGCGTCGGTTTCCAAATCCAAAATCAAACCGATATGGTCGCTGCCCAGCGTCGCCGTCGAATCCATGCTGAGCGCGCGCAAATCGTCGTCCAGATCGGAACGCAGCAGCATGACGGGGCTGTCGGGCTGTTTGTCGGTAAATTCGCGCGCCATGCCCGTTCTGATCTGTTCAAACATGACCGTGTCCATTTTCGACGCCGCCAGCAACATCACGAAAAAGCACAGCAACAACGTCACGCAGTCGCCGTAAGTGCCTTGCCAGTCGTCGGTGTTGACCTCTTTTTTCTTCGGGGGCATGGGCATCGCGGAAATCCTTTCAGCGTTGCATGTCGCGGTCGATCAGGAAATGCTGGGACGGATCCAGAAAAGCGTTCAGCTTGTCTTGAATGTAGCGGGGGCTTTTGCGTTCCGCCAGCAGAACCAGACTTTCCGTCACCAGCAAATTGCGGAACAGCGTTTCGTCGTTTTTAGCCCCCAGCTTCACACCGATGGGCAGATAGATCAGACGGGCGGACATGACGCCGTAGAACGTCGTGATCAACGCCACCGCCATGCCCGAACCGATCGCGGCGGGATCCGCCCCCATGTTGCCCAGCATGACGACCAGCCCGATCAGCGTCCCCGCCATGCCGAACGCGGGCGCGTAAGCCCCGATGTTTGTCAGGATTTCCGACGGTTTTCCGTCGCGCTGATAGGCGCTGAAAGCGGATTCTTTCAAAATTTCGCGGATTTCCGTTCCCGTGTAGCCCGAAATCACCAGTTCGACGCCGTATTTCAAAAACGGGTCGTTTTCGCCGACGGTCGACATCGCGTCGTTTTCCAGCCCTTGCAGTCCGTTTTTCTGCGTGATGTACGCCCAGCGCACGAAACGTCCGACTTCGTCTTTATAGGGGATCGGGACGTCTTTTTTGAACGCGCCCAGCCATTTTTTGTTGGCGGTGTTGACGTCTTTGCCGGAATACGCCATCAGCATCGAGAAATACGGACCGATGATGACCAGCAGAAAGCTGTTCAAATCCCAAAACGACAACATATCGGGGGTCGCCAAGCGAATGGAGGTGAAAACGATCCCCCAGCCCAAAATAATCCCAACCAAAGCAGACATGCCGCATATCCTTAATGTAGTGAGAACCTTTCGCTATTTTTTAACCCGCCGTTTGACAAAAATCAACGGATAAAACCTCCGCCGGTCAAAATTTGAAACGGGCTTCCGATTTTTCTTTGATTTTTGCCCCGCGTCACGCTATAAAAGGCGCGGCGGCTTTTAACGCAGTCGAAAAGGAACAGAACCGTGGTCGCGCTTTTGAAAAACAACCAGAGTGCCGTTTTGAAAATCGATCCCGACGGAAAGATCGTCGCGGCGAATTCTTCGGTTCACCGCCTGTTCGGCTACGGCAACGACGAATTGATCGGCAAACGCGTCCAGACGGTTCTGCCCGACGGCGAACATTCCGCCGCGGCGTTCGGCGCTTTGGCGGCTTTGCGCGGGGAAGACGCGGCGAACAACACGGCGGAGGTCGTCGGATTGCGCAAGGACGATACGGAATTTCCCGTCGAAGTCGTCGCGACCCCGTGCGACGGCGGCGGGTGCGTCTGCCTGTTGCGCGACATATCCAAACGCCAAATGTCGGAAAGCATGGATTCCGTTTTGCACGCGACTTTGCGCCGCGTTCTGCGCGGACAGACGCCGGAACGGTTTTGCGCTTTCCTGTGCGAAAAAATCGTCGAAATGCTCGGCTGTCCGCTGGTCTGGATCGGCAAAAAGGAAAAAAACGGCACGGTCGACGTGTGCGCCGTGGCGGGAAAATCGTCCGCCGGCTTTCCGCAAAAGCCTATTCGCTGGGACGATTTGACGGAAAAATTCGGTCCGACGGGACAGGCGATCCGCACCAAAAGAACTTGCGTCATCGAGTTGGCGGACGATAAAACCGTCGACGCCGACGGACGCGAACACACCCGCCAGATCGTCACTTTTCCGCTGGTGACGCACGACGGCGTTGACGGCGTTTTGGAAATCCATTCGGGACTGGGCAGACTGGACAACGCGGTGATTCAGCGGCTGGAAACCTTTTCCCTGCGCGTCGCCATGGCGATGCAGTTCGCCGCCGACCAGCAAAGCCTGCGGTTACAACGCGCGGCGCTGGAAATGTCGCCGAACGCTTTCGTCATCACGGACGAACGGGGCGTCGCGCTGTGGGTGAACAACGCCTTTTGCTCGCAAAGCGGCTACCGGCGCGAAGAAGTGCTGGAACACAAGCTGGTGCATCAGCGCACCGGACAGCAGAACGAAACGTTTTACGAGGAAATGTGGAACGTCCTGCGCACGGGGCAGTGCTGGCACGGCGAAATCGTCGAACGCCACAAATCGGGATCGCTGTACACCGTCGACGAACGCATTTCGCCGATTTTGGACGCGGACGGAAACCTGACGTACTGCGTGATCGTGCGCGACGACGTGACGAAACGCAAAAACGCCGAAGGACAAATTTTGCATCTGGCGAATTACGACCAGCTGACGGGGTTGCCGAACCGCCGTTTGTTCCACGACCAGTTGCGCCAGATTTTGAAACGGTCGGCGGCGCGCAAGAAAAAAGTCGCCGTCCTGTTCGCGGATTTGACGAACTTCAACCGCATCAACGACACTTTGGGACACGCGGCGGGGGACGATTTGCTGAAAATCGTCGCCGAACGTCTGTTGAAACAGGCGTCGGTCAAAGGGTTCGTCGCCCGCATCGGCGGGGACGAATTCACGATGGTGATCGAAGACATTCCCAACACCGAAACGGCGGCGATGAACGCGCGGGCGATGATCGAAACCGTGCTGGCGCCGATCTTTTTGGGCGGAACGGAAGTCAACGTCGGCGCGAACGTCGGCATTTCGATTTTTCCCGATGACGACACCGATCCGGACAAGCTGGTGAACTACGCCGACATGGCTT
Source organism: Alphaproteobacteria bacterium UBA6347 (assembly GCA_002440235.1). Taxonomy (GTDB): domain Bacteria; phylum Pseudomonadota; class Alphaproteobacteria; order CAAGCB01; family CAG-977; genus UBA11549. The sequence goes on from DJRZ01000033.1 coordinate 6,478, forward strand.
TGCGCACCGCCGCCAATTCCGCGCCGAACAGCTATTTCTTCTTTTCGCAGGAAATGAACGACGAAACAGAGGACCGTCTGGCTTTGGAACGCGATTTGCGCAAGGCGCTGGTTCAAAACGAATTTGCGCTTTACTTCCAGCCTCAGCTGAACGTCCATACCGGAAAAATCAACGCGGCGGAGGCTTTGGTCCGCTGGATCCACCCGACGCGCGGCATCGTGTCGCCCGTGCGCTTTATCCCGATCGCCGAAGACACGGGGCTGATCATTCCGCTGGGCGACTGGATTTTGAAAGAAGCTCTGCGCCACCTGAAACAATGGGACGAAATGGGATTGCCGAAAATTTCGATCGCGGTCAATCTGTCCGCCATTCAGTTCCAGCAGGAGGATTTAGCCGGGACGATTGAAAAAATCCTGTCCGACAGCGGCGTTTCGCCCGACCGTTTGGAATTGGAACTGACCGAAAGCGTCGTCATGCAGGACGCGCGCAA